>NZ_AJTN02000234.1 GCF_000305495.1 Peribacillus psychrosaccharolyticus ATCC 23296 | reverse complement strand
AATCGCAATGATTAAAGTAGTTGCTCCATCCATGGCACTACGGGTGATTGATCGAGCCATTCAGGCACTAGGAGGTGCAGGTGTGTCAGAGGACTTCCCGCTTGCTGCTCAATGGGCAAATGCGAGAACACTGCGCCTCGCAGATGGACCAGATGAAGTTCATCGTGCACAAGTGGCTAAACTTGAGCTTAAAAAATATGATTTATATAAGAAAGTGGAGGTCTAAGAAGAAAAGGAGTGATTGACGATGAAAAGTCTCGAGTTATTTAATTTGACAGGCAAGACAGCCATTGTAACAGGGGGAGGAAGAGGTTTAGGGGAACAAATCGCGATGGGATTGGCTGAAGCAGGGGCAAATATTGTCCTTTGCTCACGTAAAAAGTCCGCATGTGATGAAGTTGCTTTAAAGATAGAAGCTCTTGGTGTAAAAGCATTGCCACTAACATGTGATGTGACTAAACAAGAAGATATCCAGCAAGTAATTGAAGAAACGAAAAGGGTTTTTGGTTCAATTGATATCTTAGTCAATAATAGTGGTGCTTCTTGGGGAGCTCCAGTCGTTGATATGCCCTTAGAAGCCTGGCAGAAGGTAATGAATACGAATGTAACGGGAACGTTCTTGATGTCTCAGGCTGCAGGAAGAGTCATGATTGAACAGGGCGGAGGAAAAATTATCAATATCGCATCTACTGCAGGATTAGGCGGGTCCCATCCAGATGTCTTGGATGCGATTGGCTATAACACATCCAAAGGAGCGATTATTACGTTTACAAAAGATCTGGCTGTGAAGTGGGGTCAATATAACGTTAATGTCAACGCCATTGCACCTGGGTTTTTCCCAACAAAAATGTCTAGGGTTATCATTGAACAAGAAAAAGATACGCTGCTTCGTTCTACTCCATTAAAAAGATTCGGAGGTGACGATGATTTAAAGGGATCCGCATTATTTTTAGCATCCAATGCATCCAACTATATTACCGGAGATTGTCTAATTGTGGATGGGGGCAGTCACGCAGGATGATACTCAATACATTCTCACCTTTTAAAAAATAGAAATGATGGAGGTATCAGTAATAATGAATGAAAAAGTATGGTTATCAAAGTATACGGATTCCATTGAAAAGGAAATAAACATCCCTGACATTAGCTTACCTCAAATTCTCCTAGATAGAGCTCAGAAATATCCTCAAAATACTGCAATCACTTTTTTTGGCCGGAAAATTAACTATCAGGAATTATACGCTGCTTCAATTGCGTTTGCCGCTTCCTTACAGCGTAAAGGCATTCAAAAAGGAGACAGGGTGGCTATTATGCTGCCGAATTGTCCACAGTATGTCATGGCTTATTATGGTGCTTTGGCAGCAGGTGCAATCATTACACAAATTAATCCGATGTCCGTTGAACGTGAGCTTGAATACATGTTAGAGGATTCAGGTGCCGAAACAATCGTTGTTTTGGACGGATTTTACCCTCTAGTTAAGAAGGTTCAGCCTAATGTACGCTTGAAAAATATAATTGTCGTAAGTCTCCAGCCTTCAGACCGTGATATTACTCCAGATCATTATTTTGATGAATTCCTGAAACTTGGTCTTGGAAATTTTACACCTGTTGAACTAGATACGGAGCACGATATTGCTGTCCTGCAATACACAGGCGGGACAACAGGACGCTCAAAGGGTGCTATGCTGACACATCGTAATATCTTTGCGAATGTTCTTCAGACCTATGAGTTTTTCAAAGAGAGTACTGAAATTGGAAATGAACGATTTCTAACCATTATTCCTCTTTTTCATGTCTTTGGGATGAGCTCTGCTATGAACTATTCTATCTATACAGCCAATGATTCAATTATGCTGCCGCGTTTTGATTTAGAAGAGGTATTGAATACCATTAAGAAAGAACAGCCAACGATCTTCCCTGGTGTTCCTACCATGTATGTAGCGATTAACAGTCATCCGCGCGCTGAGGAGTATGGAATAAATTCAATTAGAGTCTGTAATAGTGGAAGTGCACCGATGCCGATTGAACTGCTTCGTGAGTTTGAGAAGAAAACAGGTTCGAAAATTTATGAAGGCTACGGACTGACAGAAGCATCTCCAGCTACACACTGTAACCCTATGTTCGCCGAAAGAAAGCCAGGCAGTGTAGGAATTGGATTTCCTTCTACGGATTATAAAGTGGTTGATTTGGCCACAGGTACAGAGGAAGTACCCGTTGGTGAACTAGGAGAATTGATTATTAAAGGACCGCAGATTATGAAAGGTTACTGGAATATGCCCCAAGAAACTGCTGTGAGCTTGAGAGATGGATGGCTGTACACAGGTGATATTACCCGTGTTGACGAAGAAGGGTACTTATATATCATCGATCGGAAAAAGGATCTCATTATTGCGAGCGGCTACAATATTTATCCGAGAGATGTAGAAGAAGTTTTATATGAACATCCTGCTGTACAAGAAGCGGTAGTCATTGGAGTTCCAGATAAATACCGCGGAGAAAACGTGAAGGCCATTCTCGTGTTAAATTCCGGTCAATCGGTTGATGAAGGAGAAATAATCGAATATTGCCGGCAAAATCTTGCTGCCTATAAAGTACCACATTCTATAGAATTCCGTTCGGAGCTTCCAAAAACGAATGTAGGAAAAATACTTCGCCGGGCTCTGCGTGAAGAAGAAGTTTTAAAGAAATAGATTATTATGCAATAGAGGTTGACTGTGCATCTAGGAGAGATTCTCCTGGATGCTTCTTAATCCAAATGGGTGAAACCTTGATTGATAGTCGAGGCCATTTGAAAGCTGAAACGATTTAGAGATAGGTTCCCGTTAAAATGCTAATGATGGAGGGCAGCATTGCGGTGAATTTGTTCAACAATTAATCCCTCTATTTTGCGGAGATTAGAGTTAGCAATGACTCCATTCCGAAGCAGTACGACTTGTCACCTAATTCAGGGTAAAAGGAGGATAGCGATATGAATGAAATTCAGGTAAGTGTTCGATTTAGTGAAACAGATGCGCTGGGACATGTGAACAATACTAGTTACTTTATCTATTTAGAGGAAGCCAGGATTAAGTTCTTTGAAACGGTTCGAGCAGGACTAGATGAAACCGATTGCTCCTTTATTCTTGCTTCAATAAAATGTGATTTTATCAACCAAGCATACTTTAATCAACTGTTGACGGTAAAAACATTTGTCACCAGAATAGGGACAAAAAGCTTCAATTTGGAACAAGAAATTGCCTGTTCGCAAACAAATCAGCTAATAGGCAGGAGTCAATCCGTGTTAGTGAATTTTGATTTCAAGAAACAAAAAAGCATCGTTCTATCCGATTCTTTAAGAGAAGAGCTGGATAAAAAAATCGTAATTAAGAATTGATTGGATAGGAGGAGAAGATGTATGCAGCATCCGCTTACGAGTGATACAGCAGCTGTACGTTTGGGAGAAGAGCTGCCATATAAAGATTTAGAATTGTTTTTAAGAAGAAACATTGAAAATCTGCCTAACGATATACTCGAAGTTCAGCAGTTTCCAGCCGGCCACTCGAATTTGACGTACCAGCTGAAAGTGGGTAAATGGACAGCGGTATTAAGAAGACCGCCGCATGGTCCAGTTGCACCAAAGGCACACGATATGGAAAGAGAATATAAAATTATATCGAGCCTTCAACCCTTTTTTTCACCAGCACCTAAACCCATTCTTTTTTCTAATGATCAATCGATTATAGGGAGTTCCTTTTTCCTAATGGAAAGAAAAAGGGGATTGGTAATAGACGGAACATTTCCTAAGGGTATAGAGCCGACCCCTGAAATTAATAGGCAGATTTCAGAAATTATGGTATCTAAACTAGCTGAACTACACGCTATTCCCTATCAACAAACTTCTTTGCTTGAAATTTCTAAGCCTGAGGGATTTATGGAACGCCAGGTGCATGGCTGGATTAAACGCTATGAACGGGTGAAAACGGATGAAAATCCCGCTGTTGTGCCGCTGGCGACGTGGCTGTCAGCGAACATTCCTAAGCGGCATGAATTTGCGGTAATTCATTATGATTATAAATTGAATAATATGATGTTTAACGAAGATTTCACCAGTATGGAAGGGCTTTTTGATTGGGAAATGGCAACGATTGGCGACCCCCTCGCTGACTTGGGAGTCGCACTCGGTTACTGGATTGGTAAGAGTGATCCAACAATTATTCAGAATGGACCCGGCAGGTCGGTAACGATGTTGGACGGTTTTCTTGACCGCAGTGAATTTATCGATCTGTATGCAAGAAAAAGCGGTCGGGACGTAACACATATCAATTTTTACCTAGCCTTTGCTTTCTTTAAGTTGGCCGGAATTTGTCAACAAATTTACTATCGATATAAATTGGGGCAAACAGATGATCCGCGATTTGCCTCGCTCAATGAATATGTAAATAGTCTGATGATTCATGGGTTATCGATTATTGAAGAGGAGCTTTGATATGGCTGTAAGAAAGGTACATGTGTTAATGAAAAAAGAAGACATTCAGGCAGAAAAGATCGCAGGTAATAAGGTGGTAGTAGTCCTCGATATCCTTTTAGCTACTACTTCAATTGTCAGCGCATTAGACAATGGAGCATTACAAGTTATCCCCGTCATAGATGCGGGGGAAGGGGTTAGGATATCACAGCAATTTGCAGCTGGCCACTTTCTTTTAGCTGGAGAACTGGATGCTAAACCACTTGAAGGATTTATATATCCTAATCCGCTTGAACTTAATAAAGAGATAAAGGGGAAGACGTTAATCCTTTCTACTACGAATGGTACGATAGCACTTAGGAAAAGCAATACAGCAGGAATAGTATATATTTCAAGCTTGTTAAATAATTTTTTTGTAGCCCAAACGATTTTGAAAGAAGATGCTGAACAAACAATTGTCATTGTTTGTTCAGGTAATGCGGGCGAAGTAAGTCTTGAAGATTTCTATGGTGCTGGTCATTTTGTCTCCTGTCTGCTCGAACAGCAGATATCCGTTTGCCTGAAACTTTCGGATGCGGCACTTTCCGCATTGTCTCTTTATCGTGGTTGGCAGGGAGATGCAGCTCATGCATTGCAATCGTCAATGGTAGGCAGACTTTTATATCAACACGGCCATGAAGTATTGTCCTTTGCAGCTGATACGGGGAGCGTACATATGGCTCCTACACTCATCAATGGCGTGATTACAAATACGTCAGGTGTTGAGCTGCATACAGACCGTTTATAAAAGGGGAATCAGTCCTAGTTCTCCAGATTAGGTAAAGGAGGAGAAAGAAATGAAAGCTATTCAATTCAGTAGATACGGCGGTCCAGAAGTATTGGAATATATTGATGTAGAGAAGCCAAAGCCGGCTGATCATGAGGTGCTTATATCGGTTCATACAGCAGGTGTAAATTATGCAGACACAGCCAGACGCCGTGGGCAATATGTTGTTCCCACATCTTTGCCATTTATTCCAGGAGCAGAAGTTGCAGGAATTGTTACGGAAATTGGTGCTAAGGTTACGAGGGTTCAGACCGGCGCGAGAGTAGTCAGCTTAATTGAATCAGGCGGATATGCGGACTATGCAGTGGCTAATGAAGACACAGTTATAGAATTACCGAACAGCACTGATTTCTATCAAGCGGCTGCACTGCCTTTACAAGGTTTAAGTGCTTATCATATTTTAAAAACGATGGGACGTATTCAGCGTGATGAAACTGTTTTAATTCATGCTGCAGCTGGAGGTCTTGGTACTATTGCTATCCAGTTAGCTAAACTATTTGGAGCAGGTAAAGTGATTGCAACGGCAAGTTCATTTGAGAAACTTCAGCTTGCAGAGAGCATGGGGGCAGACGTACTGATCGACTATACTAAAGCTGATTGGGATAAGAAGGTTTTGGAGGCAACAAATGGGCTCGGTGTCGATTTAGGGTTGGAAATGGCCGGTGGAGATACCTTTATACATACACTTAAATGCTTGGCACCGATGGGAAGAATTGTGGTCTATGGTAATGCCAGCAGTGTGCCGTATCAATTTGACCCTACGAAGCTTATGCGCCGAAATCAATCAGTGATTGGCTTTTTCTTGCCGCAGATTATGAAAAATCAAGAACTGTTAAAGTCGAGCATGAATGAATTGTACACCTATGCAGCTTCAGGGAAGCTAAAACTGACAATTGGCGGTGTTTATTCCTGAGATCAAGCTGCAAAGGTTCATGAGGCACTCCAAGTAAGAAAACAAAAGGCAAGCTAATTATAGAGGTGAACAAATAGTGAAGCTGTCTTGAGTCAGTAAGTAATCAGAACTTTAATTTTTGACCGTATAAATTCTCCTCAGTTCGCCCCATTCTAATATAGGCGGTATACCGCTTTAAGGAATCGATCATTAAAGAAAGGGTGTTCTGAATGAAGAGAAAAGCCAATGTAGACGGTGCAGTTAAAACCAGCAAGACACCAAAGCGCAATCAAGCGGAAAATGAATTTTCTAATGAATTTGCTGCAGATGAAAACCCAATGAAGGGTGCCAATCGGAATTCTAAACATGGACGAGAAGGCAAATGAAGAAGAAGCAGAAAAATAAAGAAGATGAAAAAAAGACAGAGTTGCTTAGCAAAAGTAGAGAAGATTTTGGTATGGAATTTTCAGGAGATTTAAATGCCGCAAAGATTTACGATCTGATTAGTTCTGATAAACCAAAAAATAAGGGATCCGGCCATATTGTGGCCGGTCCCTTTATCTTATTTATTTATTGAGAAAACGGCTGTTCCAACCCCTGATGGATCAAAATAAGCAAGCATAGTACATTGGCTTCTGTTTAATTCACCAGTATTTAAATACTGTGATAAATCGAAAGGTACTTCTTCTAGCATGGTATGCTTGTACATTTCTTTCTCTGTTAAACGAAGGTTTAAAAAATCCGATCCGAGCTGGTTGGGATGTTCTAAGACAGAGGAGTAAACTGCTGAACGCTCCTGCTTATTGTAGGATTGTTCCCACCAAGGTTTTCTAGGTTTATATTTATGCGTTTTGAAATAGTCATATTTCATTAGTCCGAGGACCACATCTAAATCTTCAATTTCTTTATCCTCTAAAAATTGATAGAGCCTCTGGAATAAATCTTCTAATTGGTGACCAATTCTCGACCAGCCTCTCTCTTCCCAGTATGTTCCGAATTCCTGGAAGAAATCAAATGGTGACGAAAAGACCTTTGTGACCAGATACTCAACCGCAGCATTCATTCGATGATCGTTCCAGTATTTCTCTAACACATCTTCAACCTGTTTTATACGGATAATGTCATCAAATGATAGAACATTATTCGCTAAGATTTCATATGGTGCGTGATCACTGTATATATACTGATGATCGTTCGCACGAATCCGTAAACCAGTGCCCCGAAGCATTTTTAAAAAGCCTAGCTGTAGTTCTTCAGGACGCATGGCAAACACATCGTTAAAGGTTTTACGGAAAGAATGGTAATCTTCTTCAGGAAGGCCGGCAATTAAATCCAAATGCTGATCAATTTTCTTCCCTTCTTTAACCATCGTAACCGTACGAGACAGTTTATCGAAATTCTGTCTGCGTTGAACCAGTTCATTTGTTTGATCATTGGTCGACTGAACACCAATCTCAAAACGGAACAATCCTGCTGGTGCATGGTCATTCAGAAATTGAATGACCTCTGGCCGCATGATATCAGCGGTAATCTCAAATTGAAAGACGACGTCTTTGCGGTGCTCATCAATTAGAAACTGAAACATTTCCATGGCATAACTACGACTGATATTGAAGGTCCGATCAACAAATTTAATGGTTTTTGCTCCATTATCCATTAAGTAACGAATATCTTCCTTAATCTTTTCCCTGTCGAAGTAGCGAACGCCTACCTCAATAGACGACAAGCAGAATTGACAACTGAATGGGCACCCTCTGCTCGTTTCAATATAGGTGACACGCTTACCTAATTCAGCTCGATCTTCTTCAAAGCGATATGGAGAAGGAATCGATTTTAAATCAAGTTTACCAATCTGTGGATGAACAACGTTCTTCCCATCGCATCGGTAGGCGATTCCACCAATTTTAGAAAAATCATTATCTCCATAAATCGCAGCTAAAAGGGACTTAAATGTAATTTCACCTTCACCAACTACGATGAAATCTACTTCAGGTATCCGCTCAAGCCACTCTGTTACGTCATAGGTAACTTCCGGTCCACCAAGAATGATACAGAGATCTGGTTGAATTTTTTTAAGAGCTTGGATAACTTTAATGGTTTCTTCGATATTCCAAATGTAACAGCTGAACCCAATAACATCCGGTTTTTTAGAATAGAGTTCGCTGACAATGTTCAAAATGGGATCCTTAATAGTATATTCCGCTAGCTGAACAGGGAATTCAGGTTCAGCATAGGCTTTAAGATAGCGAATAGATAAACTAGTATGAATATATTTAGCATTTAGGGTACACATAATGGTTTTCATAAGTGTTAAAATAGCTCCTTTCAACCGTTCAAAACTTTGAATCTAACGGTTTATTTTACCATAGTATTGTCATAAAGAAAGCTAAACTAACTTCAAGATAATCGAAAAAAGTGTGATATTTATCCAATCCTTATATAATGAAAAGATAAATAGTTAAAGTAGGGAGAAATTAGGAAATGGATTACAAGAAAATTAAATCGAAGAAAATTTACGAACAGGTTGCAGATGCAATTTTTGAAAGTATTAAGAGCGGACAACTTAAGCCGGGAGAAAAGTTGGATTCGATTGAGCGGTTGGCGGAAAATTTTCAGGTCGGTCGTTCTGCTATACGTGAAGCGCTGAGTGCGCTGCGCTCGATGGGGCTTATTGATTTGAAGCAGGGCGAAGGAACCTATGTTAAGAAATATGATTCTACTCTAGCTTTAGATACATCGATTCTAATGACAAAAAAGGACATCCTGCATTTATTAGAGGTGAGGAAAATTCTTGAAACAGGTTCGGCTGCATCCGCTGCAGCTAAATTCGAAATAGGTGATGAAATTCCAATTGAACAGGCTTATCGTGACATGAAAAATGCGAGAGGAAATCAAGCGCTTGGAGAAGAAGCTGATTTATTATTTCATTTAGAAATTGCTAAGGCTTCGAAAAATCCACTTCTAGCAGATTTGATGCATCAGGTTTCTGGGATGATGATTGAAACAATGAGAGAGACAAGAAGAATTGCCCTATTTGATAAGGATACAACCATTAATCAGATTAATGAGGAACATGTAGAAATCACAAGCTGCAAGTGCAGCCATGATGAAACATTTAGAGAATGTGGAGAAGGTACTGACTCATTTTCTGGATACACAGAAATAAGTTACTATATGAGGAATGGCATGTTTTCCAAAATTGTAAAAAATGGTATAGTTTTATTAGATAATTTTTATCTAAGTCATCAGATGACCTGTTGAATTATATGTACATTCAGGATGGAGGAATGAGAATGAAAGTGACCCTGTTTTCTACATGCCTAGTTGATATGTTTCAATCCAATGTTGGGAAAGCAACAGTAGAGGTACTTGAACGCCTAGGATGTGTTATTGACTTTCCAGAATCACAGGTTTGCTGTGGACAGCCGGCGTATAACAGTGGCTATGTTAATGAAGCAAAAGAACCGATGAAGCGGATGATCGAAACCTTTAAGGATGCTGAATATATTGTTACTCCTTCAGGATCATGCGCAGCGATGTTTAAGGAATATCCGCATGTTTTTAAGGGCGATGAAAAGTGGGAGCAAAAGGCAATTTCGATTGCTGAACGAACGTATGAACTATCACAATTTATTGTAGATGTATTAAAAATAGAAGATGTTGGAGCAAGACTTGAGGGTACAGCCGCCTATCATACATCCTGTCATATGACACGTCTTCTCCATGTGACCGACGCTCCGTTTACCTTACTTAAACATGTGAAGGGCCTTGAAGTGGTTCCATTGCCTGGTGCACACAATTGTTGTGGGTTCGGAGGTACGTTTTCAGTGAAAATGGGACAAATTTCCGAACAGATGGTTGATGAAAAGGTGATGAGTATCAGCGGTACAAAAGCAGATTATCTCATTGGCGGGGATGCCGGCTGCTTAATAAATATTGGCGGACGTATTGAGCGGAAAGGTATGCCAATTAAGTCTATGCATCTCGCTGAAGTACTGAACAGTCGTTGACAGGTTGATAGATAAAAAGAAAAGGAGTGTAGCATATGCCAATGAAAATCGGCACGGAGAACTTCAAAGAACGGGTAGATTCCGGGATTCAAAATGATTTTATGCGGGCAGCCGTATCAGGTGCTCAAGAACGTTTGCATGGACGGAGATTGGCTGCTGCAGAAGAACTCGGTAATTGGGAGGAATGGCGCTCCCATGGTGAAGAAATCAGACAGCATGTGCTGGAGAACCTTGACTACTATCTTGATCAGTTAGCTGAAAACGTTGTCAAACTTGGCGGCCACGTGTTTTTTGCCGAAACTGCTGAGGATGCAAACACATATATAAAAGAAGTGATTCAAAAAAAGAATGGCAAAAAAGTAGTTAAATCCAAATCCATGGTGACAGAGGAAATTAATTTAAATGCAGCGCTTGAAGAAGTTGGCTGTGAGGTGCTTGAAACAGATCTTGGTGAATATATTCTTCAAATTGATGAACATGATCCGCCTTCCCATATCGTTGCGCCTGCCCTTCATAAAAATAAAGAGCAGATTCGTGATGTGTTCAAGGAAAAGCTGGGTTATACCAAAACGGAAAACCCAGATGAGCTGACCGCCCATGTTCGGGAAATTCTACGAGAAAAGTTTCTACATGCTGATATTGGCATAACCGGTTGCAACTTTGCAGTTGCTGAGACGGGATCTATTTCGTTAGTAACAAATGAAGGAAATGCTGACCTTGTCACAAGCCTCCCTAAAACACAGATTACTGTAATGGGAATGGAACGGGTGGTTCCTACTTATGAGGAACTTGAAGTCCTTGTTAGTCTTTTAACAAGGAGCGCAGTAGGTCAAAGACTTACGAGCTATATCACGGTATTGACCGGACCTAAACAAGTTCACGAGGTAGATGGGCCAGAAGAGTTTCATTTGGTCATCGTGGATAATGGACGTTCAAAAATTCTAGGGACAGAATTTCAATCAGTTCTTCAATGTATTCGCTGTGCTGCTTGTGTGAATGTTTGTCCGGTGTACCGGCATGTGGGGGGGCATGCATACGGTTCAATTTATTCAGGACCGATTGGAGCGGTTTTATCACCTCTTCTGGGTGGTTATGAAGATTATAAGGAGCTTCCATATGCTTCTTCCCTTTGCGCCGCTTGTACGGATGCATGTCCAGTTAAAATTCCTCTTCATGAACTTCTCTTACGCCACCGGCAGGTAATAGTTGAAAAAGAGGGGAAAGCCCCGATATCTGAAAAACTGGCAATGAAGGCGTTTGGTTTAGGAGCTGCTTCACCTATGCTCTATAAATTTGGTTCAAAGATAGCACCATCTGCGATGAGCCCGTTTACAACCGGAACAAGTATTTCTAAAGGACCGGGTCCATTAAAAGCTTGGACGGAAAGCAGAGAATTTCCGGCACCTAATAAGGAACGATTCCGTGACTGGTTCAAGAGTCGTGATAAGGAAGGGGAAAAATCATGACAGGGATAATACAAAATCGGGATGTGTTTATGAAAAACATAGCCAGTCAATATGGAAGAACCTCAAAAAAAGAAGTGAAACGGCCGCAGTGGGTGTATCGACCACAAGATGAGGTGATGAAATCAGCATCAACCGATGATCTCTTATTCGTGTTAAAGGAACATTGTAAACGAATTCATACAGACTTTTATCAAACAAGCGTTTCCAATCTCCCAACTACTCTACGGTATGTGATCAACGAATTTGGCGGAGGACGGATTATCCTCCCAAAAGATGATCGGTTTATGGAATATGGACTTTCAGAGTCAATGGCAGATCATCATGTGGATGTATGGGACTACACAAAGGGAAGAGAAAATATCAAGCTTGCAGAAAAAGCCAATATAGGAATTACATTCAGTGAAATAACATTAGCCGAATCAGCTACGGTAGTCTTATTCAGTGACCGTAATAAGGGAAGAACGGTTTGTATGCTTCCTAAAACGTATATCTCTATTATTCCAAAAAGCAGTATTGTGCCAAGGATGACTCAAGCAGCACAACTTATTCGTGGAAAAGTTGAAACTGGTGAGATCCTTCCTACCTGTATAAACTTTATTACCGGGCCGAGCAATTCAGCTGATATAGAAATGGACCTCGTTGTCGGTGTTCATGGACCCGTAAGAGCAGCTTATATTATAGTTGAAGACAAATAAAGCCAAGAAAAAACACCTCAAACTCTTGAGGTGTTTCAGTTAGTAGCCAAAAGAGGTACGGAATGATTTCATTCCGTACCTCTTTTGGTATTTTGAACACATTTCATGGATGTTTTTCTGCTTATCGAGGCAGCTCATGGCTTTTAATAGGCGTACTGTTATATTATTTCTTAATTGACGTAGTATCTGCTTTTAAGATCACTTGTGTCCTCCTAAATTTGTTCTAGGGTAGTACGTGTTTCCTTTCAATCGCTAGGTTTTACATCCAAATCAACCTTAGATAGACGGTTGATTGGAGAGGAGGGCGTGAAGACTCCTGCGGGAATAGCGGGACAGGTGAGACCCCGCAGGAGCATAAGCATTGATGCGGCTCACAGTCCGCCCGCGGAAAGCGAAGCTCCTTTCACTGCAATCAACAGCCCCATTTTAAAAACTAAAAAAAGAAGACTGTAGACAAACTTGGTTTCACCCGAGTTTGTCTACAGTCTGAAACACCTCAAACTCTTGAGGTGTTTTTTCTGCAATTAGTTGTTTGCCAATTTATCAATCTGTTTTTTTACTGAGTGGAAAGAGTGACGGATATTCTTAACTAATCCGATGGTTCGACTGATTTTCAGTTCAATAATAGGCTGTGCAAGTGAGGCTGTTAACCGGCTAGAAAGAATCATGGTAATAATCAATGATAGGCATCCAAGCAGCAGGAAGCTCTCGACATTTGTAAAGTAGGTTTGCATATCACTTTCACGGAATGTACGGACCAGAAAGCCGTGTAATAAGTACACATAAAGTGTCTGTGTCCCCCAGTTCGTAAAGAAATGTTTTTCTTTAGGGATAAAGGAAAGGAAACAAAAAGTCATTAAGACACTTAAGCCATAAAATCCAAGTCGTTTGAACATAGAGATTAAACTTGCTTGTTCAAGCTCCGAATAGGGTTTAGAACCAAGGAGCCATTTGTAGTTAATATCAGGCATTAAATAAAAGAAAGCAAAGACAATGACCATTATGAAAAGTGAGGTCAATCTGATCTTAGTTGAAAAGAGTTTTTGTAAAGAATTTTTACTAAGATGGTACCCGATTAAGAACATTGGAAAGAAAACGAATGTCCTAGAAAGACTTAAGTAATTGCTTACCCAATCAACATACCCAACCAACAGGGCAATAACAATCGAAAGTGTAATAGCTAACATAGGTTTCAGTTTGGCAAAGCCGAGAAGCATGATGTTCCAGCAGAATAAACTAATGAGAAACCATAACGCCCAATTTGGATCAAATAAATCAAGCTGGAATGTATCTTTTCTATATAAAAAATAATAGAAAACCGTATAGATTACTTGGAAAATGATATAGGGAAGAATTAATTTCTTCGTAATTTTTGCTAAATAGCCTTTCTTATAATAGCCTTTTGCAAAAAATCCTGATACTAGAATAAAGGCAGGCATATGAAAAGTATAGATGGTTTTATAAAGTGCATAAATGAGTTCATTATCATTAATAAAGCTGTTTAATAGATGCCCAAAGACAACAAAGCCCATTAATATAAATTTAGCATTATCGAAATAATAACTGCGCTTATTCATGATTGCCTCCTTTGTATAGATAGCCGATGAGAAGTCTCTCCTTCATTACCCGATTTAAAAGTTAAAAAACCTTTACGCTAAAAAAACCACGTTTGACCTATGTTTTTTGCTTTATACGAATCAACCTAACATATTATAGCGGAATTAAAATGAAGATTAAACTAAACCTTTTTTCCTATTTTTAGCTATTAGGTAGGAATAATATGTTATTTTGTTGAATTATGGAAATGAATTGAGCATTTTAGGGGATGAATATAATGGTGGGAAAAACTGAAGATTTTCTACGGATTCAGCAGGAAAATCATACGTTATTGAGCCTTATTCAGCAATACAAAGTGATTTTTGATCAAGCGTTTGAACCGTTCATTCTTACTGATGGTGAAAATCAAATTTGTTTTGTTAATCAACCGGCATGCAGTCTTTTTCAAGAAACAGAAGAAAATTTATTAGATGCTAAAATAACCGACCTGTTTACTGGCGCTGTCGCTTCGACGCTTTCTGGAGAAGATATCTATCCTCATACAGAAGGTAAGTACCAATGGAAGATACAACTTAGAGATGGTGCGATTAAGTCAATTGAATGCATCGTTCTGACGCTTAATATAGAGGGACATAAGCTATATAAAATAAAAGACATTACATCTGAACATCTAGCGGAACAGGAGAAACAAATGTCGATGAAAATGTTTAAAGATATGTTTCATCAGGCAGTCGACTGTATTGCAATCTATGACAGCAGTGGGATGGTAATGGATATTAATGATGCTTTTTGCCGAGCTCTTCAATTAGAAAAACGAAAAATTGTCGGAAAAAACATCGACACCTTGGTCACTGCTGCGTACATAGAAGAATGGCGTAAGGGGATTCTTCATGTACATTATTCAGGTTCGTATAAAGGCGATGTCGAAATGGTTTCAAAGGGAAAAGTAATAAGTTTTGATTATACAACCAGCTCAAATAACATGAATGGATTGTTTATGTCTATCTTTAGGAATGTTACGGAAAGACGGATAATGGAACAGAAGCTTAAGAAAAGTGAACGAATTACTCAGGAGCTATTAGAACAATCAATGGATGCCATCCTTTTCTCGGACAAGAACAATATTATTTTCAGGGTAAATGATGCTGCCTGTAAAATTTTCGAAAACAACAAGGAAGATTTAATTGGTGGAAAAATCGGACATTACATTTATAAAAAAGATGAGAAATACAAACAATTATTAGAGCATTTTGCAAAAGAAGGCTCAGTTCGTGGAGAACTATTTTTTAGAATGCCTAATAAACAGATTAAACTCCTTGAACTAACATCAAAAAAGCATGGAGATGAAGGCTATAATTTGACGATCCTTCGGAATGTGAGTGAACGCTGGCGGATTGAAACGGAGCTTAGAGATAGTGAACGAAAATTCCGCAAGATATTTGAAGGTTCCTTAGATGGGATGATTCTGTGGAAATCGTCCGAATTTATCGATATAAATGAAGCCGGTTTAAAAATACTTGAACTGTCAAAGCAGGAGTTGCTTCAAATTTCTATTCATTCACTAGTTGAAAAGAACTCGGTAAATAGAAAGTCATTACAAAATCATTTGGAAATGGTCTTTCGAAATGGGTCAGAAACTTCCGTAATGCCCTTAGTGATGAGAAATGGTAAAACGAAACATTTAGAAATATCAACCAGAGAAAATTTATACTCTGGTCTGCACCTTACAATCATTAGAGATGTTACCGAAAATCTTGTCATGCAGGAACAAATTCGTAAATCAGATACATTGAGTGTAGTGGGAGAACTCGCCGCAGGAATTGCACATGAAATAAGAAACCCGATGACAGCGGTAAAAGGATTTATTCAATTACTGCAGACGAGTGTTAAAGAAGATTTCAGTACTTATTTTCATGTGATCACGACTGAACTGAATCGAATCGAGACCATTATTACAGAATTTCTAGTATTAGCTAAACCTCAAGCTGTACATTATTTTAGTCAAAATATTAATAGTATTATGCTAGAAACACTTGAATTGATGGGCGCACAGGCACTGCTAGAAAATATTCAGTTTGAGAGTGATTTTGAGGAAAAAGAATTCCCTGTTTTTTGTGAGGCGAACCAGCTTAAACAGGTGTTCATTAACATTCTAAAAAACGCCATTGAAGTGATGCCTTCTGGAGGCATTGTTCGGGTAAAAACAAGAAGGTGGGGGACTAACCAAGTTCAAATCACGATAACAGATGAAGGCCAAGGAATTCCAGAAGAAAAATTAAAAAACTAGGCGAACCTTTTTATACCACAAAGGAAAGGGGAACAGGTCTGGGGCTTATGGTTAGTTATAAAATTATCGAAGAACATTCAGGCATGATTAAAGTGGAAAGTGAAATAGGCAAAGGGAGCAGCTTTCATATTCGTCTCCCACTTTATGAAGAAAAAAATACGTAACTTATTAAAGATAAAGGCTGCGGATGACGCAGCCTTTTTTGTCATTCCTGATGCCATCTTTTCAGCACAGTATCAGAAGGAAGCATGAGAGTGAAAATACCTAACAAAGGCAGAAATCCAATCCATTTAATGGTTGACGCAATACCTATAAAATCAGCTGCAATACCAAGTGCCACTGATCCAACCGCTCCCATGCCAAATGCAAATCCTACCGTTAGCCCAGCCATGGTTCCGACTTTTCCCGGAAAGAGTTCTTGAGCGTATATAACCGTTACGGAAAAGCTAGTCATTATGACGAATCCTGCCAACAATAAGAGGATGATCACGGCTGAAGCAGATACATAGGGCAAAATAATTGTAAAGGGAGCACTGCCTGCAAGAGAAAAGAAAATTATATTTTTTCTGCCAAACCGGTCGGCTAAAGGACCTCCTAAAAAGGTTCCTAAAGCTCCAGCAGCCAAAAATGCAAAAAGATAAAGCTGGGAGGAACGGATGGTAAAATGATAATCGTGAATCAGATAAAACGCATAGAAGTTAGTCATACAAGATATATACCATGATCTCGCAAAGATCAAAAAGAGGACAATACCTAACGCTTTGTATATTCTTTGTTTAGGCTTTTTTGTCTGTTGTTCAGTAACTTTTTTCTTATTAGAAAGGAAGATAGTCTTCCTTTATACCAATTAGCGATTAAAACTAAAAGAAAGACAGAGAGTAAAGCAACTGGTACAAACCATAGGGCTCCTTTTTGTCCGTATGGCAGCAGAATAATTGCGGTAATTAAGGGTGCCAATGCTTGGCCAGTGTTCCCGCCAACTTGATAGATAGATTGAGCAAGCCCTCGCCTTGTTCCACCCGCCAAAAAGGCAACACGTGATCCTGCCGGGTGAAAAATGGCAGAACCAACTCCAATCAACATGACTGAGAACAAAATAACGGTATAGGAAGGGGCTAGTCCTAATAGGAGCATTCCGCATAGCGTACTTCCCATACCAAGAGGCAGGGCATATGGAAGAGGAAATGAATCCGTGTACCAACCAAAGATTGGCTGCATAACGGAAGCTACCATGTTTAATGAAAAAGCAATCAAGCCAAGCTGGGTATAACTGAGTCCAAGAGATGTTTCAAGAATAGGAAACATTGCAGGCACAACGGCTTGGAGTGAATCATTTAGTAAGTGGCAGATGCCCATAATAATCAGAATTCCATACGAGGTCTTAGAAGGAAGTTGTGCAGCTGTAGTCGATGATTCCATATGCTGCTCCTTTCTGACAAGTGATAATGATATTTTCCATTATATATCAAAATAAACAGTAAAAGGGCGCCTTAATGGAGTGAATTGACAAGGTAGAGTGTTTTTATTATAATTAATTTGAATTCGAGATATTTTGAAAAAGGATGTGAAAACAATGGGAAATGACAGCATCCAGCAATCTCTTAAGTTATTTATCGTCCTTTCCAGAGCCCACAGATCAATGAATGATGTTGTGAATAAATATATTGCAAAACAAGGATTAAATCCGACTGAATTTGCAGTACTAGAGCTTCTGTACCATAAAGGAGAACAGCCGCTTCAGCAAATTGGGGGTAAAATACTCCTTGCCAGTGGAAGTATTACGTATGTAGTAGATAAACTTGAGCAAAAAGAATTTCTTGAGCGAATTGCCTGTAAAAATGACAGACGTGTCACCTTTGCCAAAATCACTGAAAAGGGCAAAACCTTTATTGAAAGTATCTTCCCAGACCACGAAAAGAAAATTGATGACATTATGAATGTTTTGACTTCTGAAGAAAAAGAAATGGCTACTGAACTAATCAAAAAGATTGGCTACAATGCCTTAGATCAAGAACAAAAATAACCTTCCTTTATGGAAGGTTTTTTTGTTCTTCACAACATTCATAGCCTTTAAGGAAAAGCTTAGAATTTGTAGTTGATCTGTTCGTCCATTAAAGGGTACGCGAGGTGGGTTCACAACGTCGTGAGCTTAGGGAATTTGAGAAGAGCTTTCCATAGTACGAGAGGGCCCGGGATGGACGTACGGCTGGTGTACCAGTTGTCTTGCCAAAAGCATAGTTGCCGTGCGAACGGGATAAGTGCTGAAAGCCTCTAAGCAAGTATAGCCGGGCAAAAGTCCGTACGGCTTTACAGAAATAAATATGCCCCAAGGGGTATTTATTGGCTGTAAATAGTGTCCAGACTGGAATACGCTGCCTCTAGACGGGAATATGATGGGTCCAGACGGGATTAACGCTGTCTCAGACGGGAATAAGGGATTCCAGACGGGATTAACGGCTTGAATGGGGAAAAAAGAGAAGAAATACCCCCCTATATTCTACCCGATCTTATTGTCTTTTTTAAAAGGAGCCGATAATTCGCCATCAAATCAAGAAAAGTAACCAGTAAACCAAACTTTAATAGATCATATTGATAGCCAAATACAATTGCGGGAGAGTAAGGTGAAAAGAGGAATTAATTTTCTTGATGATAGGAAGTGGTATGTACTAGCCAAAGTCCTTTCAGCATATTTAAAGACCATTAAAAAGGAATTAGTGATGGTTACACAAGTAATGAAATCGGGGTATTTATACTAAACTTTAAATCTCTAAGAAGGGATATCACTAGTTTAAGAGAATACTTAGTATGATGCATTGTATGTAAATAAAGAGAGTGGAGTGAATAGAATGAAATTCGAAACATTTGAATACAAACGGCCTGTTTTGGCTGAAGTGAAAGAGTCATTTACTCAAGCTCTGGATACGTTTAAGGACGCAGAGAATGCAAAAATTCAGGGACAAGCGATGAATGAAATAAATACATTGCGAAATAGTGTGAACAGCATGTTCGCCCTTTGTTCCATTAGACACTCAGTTGATACAACGGATTCTTTTTACAAAACGGAAATGGATTATGTCGATGAAGTAGGTCCGGAGTTAGAAGAGCTAGAATCACAGTTTTATCAAGCGTTAGTAAGCTCTGCTTTTCGTAATGAACTAGAAGCGGAGTACGGCAGTCAATTATTTGCCTTGGCAGATGCTCAGCTTAAAACGTTTTCACCGGAAATTATTTCGTTACTTCAGCAAGAAAATCGTCTGACGACACAATATTCGCAGCTAATTGCTTCAGCCAAAATAGATTTCGAAGGGGAAGAAAGAACGCTTGCCCAGCTTCAGCCTTTCACAGAGTCACCTGATCGGAATATAAGAAAAGGCGCCAGCCATGCTTATTTTGGTTTTTTTGAAGAAAATGAAAAGCAGTTGGATGATATCTTTGATCAGCTTGTAAAGGTCCGGCACGAGATGGCATTGAAACTAGGATATAAAAACTTTGTTGAACTAGGGTATTATCGAATGGCCCGGACTGATTACAATGCTGAAAATGTTGCGAACTATCGTAAACAAATCAAGGAATCAGTTGTTCCGCTTGTTAGTAAGTTGATGAAACGCCAAGCCAATCGTCTAAATCTTGACCATCTTACATATTATGATGAAGCTTTTGAATTTCAAACAGGCAATGCTGTACCTAAGGGAGATGCAAATTGGATTATTGAAAATGGCAGAAAGATGTACCAGGAGCTGTCACCTGAAACAGCTGAATTCTTTGAATTTATGATCGAAAATAACTTGATGGACCTTGTTGCTAAAAAAGGAAAAGAAGGCGGGGGCTATTGCTCGTTTATTGAGGATATGCAAGCACCCTTTATTTTTTCAAATTTCAATGGGACTTCAGGGGATATTGACGTGCTGACCCATGAGGCTGGGCATGCTTTCCAAGTTTATAGCAGCCGTTCATTCACGGTTCCTGAATATTACTGGCCAACATTTGAGTCTGCTGAGATTCATTCAATGAGTATGGAGTTTTTAACCTGGCCTTGGATGGAGTTATTTTTTAAAGAAGATACAGATAAATATAAGTTCTCACATTTAAGCGGTGCGCTTACCTTTTTACCATATGGAGTGGCTGTTGATGAATATCAGCATTTCGTTTATGAAAATCCTGAAGCATCACCTGCTGACCGTAAGCAAGCATGGAGAAATATAGAAAAAATCTATCTTCCAGATCGTGATTATGAGGGACTGGAATTTCTTGAAAACGGCGGATATTGGCAGCGCCAAGGTCATATTTATTCTACACCGTTTTATTATATTGACTATACGCTAGCCCAGCTGTGTGCTTTCCAATTTTGGAAACGTTCAATTGAGGGAGACGAAACAGCATGGGAGGATTATATCCGTTTATGTAAGCTTGGAGGCAGTCAGTCTTTCTTGGAGCTTGTTGAATCCGCACATCTTGTATCACCATTTGAAGAAGGAGCTGTTCAATCAGTAACTGCCGTTATTGATAAGTGGTTATCTTCGATTGATGATAAGAAACTGTAAATAGTATAACGTTAAAGAGAAGCTGTATCTATTCTGGACAGCTTCTATTTGTCGTTCAAAACAGGGAAAGCCTGTCTTAAATGTCCTCCCTGTCACATATACTCTTTAGGAGGGGGGATTTAATGCGTGCAAGGTGGACAGGCGCCTTCCAAATTGCTGCAGTTTATGTAGGAACGGTAGTCGGTGCGGGGTTTGCAACCGGGAGAGAAATAGCGGAATTTTTTACTAAATATGGATCTATAGGGTTTCTGGGAATATTAATTGCCGGATATATATTTATTTATACGGGAACAAAGATGATGATCTTATCGGCACGTGCTCAAGCACGGACGTACGAAGAATTTAATCGTTTTTTATTTGGGAGAAGATTAGCGCCTATCGTTAATATTTTCTTTCTTGTTATGCTTATAGGTGTCACAGCTGTTATGATTTCCGGGGCTGGAGCTGTGTTTGAAGAGCAATTAGGTCTTTCGAGGCTGATTGGTGTAACGGTAACCATTATTGGCGCTTCGGTTATTTTAATGCTTGGGTTAAAGGGGTTATTCCTAGTTAACTCTTTCGTTGTGCCCATTATGATTTTCTTTAGTGTGATGCTTTGTGTGTTAACGCTTGCTGATGGCAGTATACAGCCTAGTATGCTCTTCTTGCCAAGTACTGTATCAATGGACGCTGTATTATCTCCTTTTGCCTATGCAGCGTTTAACTTGGCTTTGGCCCAAGCCATCTTAATACCGGTGGCTTATGAAGTTAAGGATGAAAAAGTTATACGTGAGGGAGCTGTATTGGGAGGGCTGTTTTTAACACTTATTCTGCTGGCTGGGCATATATCCCTTTTGGCACTTCCAAACGTATTAACGTATGAAATACCAACGGCTGAACTGATGAAGAAGGCTGCTTCGGGACTGTACTGGGTCTTTATTTTAGTTATTTACTGTGAAATATTCACTTCAGTGATCGGCAATATTTTTGGATTGCAGAAGCAAATAAATGCTTATATAAAGCTCCCCAATTTGTTGGTTACATTACTAATCTGTACGCTGTCTGTTATCATTGGTCAATTTGAATATGGTACTCTCCTTAGTTATTTATATCCGATATTCGGTTACATCAGTTTATTATTTTTATTCTTGATTTGGCTGGCTAAATTAAATAAACCGATGCATTAAAAAACGGAAGACAAGTATGTCTTCCGTTTTTGGTATTATTGTTTAATAATGGTACTGCCCATTTTAATGAAGGCATCCCGATGATCCTCATCTTTGGTTGTGAATAAGGTAAGACGAACAGGATTACTTTTATCCTTGATTAAAACGGAGGTGACGACGTCATTACCGTTTTTGGCTTCAAATATCGAACCGTTTGTTAGTGAAAATTCCCCTGCATTCAAGGTTTCTACACTCTCTGAGACGGAGCCAAGCTGGGCTTTTACATTTTCTTCAGTTTCGTCCCAGTTTATATCAGCAGGGAGAATCTCAATTCTCATGAATACATCTTCTTTCCCTGATAATAGAAGGACATCCTTCATCGGTTCCTCAGCAGATAGTTCATATTCAGGCAATACAAACATTGTGAAATGCTGATTATCGCTGGTGGTTAAAAAAGCAGTGTTTTGTTTACTTTCCCCATTCACACTATAGTCAATATTTTGTTCGAGAATTCTAACTTTATCTTTCTCAGGATCTTCAACTTTTTCTTTTGTGGCATCTTCCTCTTTTTCAGCCGTTGTATCTGATGAATCAGTCTCATTAGAATCGGCAGATGAATCAGACTCATTACTAGAATCGGATGATGAACCATTCTTGGTTTCTTCCGAGGAAGGATTGTTTTCAGTTTCTTGAGGTTTAGAGTCATTGGCTGTATCCTCTTTATCGCTTGTCCCGCAGCCTGTTAAAATGATCATTGACAGTAACGCGCCTGTAAATAAAAAACTGATTTTTCTCATGTTTGTTTCCCCCTTGATATTATTGGTTGTCATAGAATCTGAATAAAAGCATCTCTAAAATCAATCGATTTCTGGGGAATGCTTTAACAATAATGACGCATATAAAAAGAAAAAGTTACATATTTTGCGACTTTTTCTTTTTATTTGGTATCGTGCAGAATCTAAAAACGTCGCTCAACTTGCTATCAAAGGGAAGAATAGTTGAGTAAACTAGTAACCGTTATCATTTCATTGTTTGATAATTTTATAGTTTTTATGATTAACAACTGTTTTTTGCTCCAAATCGTAATCACGGTAATTCTCCATATAGGTAACGTCCACAATTACCGAATTTTCGTTAACTTTTTCGACAATACCTTGTAATCCTTCGCGAAATTCAATAATATTTCCCACTTCAGCCTTTTTCATCTCGACCACCCTTTACTTTTCCATTTTCTAAGTTATCGATGATGAGATCAAATGTACCTCATCATTTGAAGACATACTCTAGACAATGATTCGATTAGTCAGCTTACGTTTGAATACAGCCTAGAAACTAAATAATTTATAATACAGTTTGCACTATTTTTATCTATACGTAAAGAATTTAATTGATAATCTTGCAATTTTTACCTTAATTACAGCCCGAAATTGTTTTTTTAGACATTCGCATGGATTGCTTGTCTTTCAAGGATGGCTTAAAATAGTAAAAGTGTTGGATAAGGATCTACGCATCAAAAGGAGGATCTTTGATGGAAACCAAAGAAATAGAACGAATATTGGATCAACTTGCAAATAAAGAAATCTCCGAATATAAGGTGAGTAAAGAACAGTTTATGGATTTCCGGCAATTATTAATTAAGCGACCGGATTTTAAACATTTCAGAGGGATTGCCGAACATAATGCTGAAATTATCTATCAGTATACAGATACGGCAAGAAGTTAATAGAAGCAGCCATTACTAAAATGGCTGCCAAGGCTGTCGAGACATACTCGACGGCCTTTTTATCCTCTGAAAGACCTGTAGCGCACAAAATGTCCATCACCCCACATCAGTTGTTCTGACAAAGCTGCAGGTTTAATGACTATTTAAAGAGGTTTTCAGCTTTTTTAGTGTTGACCTTCTCCAGGATTTGACTGCCGCAATCGTCACATTTTGTTGAACAGCAATTTCCGAAATCGACAACTGTGCATCAAAGGTCAAAAGCACCCAGTTTTTTTGTGATTCCGTTAATCCTTCACAATAAGCAAGAAGATATTCATGCTGTAAGGGTTTATCCTCCGTTATTAAAGTCTCTTCGATTTGTCCGGAACCTGGTTCAAAGGGAGATACGAGTAAGTTTGTTTTTGCTTCATCCCTCAGTCCATGTAAAATTCGACCTTTGACCATGCTATAGGCAATCGAAAGGAAACTTCCTTTTTCTGGATCATAGAGTGAGTAAGCATCCCAAAGCGCTATTAAACCAATTTGAAAATAGTCATCTTGATCTTTATAAATCATTAATGAACGAATAATACGGTTAATCATGGGCGTATATTGCTCAACTATATCAGAAAATTCTTCCATATTGTGCGCCTTCTGAAATATGCATATTTCATTTATTCCCGGTGTAGTAAAGGTACAAAAGAATAGATGAAATAGCCAAAGAGCAATCCAGTGATTACAACTAAAATAATACCTCTGCGGACAGGTTCTTTTTGGCAATTTGAGGGTTTGTAGAGTGAAAACCAAGATTTCGAACAATTAAGGTTTGAATCCGGATTTTTCGTTTTAAAAGAGTTGAGGTATGAAAGTGTCCATATAAAAAACTCCGCCAGTACGCATACATGCATGTTGAGGGAGTTAGATTTTTTTACTTTTATTATATTTTTTTAATTCTTCAATGATCCGCTTGTTAACAATTGGATCGTCATGAAAGATAACCCCATATGTATGCTTTTTATACCCTTCCTGTTTCCAAACGATTTTCCCAGAACGTATAAATTCTTCCTCATTTATAGAGAACGTTAGGACTAGCTCCATATCGTTTGACTTGGGTATATCAAGGATGGATTGGAATTTAACACCGCGCGGACTAATATCAAGCAGTTCCATCTGGCCTTTCCGACTTTGCCCATTTACCCCTCTTAAGCGTGTAATACTGAAAAATCCTGATATAGGGGGGGTGAATGTAAAGCGGAATGGTTCGTCACGATTGTATTTCATAACTCTTCCTCCATTTTGAAATCTTTATCTATTGTAATATAACGCAATACATATGGAAATAAATTATTATTTTAAACTATGGTTATGCTTAATCCTGCGGTTTTATCATTTTATGAATTAAATTATACTTAACAGTATGGGAAGGAGATGTGGATTGTGTTTTTGCTGGAAAATGTAGTTTATTCAGATATTGTAAACATTCAGCAAATGAAAATAAACGAAGGGGTTATAACAACCATAGTAGGAGCAAGTGGTACGGGGAAAACCACGCTTCTTCGTCTATTGAATAGGATGACAAATCTGACAAGCGGGAGAATAATCTATAAAGGCCAAAATCTTGATGAAATCGACCCAGTAGAACATAGAAGAAAAGTGTCTATGCTTTCCCAGACACCGTTAATTTTTGACGGAACAGTGGAAGATAACTTACAGATGGGATTGCAGCTTACCGAAAAAAAACAGCATCATCAAATCAGTTAAAGGCTGTAATGGAAACATTATTATTGGAAAAGACATTGAAGACAGAAGCTCAAAAACTTTCAGGCGGAGAAAAACAGCGCTTGGCATTGGCCCGGCTCCTGCTTTTAGAACCAGAAGTTTATTTACTTGACGAGCCGACTTCTGCCCTAGATGAAGAGGCAGAATTACTGGTGATGGAGCGATTTTTTCAAGCTATACAAAAAACAGAAGGGTCAGCAATCATGATTTCACACTCGAAAATACTGACGGACGTTTATTCTGAATATCAGATAATCATGAAAAAAAGTTGCTCCGTGAAGGGATGAATATGGAAGGACAAGGAATAATAGATATAGAGTTTTGGCGATTGATGGCTGCTTACTTTTTTGTCTTAATCTTATTGATTATTGTTAGGTGGAGGGGGATTGCTCGGGAAAAACAAATCATTATTGCAACTTTCCGTATGACGATCCAACTTGTTCTTGCGGGGTATGTATTGACATACCTATTTGCTAACCCAAATCCCCTGCTCACGACTTTATTCTTAGCTGCTATGTCGCTATTTTCTATTTATACTATTTTTAAGAGTACTGGTTACCCGCTGCACAATAAGATAAAAGGAGTAATTGCTCTTTCGATGTTATGCGGTCCACTCTTTGCGCTGTTGTATTTTAACAGTATCGTGATTCACTTTAAGCCATGGTATGAACCCCGTTATTTTATCCCGATAGCTGGAATGATTGTCGGAAATGCGATGACTGGTATAACGTTAGCTCTAAAAAGTCTTCTCGATAACCTAAAAGGACATCGTGATAAAGTTGAAGGAGCGTTAATGCTTGGTGCTGCACCGGCCAAAGCAAGTAAGATTTATGTTGATAAAGCATTTGATTCTGCAGTATTGCCAACACTCAATAATATGTTAGGGATGGGAATTATTTTTCTGCCGGGAATGATGACAGGGCAAATGCTGTCGGGAATCAGCCCATTAGTAGCGATTGAATACCAAATTGCAATTTTGCTTGGTATACTAGGCAGTGTATCATTAACGGTGATTCTATTTATTATCCTCGGATACCGTGCCTTTTTTACCAAACACGCACAATTGGATGTGTGATAAGCAGAATTGAGATGCGCTAGAATTTCGTATAATGATATAAAGTTGTAATAAAATTCAGTATAAAAAGACAAATTAAATTTACATGCATTTTTAAGAGATAAAAATTGTCGGATGACTCAAGGAATGCTATTCTGTAGAGGGGTTAGTAGTATTTTAGTGCCATGAGTCAACTGTAAATGCTTTCATTTCCAATGTATTCCTTCATATGGAAATCTAAGTAATTTTTAATCTATAGTTGACTTCTATAAGAAGAACCCAATTAATTTATTATGAAGGAGAATGATCAACATGGTCGAAAAATCTTTTAAAGTAATCGCTGAAACAGGAATTCATGCTCGTCCAGCAACACTACTTGTACAAGCTGCGGGTAAATTTGATTCTGATATTAATCTTGAATTTAATGGTAAAAAGGTAAATCTTAAATCTATTATGGGCGTAATGTCTCTTGGAATTGGTAAAGATGCTGATATTACAATTACTGCTGAAGGTAGTGACGAGCAGGATGCGCTTCGTACGCTGGCTGATACTTTGAATAAAGAAGGATTAGCTGAGTAATGTCATCATTATTAAATGGGATTGCCGCTTCAAATGGTATTGCAATTGCTAAAGCGTATCGCTTGATTGAACCAGAATTAAGCACATCAAAACGGACAATAGAAGTTCCAGCTGATGAGCAAGCACGGTTCAGAGCAGCCATTGAAACGTCAAAACAAGAACTTGAAAGCATCCGAGATAAAGCAGAAAAAGATTTGGGCGCAGATAAAGCAGCTATTTTTGAGGCGCATTTGCTTGTTTTATCTGACCCAGAACTCTTGACTCCCATTGAAGATAGAATTAAAACTGAAAGCATAAATGCCGAGTTTGCTCTTAAAGAAACAGCAGATATGTTTGTTATGATGTTTGAACAAATGGACAATGAATATATGCGGGAGCGTGCAGCTGATATTCGTGACGTTACTAAGCGTGTCCTTGCACACTTATTAGGCGTTCAAATTCCTAATCCTAGCATGATTGCAGAAGAAGTAATCGTCATTGCAGAAGATTTAACTCCTTCTGATACAGCACAGCTAAATCGCCAATTTGTTAAAGGTTTTACTACTGATGTAGGTGGAAGAACTTCTCACTCAGCAATTATGGCTCGTTCTATGGAAATTCCTGCAGTGGTTGGAACAAAAGCAGCAACAGCAGAAATTCAGAACGGTGATTTAGTCATTGTTGATGGATTAACAGGGGTCGTTCATATTAATCCTACTCCAGAATTAGTAAAGCGCTATGAAGATAAGTATACAGCGTATGAAGCACAAAAAGCTGAATGGGCTAAACTTGTAAATGAGCCAACTATTTCTGTTGACGGCAAACAAGTTGAATTGGTTGCTAATATCGGAACACCTAAAGATATAACCGGTGTTATTCAAAATGGCGGTGAAGGTGTAGGCCTTTATCGTACTGAATTCTTGTATATGGGCCGCGATCAGCTTCCAACGGAAGATGAACAATTCGAAGCTTATAAGGCTGTGTTAGAAGGTCTTTCAGGAAAGCCAGTTGTTGTACGTACACTTGATATCGGTGGAGATAAGGAACTTCCATACCTGAACTTACCGAAAGAAATGAATCCTTTCCTTGGCCATCGTGCAATTCGCTTATGCCTTGAAGAACAGGAAATATTCCGTACACAACTTCGTGCTCTTCTTAGAGCAAGTTCGTTTGGAAACTTGAAGATTATGTTCCCTATGATTGCAACGCTTGGTGAGTTCCGTCAGGCTAAAGCCATTCTTGAAGAAGAAAAGCAAGAGCTTCTAAAAAATGGTGTGTCTGTTTCAGATCATATCGAAGTGGGAATCATGGTTGAAATTCCTTCAACGGCTGTAATGGCTGATACTTTTGCTAAAGAAGTAGATTTCTTTAGTATCGGTACAAATGACTTGATACAATATACAATGGCAGCGGATAGAATGAACGAGCAGGTTTCTTACCTGTATCAACCATACAATCCAGCTATTTTACGTTTGGTCAAGATGGTTGTTGATGCAGCTCATAAAGAAGGAAAATGGGCAGGTATGTGCGGTGAAATGGCAGGGGATGAAGTTGCGATTCCGTTGTTATTAGGTCTTGGACTTGATGAGTTCTCTATGAGTGCAACATCAATTCTGAAGGCTCGCTCACTGATTACTAAATTGTCACAATCAGAGATGGAATCATTAGCTGTATCTGTATTAGCTATGGATACCAATGATGCTGTTAAAGCCGCTGTTGAAGATGCAGTTGCTAAGTTTAATTAAAGGTAAAAACCCAATCAACGAATGTTGATTGGGTTCTTTATATTTATTTTCAACAAAATGTTTAGAGCATGTAACAGTGGGTATTAATAGAGCAAGCACAGTTGTTTTAGTATGGTAAAAGCAGCTGACATTCTCATTTTCCCCCTTTTTAACCGGCTAAGTAAGGATAAGCCGGTTTTTTTTTGAGGAAAGAAAATATAACTTAATTTTTCTTAAGAAGTTCAGGGGTAAAAAGGCCAATAAATCCAAACATACATATGCCTAGTAAATAGTATAGAAACATCTTCTTCACCCTTTCATAAACATACTTTGTTTCTAACATACATCGTTTTACACAAGATAGAAATAAAAAATACAAATAGTCACAAAAAATCCAATTTTAGAAAAGTATGCTTAACATTGTCTGATTTTTCGCTTAAAATTTAATTGAGATAAGCTATAATTATGTAATCATTCGGTAAAGAAATGGAGGAGGAACAATGGATTTAGGTTTACGTAATAAACGTGCGCTTGTTATTGCTTCTAGTCAAGGTCTTGGAAAAGCAATTGCTGCTGAATTGCTTAAGGAAGGTGCAGATGTTATGCTGGCGAGCAGAAATGAAGAGAAACTCGCGGCAGTGCAAAAGGAATTAACCGGTTTAGGCGGGAGAGTGTCTTTTAAAACAGTGGATATTACAAAGGCGGATCAGGTAGAAGCTTTGGTTAAACAAACAGTTGAGGAGTTTGGTGGATTTGAGATTCTCGTGAATAACTCTGGGGGTCCGCCAAGTGGATTGTTTAGTGAAATGACGGATGAAGATTGGCAAAAATCGTATGAACTTAATTTATTGAGTTATATTAGAGTCATTCGGGCAAGCCTTCCTTATTTGCGTAAGGATGGAGGGAGAATCATAAATATTGCGTCGTCTGCGATAAAGGAACCTCTGCCGGGTTTAATTTTATCGAATACCTTTAGAACTGCGGTTGTTGGCCTAGCAAAGACACTTGCTGTTGAATTAGCACCTGATATTATGATTAATACTCTTGCACCTGGTCGTATTGCTACAGATCGGCTGGCACAATTAGATGCCATTGCCGCGGATAAACAGGGAATGACAATTGAAGAAGTAGAGAAACAAGTAAGCGCAAAAATACCATTGAAACGATATGGTCAACCAGAAGAGTTTGCTAAGTTTGCAGCATTCTTGCTTTCAGATGCAAATTCCTATGTCACAGGTCAATCCTTCTTGGTTGATGGTGGTAATGTCAGGTCAATATGACTCATGGATAAACTAAAAAAGTAAAAAACAGGAGTGAAATACGTGAGGATCATAAAAGAAAAAACAATAATTGGTTTTATCGGTACAGGCGTGATGGGGAACAGTATGTCCCGGCATATCTTGGATGCAGGATTCCAACTCATCGTATATACAAGATCCAAAGAAAAGGCTCAAGATCTGCTGGAAAATGGAGCGAAATGGGCGGTTTCACCTGAGGAGCTTGCACAGCAGGCAGATGTAATCATTTCAATGGTTGGATATCCAAAAGATGTTGAGGAAATCTATTTAGGTGAAAAAGGAATTTTAAAGGATACTGGAAGGACTAAATATGTTATTGATATGACCACCTCAACCCCCTCTTTAGCTGTGAAAATCTATGAGAAGGCACTTGATGCAGGGGTGAAGGCACTTGATGCCCCCGTTTCTGGTGGAGATATTGGGGCAAGAGAGCGTAAGTTAACGATTATGGCCGGGGGTTCGAAAGATGACTTTGAAGATATTAGAAGTATTTTAGAGATCTTTGGTACAAATATTATCTATCAAGGTGAAGCTGGGGCTGGTCAACACACAAAGATGTGTAATCAAATTGCGATTGCTTCGAACATGATTGGGGTTGCTGAGGCAGTCGTCTATGCAAAAAAAGCAGGTCTTGATCCGGAAAGAGTATTACAGAGTATTTCAGCAGGAGCTGCAGGAAGCTGGTCACTATCCAACCTTGCTCCTAGAATGATTAAAGGAGATTTTGCTCCCGGATTTTATATAAAACACTTCATTAAGGATATGGGGATAGCCCTTGAAGAAGCAGAAAAAATGCAGATGGATGTTCCGGGATTGAAGCTGGCAAAGTCGCTATATGAAGAGCTTGCAGAAGCAGGAGAAGAAAGCAGTGGTACACAAGCGATTTTAAAGCACTGGTCATACTAAAAAAGAAAGACGAGCTTGATACTGCTTAAGCTCGTCTTCATCTTTTTATTATTTAGTCTTGTTAGAAAGAAATGTTTCCATACGGTTCATTGCTTCTATAAGTGTATCCATAGAGTACGCATAAGATAAACGGAAATACCCTTCCCCAAGCTCAGAAAAGGCATTGCCTGGAACAACTGCTACGCCTGCTTTTTCCACTAACTCGAGACAAAATGAGAGTGATGTGTTGAAACCTTCTGGTAATTGAATGAAGAAGTAAAAAGCTCCATCGGGCTTGATAACAGTTAGGTTCATATCGAGAAGCCGATTATATACATAGTCTCGTCGTTTAGCGTACTCCATTTTCATTGGTGTGGCATCATCGTAACCATCGGTAACTGCAGCTAGAGCGGCACTTTGTGAAACGGATGAAGCACAGGTAACATTATATTGATGTACTTTGAGAATTTCTTGAGCAATCACAGCAGGGGCAAATAAAAAACCAATTCGCCAGCCTGTCATGGAATGGGACTTTGACAAACCATTTAAAACAATTGTCTGCTGTCTAAGGTACGACGCAATGGAGGTATGTTTTTTTTCATAAACGAGTTCACTATAGATCTCATCTGCAAGAATGAAAATCTCTTTATCCTTAATGAGAGCTGCAATATCCTGCAATTCCTCAGCAGTAAGTGTTACTCCTGTTGGATTAGAAGGATAAGGAAGCACAATACAGCGCGTATTTGGTGTGAGTAACTCTTCGATAATATCAGCTGTCATTCGGAAACCAGTTTGTGTTATATCAGCATATATCGGCGTTGCACCGCACATCTTAATAATAGGTTCGTATCCAGGATATACAGGCCCAGGCAAAATGACCTCAACTCCTGGTGTCAAAATTGTCCGGAACGTGATATCAATGGCTTCACTAGCACCGCTGGTCACAATAATTTCTTGGTCAGGGTCATACTGCAGCTGATATTTCCCTGAAATATATGCTGAAACGGCTTTTCTCAGCTCAATATCGCCTGCATTATGCGTATACACGGTATAATTATCATCAATGGCTTGTTTAGCAGCTGTTTTAATATGATCAGGAGTAGGAAAGTCAGGCTGACCTATGGTTAATGAAATCATATTCTGGTTTCCAGACACCAAGTTATAAAATTTTCTAATTCCTGAGATTTCAACTTTTTTTACGAGTGGGTTAAGTAAATGCTCCATGTTTATAGTGCCCCCTTTTTAACTACTACTTATTTTAACACTTTAATGGGGTGAATTTCTATCGTTAGACGAAACATCCAATAAACTGGACTTTTAAGCCATATATATAATAAAAACAGTTGAGGATTTGATGACTTGATAAATACGTTTGTTATTACTAAAGATCATAAAATGATCATAGATTGTCCGCTAGTAGAAGTGAAAAAAGATCATGTCGAATGGTACTGGGTAGATTTTAACCAGCCGTCAAAAAGTGAAATTGAACAATTAGCTTCTTTTTTTCAGTTTCATCCCTTAGCTATTGAGGATTGCTTAGATCATTATCAGCAGCGACCGAAGCTTGATTTTTATGATGGCTATGAATTTTTAGTCATCCATGCGCTTGAAAAAAAACGACTAAATGCCGTGGAGCTGGACATGTTCGTCGGCCATGACTTTATTGTCACATTTCATAAAGAAGCTATTATAGAGATAGAGGAAACCTGGAACAAGGTTACCCAAAGTCAACAGCCATTGAAAGGACCCTTCTTTTTAATGCATGGAATTATCGATAAGCTGGTGGATGAATATTTCCCGTTAATTTATCACATGGAGCGGGAATTAAACGAGATTGAAGATAATCGGGCCAATAAAAACATAAGTCATTTAATGGATCGTTTATTTGATTTACGATCAGACCTATCAATATTCAGAAAAACTATTCTGCCGATGCGCGACTTGTTATATCGCATGGTTCATTCTGACAGACTGAAATTCTTAACTGATCAGCATCTATATTTCAATGACGTTTATGATCATTTATTGAAGCTGTCAGAAATGCTTGATTCGTATCGTGATTTTTCTTCAGATATTAGGGACAGTTATCTCTCAGTTAATTCAAATAATATGAATGAAACAATGATGACGTTAACGGTTATTACAACGATTTTTATGCCATTAACTTTTATTGCAGGAGTTTACGGTATGAACTTCAAAAACATGCCGGAACTTGAATGGCATTATGGTTATTACATAGTTCTTGGGGGTATGGGTGGAATTGCGTTGTGTATGTTTATGTACTTTGTCAAAAAAATTGGTTGACCATCAATCGAAAAAATAGGAAATAAGGATGAAACTTACAAAAAATAGATAAAGTAATAGCATCCTTTTTCCTTATTTTCTAGGGATTTTCCTATGAAGATTTTGGCTAAAATAACACAACTTTGGTACAATTAATATGCAATTATTAGTAGTTAACTAGGTTTAAAGGAGGTAAGGTATTGTGAGTAAAGTAGCTGTAAATAACTATGGAAATGTAAGTGAAAGGTATGGAGGCTTTTGGGTTCGAGTGGCTGCTTCAATCATTGATGGAATCATTATCTCAGTTCCACTGAGCGTTCTCTTCATCATTTACAGCTTTATTATGGCACCAAATGAAGGTACTGCTACTGATGGAGAAATGGTGACGATGCTTCTTGGGTACACCGTTATTTACATTATCGCGTTAGTAGCTATAGCATTATATTATATTTTGACAACAGCGTCGAAAATGCAAGGTACTGTAGGGAAAAAAATAATGGGGTTAATTGTAACAGATTTGAATGGAAATCGTCTTACCTTTGGTCGTGCGACCGGCAGATACTTTGCAACGATACTGTCAGGGATGATATTTTACATCGGTTATTTGATGGCTGCTTTTACGGAAAAAAACAAACACTGCATGATATGATAGCAAGTACATTAGTTGTGAAAAAATAATTTTAAGAAAAAAGCCGGTTTCTTCCACAGAAATCGGCTTTTTTTCTTAAATCCCTTAACATGAGGTCTGTTTATTCCGATTTATATAAAGAAAGATCTACTGATTGGATCAAATAGATCGTTAAATTGAAACATGAAGATTGGAAGTGCGAGATGGAAAATAAACAAGGAATCCTGCTGGAAAGCGGGACCAATGAATTGGAAATTGTAGAATTCGGAATTGGGACAAATAAATTTGGGATTAATGTTATTAAAGTGAAGGAAATTATCAATCCTGTACCCGTTACCTTTGTCCCGCATACGCAATAAAAATGTCGAAGGACTTATTGAGTTGCGTGGAGAAGTGCTTCCAGTCGTTAATGTTGCTGAAGCGCTGGGGTTTCCACCTTCGAAGAACCCAAGTCAAGATAAGTTTATCGTTTCCGAATTTAATCAACAAAAAATAATTTTTCATGTTCATACAGTTACTCAGATTCACCGGCTTTCTTGGAATCAAATAGAAAAGCCTTCTGAAATGTTTCAAGGCCTTGAAAGTCAGACGACCGGGGTTATTAGGTTGAATGGTGAAATGCTGTTGCTGCTGGACTTTGAAAAAATAGTAGTGGATATTAATCCGGATTCAGGAATTAATAGTAAACAGGTAAAGAAGTTAGGGAAGCGGGAACGGTCGAATAAACGAATCGTCGTCGCAGAAGATTCACCACTTTTAAGGCAGCTTTTACATGACACGTTAACAGAAGCAGGATTTGAAAACCTCGAATTTTTTGAGAACGGCAAAGATGCTTTGAACTATTTGGAGAATTTGATTGAAATCGGGGGAAACGCGGTTTCTGAAGTGAAGTTGGTTATAACAGACGTTGAAATGCCCCAGATGGATGGACATCATTTGACCAAACGAATTAAAGAGCATAAAGAGTTAGCGAAACTGCCAATCATCATTTTTTCTTCTTTGATCACGGAGGATCTTCGTCATAAGGGACAACTTGTGGGAGCAGATGCACAGGTTAGTAAGCCGGAAATTGCCGAATTGATCTTACTGATTGATGAACTAATTTTATAAACGTATCTAAAAAAGAGAAAAATCGGGCAATTCATGCACCGATTTTTCTCTTTTTGGAGAGTATTAGGGAAAGTTAAACGTTTAGGAGATCGCAGAAGCTAACGTGATTTATATCCTTTTCCTAAAAATGACGAAAGAAATGTATTTTCGTATTTTTGATTTTGCTGCCGGCGTGATGGTTGATTAGGTTTGCCGGTATTCACATTGGACATTTTTGTCTCGACTGTCTGTCCAATATACGTTTGCAAAATTAGTTTCGCACGTGATAAGGATAATACAGCTTTCGGGTTTCGAACGGATGAAGAGCGGTTCCCGAGGTGAGGAAGGGTTTTTAAATCATCCCTGGTAGGAGGAAGATGGAAGATATAATCTCCACATTGGATAATTACATCGGATTGTTGTGCAGAAAACTTAGGGTTATCAGAAAAGTGAAGACCTAACTTTTTTGCTTTCCCCTCGCTTAATAATTTTAGTATGGTCAAGCGTTTTAATTCATATAAAGCTTTGGGTTCAGGTGCTGTTTTCGCATGTTTATTGACAATAAAAATAGCTTGGGCAAGAGTGTTATCGGATGGGGAAATTTGCTCCCGTTGCCCGGTTGTTGGTTTCATATAGAAACTCCTTTCCTAAAATACTGGTGCCTTGCAGTACATATTATACCATTATCACTATTGAAAGGAAGGGAAGAAAAAAAAACATTGAAATTAGTTGGAGATGAAGAGGTGAAACGGAAGAAGTTTAATTAGATTAGTACGCTGACTATATTATAGCAAATCTAGGTCATAGACCAAAATTAGAGGCCAATAAAAAAGGCTGTCGAAGTTTCTCGTCAGCCTACAGTTGGTGCGGAATGTCGATTATAGATTTGTTAATCTTCCAGAACCAGTATAGATGTTAATATTGTCGGTTACTGCCTGCTGGGTTCCAAAGGCTGCGGGATAACCTTGTGGAGGATATCCTTGATAGCCGGGGTAACCGCCTTGATAGCCTTGCTGGTACCCTGGTGGATAGCCCGGATAAGGCTGCGGAGGATATGGATATGGATAAGGCGGCCGGTTATATAACAATGCACCGCCGGCGAGTGCTCCGCCAGCCAAACCAGCTACAAAAGGAAGAAGTAATGGAAAGAATGGAACAAATCTCCCGTTCTGGGGAGGCGGGTAGCCATTTCTCATGTGCTGCTGTTGATAGACAGGGGAATAAACTGGATAGGGGGAGTGCATGAAAAGACCTCCTTTTCTATAGTTCTTTTCATTCTATGACATTTTCATTGAAAAGAGCCTGTTTATACTGATTCTGATATAATGTAAGAATGAATATATGAAATGGACGTGGATTGGGAATGCTGAAAAAGTATCTCTTTGTCGGAATTGGCGGTGCTTTAGGTTCTTTTCTGCGTTATGGAGTAAATGTATTTATCCATATACCAGTCTTTCCTTTAGCTACTTTAAGTGTCAACCTTATCGGAACCTTTATCCTAGGGATGCTGACAGGGCACTTTTCAAAAAGAAATCAACCAGTGCCTCTTTTGTTAGGTACGGGTTTATGTGGTGGTTTTACGACAATGTCGACTTTCACAGCGGAATCGATACGATTACTTGAAACGTCCGTGTGGCTTTCAAGTTTGTATATCAGTGCTACTCTAATCCTAGGAATTATTTTCGGTTTAATAGGAATTTATATTTCTTCAAAAAGGTGAGGTACAGGGATGATAGATATATTGGCAGTACTGATTGGAGGGTTTATTGGTGCTGTTGCAAGGTTTGGTATAAGTTCGTACCTATCCAGAAAAATTATTACCAGTTTTCCATGGGGAATTCTTTCTGTTAATTTAATTGGTGCACTGGTCATCGGGTTTGTATTTCCAGATAATAGAGATGTGTCGAAAACCTCTGAATTGTTTTTGATCACTGGTATACTAGGCGGATTTACTACTTTCTCTACGTTTGGTATGGAGTCTATTGAATTACTTAAAAAAGGGAGCTACCTGCATCTTGCTATCTATATTGTAGTAACCGTTTTTGGGGGAATGCTGCTCTTTTCAGCAGGTTACCTGCTATAAGGGACGAATTTTTTTAATCATAGCCTAATTAGAAAAGCTCATAAAAAAGCCATGGAATCATCCATGGCATTTCTGTGCCGAAAGCTCGTTGCCAAACACATAATTGCAGAAATAAGAAGAAAAGCTGTTTTTCTATTACCAAACTAATGATATAATTCATTGGAATGGGACTTTAGTAGTGAATTAGGCACGATTGCTTATTTTTCCGGATTTTCTTTTATTCTTTCTGTAATTCGTATAAAGTTATTTCAGGTCGAGAAAGAAAACGATAGGGCAGCCTCGTTGTCCCTAGTCCTCTATTGACATGCAGGACCATATTTTGAATGTCATACGTGCCTTCTGTATACTTTTCGGCATATGGCGGAGTGACTAAGGCTCCTGCTAAAGGAATTTGGATTTGTCCCCCATGACTGTGGCCGCTGAGCTGCAGCTGAACATTATAGTCAACAGCCTTATCAGCTAGATCAGGTGCATGAGATAAAAGAATAGTATAAACATTATCTGGAATTCCCGATAGTGCACTTTTAAAGTCTGGGCTTCCAAGCATGGCGTCGTCAATGCCGGCTAAATAAATGGCTTCTCCACTCATAAGTGAAAGCTTAGAATGAGCATTTTGAAGTACTTTAAAATTGGACTTCTCCATAATATTACGATAAATTTCAGAACCATTTCCACCATGGTCATGGTTTCCAAATATACAATATTTACCGAATGGTGTTTTGATTTTCTTTAAATATGGAATGATTTCTTCAGGCATTGGATATTCGTTCGGCTGATCCATTAGGTCGCCGCTGAATATCATGACATCTGGATGAAGCTTTTCCATTTTGGTAATGACAGAGATCAAGTCTTTAATTTGAAACTGAAATCCAAGATGTGTATCACTAAATTGAACGATTTTAAAACCATTAAAGCCTTCAGGAATTAATTTGTGCTTGACCGTTATTCGTTTGATATCGATCCAGCTAGGCTCGATATCATGGGCGTAATAATGGCCGCCCATGCCAAGTCCTGTAATGCTTAGTAAAGCTCCTGCAGATTTTTTTAAAAAAGATCTTCTCGACATATTTTTTTTCACTATTAATCAACCTATTCTGTAAAAATATTACTACCTCATACTAACAAAGAATAATCATAAAAAGAAGAATATGTTGTTTTTTATTGCATTTAAATCAAAGTATAAGCTTGTGCGAACCGCAAATAGGCATTCACTATCACTTATATTTTGAACATCTTTACGGGGGTACTTTATGACTACGCAGTCAATGTTTTTACCGATTATCATCCTGTTATGTGTATTTTCTCTATTTATCTATGGAAAATTCCGTGCAGATATTGTTGCACTTGGTTCTATGCTGATGCTAGGAATAATCGGCATATTAGAACCAATGGAACTATTAGCTGGATTTTCTAATCCAATCACGATTATTCTAGCCAGTCTGTACATAGTGGGAGCTGGTATATTTAATACTGGACTCGTTGAGAAAACTTTTCATCCGCTCTTGAAATGGAGTGAAGGCAGTGAGCGGAGACTAATGATCGTTATTATGCTTTCAGCCGGGTTCTTTGGAGGTTTCTTAAGCAGTACGGGGATTGTTGCAATCATGCTCCCTATTGTTATGAGTACAGCCCTCAAGCAGCGGAGAAGTCCTTCGAAGTTTTTAATTCCTTTAGCTTTTGCAAGTGGATTAGGAGGTCTGTTGACAGTAGTGGGTACACCATCTAACTTAATTATAAATGAGGTGCTGACAAAAAATAATTATGAACCATTAGCCTTTTTTTCATTGACGCCAATTGGTCTTATTACGCTCCTAGCAGCTCTTTTATTAATTCTGTTTATGGGTAAAAAGCTGCTGCCTCATCAGCATTTGGCTGCCAAAAGCAGCGGGAAAGATCTATCAGCTGGTGAACTAGCTGGGATGTATAAGGTATATGATAGGCTTCATTATCTCCAAATACCTAAACACTCTGATTTAGTAGGTGAAAGGCTTTCTGATTTGGTGCTGCCTATTAATTATGAGATTACAGTAATTGAAATTAAACGAAAATCCAAAGATAAGCAACTCGGTCTCCTTTCTAAACATCAAAATTTGTCGGCAAAAGCAGACGAAGTATTTCATCCAGACGATGTAATCTTAGTTTTTGGTGAAGCAGAAGCGGTAACTCGTCTAACAGTCGATTATGAATTAGAAACACGGCCTTTTAACCAGGAAGAAGTAAAAAAACATCTGGCTAATAGTAAATTTGGGATGACGGAAATTTTAATTATGCCTCATTCTGATTATGAAAATCAGACCTTGCGAGATATTCATTTTCGGGAAAAATATCAATGCAGTGTACTAGCTATTAATCGTAAAGGTGAATATATTCAAGCTGATCTTGGTACCGAAATATTAAAACCAGGGGATGCACTTCTCATTCATGGTGAATGGGTGAATATTGAAATGATTTCGGCTGACCTGCAAGATATTATTGTTCTGGGCAGTGCGACAGAAGAAAGTGATTTTGTTCAGGAAGCGAAAGCACCAATTGCTGCCTCTATCGTGATCCTTATGATTCTTCTGCTTGCCTTTAATGTCATTCCCCAGGTTTATACTGTATTAATGGCAGCATTTCTTATGGTGATTACTGGGTGTGTTCGATCGATGGAAGAAGCATATCAGAGAATCAACTGGGAATCCATTATACTTCTGGTCGCGATGTTCCCACTCATGGCTGCTTTTGAAAAGAGCGGAGGTTTGATTCAGGTAAGTATTTGGATTGAACAAATAATTGGAGATACCGGTCCTTATAGTTTATTAGCATTACTCTATATAATGACCTTGATTGGTGTTCAATTTGTCTCCAATATTGCGATCACAATGTTTATAGCTCCAATTGCATATACTGTGGCAGTCAATATGAATTATAGTCCAATACCCATTTTAGTATGTGTAACAGTGGCTGCTGCTCTGGCGTTTTCAACTCCAAGAGCATCCTCAACAAATGCACTGGTTATGACAGCTGGTGACTATAATTATAAAGACTTTGCCATTGTTGGAATAGGAATGCAAGTCTTAATTGGTCTTATTGTAATTGTGACCATCCCGCTCTTTTTCCCTTTCTAAGGGAAATGGACTCCCCCAAAAAAATCCGTACCTTTAAGGTACGGATTTTTTTATCTATTATTTTGAATTTTCGTACCAGTCAACTAATGATATACTTTTTATGTAGAGATGATGATAGGGGGGAACGTCTTGAATTCAGAAGATATATTAGCTAACCTTGACCGGGTCCAGCCTTTTTTTCAACCTATCTTTAGTGCTGATGAGCATCGTGTGGCAGGGTTTGAAATATTAGGCCGTTATAAAACTGAAACCGGTTATCAGAGCCTGGGTCCGTTTTTCCTTGATAGCAAAATTCCAATGGAGTATCGAAATGAAGTGGATAACAATTTACTGGATAAAGCATTAGCCATCCTTTCCGCTAAAGAAGAGGATTTTTTAATCTTTATTAATCGAGATCCCAATTTGCTGATGATTGACCATGGAGAACAGTTTTTATCCATTATCCAAACCTATTTTAAGGGGGATGCCGTTTCACGAATCGTTCTCGAATTATCGGATACCGATTATGAGGAGATTCTTGATTCGTTACAGCATGTACTATCGTATTATAGAACGTTTGGGATGAAAATTGCGCTTGATCATAATGGGGCAGAAAGTAAAATGGATCGAATTGCGCAAATATCACCTCATATTTTAAAGGTGAATTTAGAACAACTGCGAAAAACGAGCGGTGAAGTTACACAGGTCATTCTATTTTCTTTAAGTTTTTTAGCGAGAAAAATTGGGGCTAATCTGTTGTTTGAACATATCGAGAGCCAATATCAATTAAGGTATGCATGGAAAAACGGAGGTCGTTATTATCAAGGGTTCTTGCTCGCCAAACCTGAATTAGAGCTGGTTGACCGGGATATATTACGGGAAAATTTCAAGAAAGAATGTCGTGGCTTTATCACTTTAGAAATGAAAAAGCTGGAAAACGTCTATCAATTAACTAATAAATTTAATGAAGACATGAAGTCCTTTATGGTTAAACACAAAAAAACTGCCGGCTATGGAGAATGGCTCCATACTCTGGCTGAAAAAATTGAATCGATGTCCTTCCGTCTTTATATTTGTAACGAAGAAGGATTTCAAATTTCACCTAATATCCTGAAAAAAGAAGGAAACTGGATTGTACAGGAAACATATATGGGGAAGAATTGGAGCTGGCGTCCTTATTTCCTTGAAAATATCGTTCAGATGAAGCATGAAAAAAAAGGAATCTTGTCTGATTTATATAGTGATATCGAATCAGGGGAAACCATTCGAACATTCTCCTTCCCACTCGATCATAACAGCTATTTATTTATCGATCTTTCGTATGAGTATTTGTATGAAAATGATGACTTATTATAATCACCCGTTTGATGCATAAACTAGGGTATCAAGTGTCAAGCTATAGGAAACAAATGATGGGAGCGTAATCATTGAGTACCTTTATTTGGATTTTATGCATCTTAGTAATCATCATTATTCTATATTCCCTTTACTATAGCCTGGTGGTACTTAAAACACAAAAAGATAAAAAACGAGAACTGGATCCCTCTGTTGAAGGGTCTGCTCATGATCACCCTTATTTATTAAATCCAATTTTTCTTGCACTAATTTTTGCTGCAGTAGTAGTAGCCGGCTTTATTTTTTATTATGTCTTTAAATAACACAAAAAACTTGCAGGATAAAGCCTGCAAGTTTTTTGTGTTATCTCGAACGTGTTCAAAAGAGAAACTTAAAGAATGACGTTTGCCTTCTAGACAAGCGGGTACATAATTAATAACTTACCGTTACAACACATCTTAGGAGGCGAATTATGAATAAATTCCGGGCATTATTTGCAGGGGTATTCCTATTTAGTCTGTTTACCTTGGCACAAACAACTTCTGCTGAGAATACTAGAGATGAGGTCTTTACCACACTTAAAAAAGCTTTCAATCAACAAGTTGAGATCAGTGAGAAAGCAAGAAGCATCCAAGAAATTGAAGAAAAACTGAAACCGTATTTTACGAGTGAAATGATTAATAAATTTGTTAAAGAAAATGTTGTAGAAGTGGATGGCGGTTATGCCACTTTAGGATCAGATTCCGCAGAAAACTATATTCCATTCTTTAGTTATAATGAGCATACAATTATAGAAAAAAGTAAGGACGAAGAAAAACTGGTGATTAGTGAAGATTTGGCTGAACATTCAGAGGGTCCGATAACTTATACGGATTCTGAAATAGTAATATTGGTCAAGCAGCAAGGAAAATGGAAAGTGCATGAAATAAGCCTTGAAACTGAAAAAAACCAGAAAAACAAACAAGTAAAGGATAATCAACTAAGCAGTAAATTTACAATAAAAAAATTAAGTACAGAAACATTAGGATTTGGGATGCTTCCACAGAGTATTATTACTTCCTTTAATCGTTTTCAATCTCAGGCTTTTTCAACAATTGATGATATCCTGCTAAAATAAAACCCAAGCCCATATGCGGGCTTGGGTTTTATGCGTTTAGTCTATGGATAATGCTTTTTTCATTTTGTCTATTTCAAATCCAATTATGACTTCATCTTTAATAATGACCGTTGGAGTTGAATATGATCCATATTTATTTGTCAGCTCAATCATCGCTGTAGAATCAGCGCGTATATCTTTCTCAGTATACGTAATTTTATTTTCTTTAAAAAACAATTTAACAATTTTGCATGGCGGGCAGTCCGGTTGAGTATAGAGTATTACGTTAGTCATTGTTCAGAAACCTCCAGATAAAAGTAATAGCTTTATTATTATAGAAGAAATTGAAGAGCTTGAATAGAAAACCGTATCAACACATTTCTTTCTTCTTTTACTCTGAAGGCAGTTTCGTCCTTGCTTGGACTTTTTAGGAGGAATTCTCCTAATAACTGTTTATTATTGGCAGCTAATTAATATGTAAAATTTGTCTGTCCGATTATATTAAAGTTTTTTAAGATTCTGAAATTAAAACATGCGTGTTATTGGATAGTTTTTTGTGATATAGTGAAACCTATCGAATAGGTTTTTATTAGAAGGGAGTGGGAGTATGTCTCAATTACAGGGCATTCTTACCAGATTGAAAAGTTTACAAGAGCAGGCGAAGGAAACCGAATCTGCAGAGCGTTTTTTTGAAATAGATGGAGTGAAAAAATGCCAAGTTACATATTTCAGCAAAACGGAAATGTTTGAATTAGAAGTATTTAGTGATAAGAACAAGTCTTCTAAATATCAATTTGATAATATTGATATGATTACAATTGAAATCTTTGATCTTTTACTGTAAAGCATCACAAATAGGAAAACAGCCTGATGTTATCTCAGGCTGTTTTTTTTGGTAAGCTTGTTTTTGATGATAGTCAACAAATTATTTTTTACTGGAAACATGTGGTATAATTAAAGCCCGTATCCGTCCGATAACATTCTGATGGCAATGGAGAGTTTTTGGAACAATCAAAAGCTTGCAAGTTCATTACTTTAGCAAAATTCTTGCGTTTGAAAGAGGTGGACAATGGGTTTATATCTCATTTTGGTATTATTATTTTTTGGGGTGCTTTTGTTGTGGGCAGAGCTCATTTTCGCAAAAAGAGAATTAGCTGCCATTCGGCAGACACTTGAAAAAATAGAAACTAATCTGAATAAGAAATCCTAGTAATAGGTATTTATTTCACTTTCTGCTGTATCCTAAAGCAGGAGGGCTGAAAAATGAAAATGCCTAAATGTGTATGTCCTTTGTGTAACAAAACAAATGATTTGAATAGAGTGATAACGGCACAATCAAATCAAAATGTAATTTATAAATGTTTAGAGTGTGATTACACACTTCGTAACATCCAGGTAAGTAAAGGGTAATGAAACGCCATTGAAACGGCTTACAAAATTTCTATTTCAAAGAAAGAATCTTTCCTTTTCCTATGTTACACTAGAACTGTAAGAAAAATATGACTACTTTTATTAGGTAAGGAGTTTTGACATGATTGGTATTCATGATGGGAATTTACTCGAATGCAGCGTGAAAGACATGATGATACCTTCTGAAAGGGTTGCGCACGTCCAAGTGACGAACAACCTAGAGCATACCCTGCTTGTATTAACTAAAAGCGGGTATACAGCTATTCCAGTGTTAGACCCTATGTATAAACTACACGGTCTTATCAGTACACCGGTAATCCTTGAGTCCATCTTAGGCCTGCAGCGAATTGAGTTCGAGGAACTTGAAAACAAAAAAGTTTCTGAGATTATGACCCTTACTATTCCGCGTCTTCATATTGAAGATAAAATAAAAAAAGGGCTTGAACTATTAATTGATCATCCTTTTGTTTGTGTGGTTGATGAAGATGGAATATTTGAAGGAATTTTAACAAGAAGAGCAATCTTGAAAAAAGTTAATCGAGATCTTCTGGATGCTGCTAAATAGGCAAACATAACGCTCCCTTTACCGGGGGCGTTATGTTTGCCTTCTGGAAAAAATACATATTGAAAACATAGAGGGTGAACGAAGTGCAACAGACAGCAAGAAAAAACAGTGGAGAAAAGGTGACAAAGCGTACCTTCGTGCTGGCTGCAGTGATGCTGGCAATGTTCATGAATGCCATAGAGGGAACGATCGTATCGACAGCGATGCCTGCAATTGTTGGAGACCTTGGCGGGTTTTCTTTGTATAGCTGGGTGTTTTCAAGTTACTTGCTTATGAATGCAGTTACGGTTTTGATATATGGAAAACTTTCTGACCTATTTGGCAGAAAACCAATTTTACTTATTGGAATCATTATCTTTTTAATCGGCTCTGTCTTGTGTGGGTTTGCCGATTCGATGCATGAATTGATTTTATTTCGTTTTATACAGGGTTTTGGTGCCGGTGCAATTGCTCCGGTAGCATCGACCATTATTGGA
>NZ_AJTN02000235.1 GCF_000305495.1 Peribacillus psychrosaccharolyticus ATCC 23296 | reverse complement strand
GCGGCCAATTTGGATATCATTACTGCTTAAAATAAGGCGTGCCCTCCTAATTGAAGCATTCCTACTTCAAAGGAAACCCTCGTTCTGGTAGACGATTTTTCAAAAATCATCCCGAGCGTTTTCCCTTTTAAAGGGGTATATTCGACCCCTGCTTGTAATTTCTCTTTGATCTTTTCTGCCGATTCCAGCAGATCTAAAATGGTATCCGTTGAAAGATCACGAAGTGTTAGAAAATCTTTTTGTCCGATAATTTGTTTATCAAGTGTTTTCACGCTCATAAAGGTGTCACTCCTTGTGGGATTTTTTCAAGCCATTCCTGAAGGGATGCTGCTTTAATCTCATCATGTGTTAACGACTGTAAATAAGCAGTAAAGGTCGACTCCTCTGTAAAGGCAAGAATCCGATATTTTGCTGCCATTACCCGTAGATATTGATCTTCTTTCGTTGTTCCATAAGCAAGAACAGCTGCTCCATTCCCTTGTTTCAGGTATTCTTCAAAGTCTCCGCTTTGGAAAGTCATGCCTGCTTCAAGTCCCATTTGTTTGGAAACGGCATTTAGGTGAACCGATGAACTATGATAAATAGCAGTTTTATCCCCTGCACGATTTGGATGGTACACCTTCGCAAGGGCCTCCTCTACCGTATCAGCAATGGCGATCCCTTCTCCCGTTGATTTCATTTCCGGTCCAACTTTAGAATCGAGTCCGCTTAAAGCAAACGTTGAAAAGACAGGATATTTTACAGCAGCAAAGCTAAGATTTTCATTTAGTCCTGTTTTTTCGAATAAATTCGACAAATTATATTTCCCAAGCAATATTTTTGTTGCTGCTTGAACCATAGGGACACCGGTTATTTTACAAATGATTGGAATCGTCCTGCTTGCACGAGGATTAACTTCCAGCACATAAACCTGTTCCCCATCAATAACAAATTGAATATTCATAAGTCCTTTATAATCCAGTTCCACGACAAGCTTCTTAGCATAGGATTCAATTAAACCTTTTATTTCATCTGTAAGAGAGACTTGTGGGAATAAGGCCATACTATCTCCAGAGTGAACGCCTGCTTTTTCAACATGCTCGGCAATTAACGGAATATAAATGTCCCTTCCATCAGCAATTAAGTCAATTTCGACTTCTTTTGCTGGGATATATGAGTCAATTAAAACGGGATAAAGAATGGCTGTTCCTTTATTAATTCGATGCTGCAAAGCTGATTTGTCTGGGATTATTTCCATACCCTGTCCGCCTATTACATATGAGGGCCTGATTAATACTGGAAAACCAATGTCTTCTGCCTGTTGAACAAGTTGTTTTTGATCAGCCGCAATAGCACCTGGGACATGAGGTATCTCAAGTTTTTGAAGAAGTTGATAGAAACGATCACGGTCTTCCAATTGATCTAAACTATCAAAGGATGTACCGAGCAGGTTTACGCCATATTCTTCAAGACCCTTTGCCAAATTGATAGCCGTTTGACCGCCAAATTGGACAATCACATCGGTAATATCCTCGGCTTCAATTACATTTAACACATATTCAAGCGTAAGTGGTTCAAAGTATAAACGATCAGCGGTCGCAAAATCCGTGCTCACAGTTTCTGGATTACTATTGATCATTACCGTTTCAACCTGCTCACCCTGCAGGGCATACACGCCATGTACTGAACAATAATCAAACTCGATTCCCTGTCCAATACGGATTGGACCACTGCCAATCATCAGCACCTTAGGCTTGGTTGTTTTTTGTTGTTCATTCTCTCCAAAGTAAGTGGAATAAAAATAATTGGTATGTGATTCAAACTCTGCGGCACATGTGTCAACCGTCTTATATACAGCTTTAACACCGAGTTCTTGACGATAGTGTCTAACAGTCGATTCGTCCGTTTTCCAGACCGAAGCCAGATACCGATCTGAAAATCCTTTTTCTTTAATACGCTGCATCGCTGCTATACTCATATCTTCTAAATGCTGCATCGCGATTTCTTTTTCGATACCAATTAGTAAGCTAAAGGAATGAAGGAAGAAGTAGTCAATTTTCGTTGCTTCATGAATTTCCTTTTCGGTAACCCCTTTGCGGAGCATTTCAAAAATGACAAATATCCGTTCATCTGTTTTCGCAAAGAGCATCTCCCAAAGCTCCTCGACACTTTTTTCGTTAAGGGATAACAGGTTAAGACCCAGTGTCTTTAATTCGAGGGAATCAACTGCCTTTTGCACAGCACCTTCAAAGCTTCGATGTAAAGCCATCACTTCTCCAGTCGCTTTCATTTGTGTTCCAAGCTTACGATCAGCTGTCGTAAATTTATCAAATGGCCAGCGTGGAAACTTCACCGCTACATAATCTAATGCAGGCTCAAAACTTGCATATGTGCTTTTGGTCACAGGATTAATAATTTCTGATAAATGGTATCCGACTGCTAGCTTCGCAGCAATTCTCGCAATTGGATACCCAGTTGCTTTCGATGCCAATGCTGATGAACGACTCACCCGCGGGTTGACTTCAATTAGATAATATTGTTTGCTGGTTGGATCAAGTGCAAATTGAATATTACACCCTCCAATGATGCCTAGTGCCGAGATAATTTTAATGGAAGCCGTTCTAAGCATATGATATTCATCGTCAGATAAGGTTTGCGATGGTGCCACAACGATTGAATCTCCTGTATGAATCCCAACTGGATCGATGTTTTCCATATTGCAGATGGTAATACACGTATTATTACTGTCACGCATAACTTCATATTCGACTTCCTTAAAGCCAGCAATGCTTTTTTCAATGAGACACTGTGTGATTGGGCTTTCTTGCAGACCGCCGCGGACCAGTTCCTTAAAGTCTTCGAGATTATCAGAAATCCCTCCACCGGTACCGCCTAACGTGTATGCCGGACGGACGATGATTGGAAACCCAATTTCCTCAGAAAAAGCAATGGCCTCTTCAAGCGTATGAACAATCACGCTGTCTGGAACTGGTTCATTAATTTCGAGCATTAGCTCCCGGAACAGTTCGCGGTCTTCTCCCTTTTTAATTGAATCAATCGGTGTACCGAGTAAGGTTACATTATACTTTTCTAAAATCCCTGCTTCGTCCAGCTGATAGGCAAGGTTCAATCCCGTTTGTCCACCCAGGGTAGCTAGTAAGCCATCCGGTTTTTCCTTTTGAATGATTTTCTCCAGCATATCCACTGTAAGTGGTTCTAAATAAACCACGTCAGCATTCATATGATCTGTCATGATCGTTGCTGGGTTATTGTTTACAAGGACGACTTTATAGCCTTCTTCTTTCAAAGCTAGACAGGCTTGAGTTCCTGCATAATCAAATTCTGCTGCCTGCCCAATTACGATTGGACCGGAACCGATGACTAAGATGGTTTGTATAGAATGATTTTTAGGCATATGCTTGTTCTCTCCCGCTGTATTCATTTATCATTTGTAAAAAATTCTCAAAAAGAATAATACTTTCAACCGGACCCGGATTCGCTTCAGGATGGTACTGTGTCGTCAAAATGGGCAGCTTCTTATGGGATAACCCTTCAACCGTATCATCGTTAACATTACGGAACCGCACAGATAGGTGTGTATTCTCCAGACTTGATTCATCCACTTCAAAACTATGATTTTGTGAACTCATATATACGCGTTTTGTTTCTAGATCAACGACTGGTTGATTGGCACCGCGATGTCCAAAAAGCATTTTCTTTGTATCTCCGCCAAAGGCAAGCGCCGTTAACTGGTGTCCAAGGCAAATCCCAAGCGTAGGATAACTGGAAATGATTTTTTTGATATTTGGTAATAAGTATTGAAGCTGTTTTGGGTTCCCAGGTCCATTTGAAAGTAAAATTCCGTCAGGGTTTAATTGTTTGACTGTTTCATAGCTTGTATCAAACGGCACGACCGTTACTTTACAGCCAAAGTCAGTAAGTGAGCTAAGGATTGATTTTTTATAACCAAAATCCATTAATACAACATGTTTTTTTCCTGCTCCAAAGACGGAGATATCTTTAGAAGAAACCTCTGCTACCGACTGAACCATTTCCTTACTGTTATCAGTCTCTAATTGGATACCTTCTGCAGCAGAAATGGCAGCAGCCATCGATCCCTCTTTGCGAATGTTTTTAACAACCGCTCTCGTATCTACTTGACTTAAGAGTGGAATTCCCCATTTTGTTAGATATTCCTGCAGAGAATAACGCGCTTGATAATGTGAATGCCCCATGTCTCCTTCATACACGATTACTCCTGCTATATGAGGCTTTTTACTTTCGAAGTCATGGTCATTAATACCGTAATTTCCAACAAGGGGATAGGTAAATACCACAATTTGATCTTTATAAGAAGGATCCGACAAAACCTCTTGATAACCTGTCATACCAGTAAAAAAGACCAGTTCACCTGTCACTGTTTTATCTAAAGTTTCGTTCAAAATGGTTCCTTTAAATGACTTTCCATTTGATAAATGCAAATAACTGTCCATGAAATCCACCTCATCTAGTTCGTATATTTATATATCATTCAGTATTTTTATACATATGATGTGTAAAAAAATCAGCCCTTAGGCTGTCGGTATTGATTCAGTTTTCAATACGTTCGATATCTTTTCTACAGCAAGATCAATTTCATTTTTATCTGTTGTCAACGGCGGGAGAATGCGAATAACATTGGGTCCAGCAGTTAGGAGGAGAAGCCCCGAGTCTTGCAGCTTTTGCACAATTGGTGCTGCTTCATCTTTCAATTCTATCCCAATCATTAATCCAAGTCCACGTATTTCGACGATAAATTCTGAATTTTCTAAATGCCATTTGAGTTGCTGCATAAAATAGATTCCTTTTTCTGCTGTTTCCTGTAGAAACAATGGATTCATCACTTCAGAAAGTACGGCTATTGCAGCGGATATGCTAATTGGATTTCCGCCAAATGTAGATCCGTGGCTTCCCGGCCCAAAGAATTCAGCCAAATCTTCTCTGCCAAGCATTGCGCCTATTGGCAAGCCATTTCCAAGTCCTTTTGCAAGTGTTATAATGTCGGGCTGAATGGCAAAATGCTGAAATGCAAATGGTTTACCCGTTCTGCCGATCCCTGTTTGAATTTCATCAATAATAAGGAGGATGTCATGTTTTTCTTTCAATTTCATAATTGCTTCTGCATAGGATGCATCCAACAAATGAATACCACCTTCGCCTTGCACTACTTCAAGCATAATCGCGGCTGTCTGATCATCAACTGCATTCTCAAGTTCAGCTGCGTTGTTATACGGCACATGAGTAAATCCATCCAGCATCGTTCCATATCCGACTCGTATCTTCTCCTGCCCCGTAGCGGCCATTGTTGCGAACGTACGGCCATGGAAAGATTGAGTACAAGTGACAATTTTACTTTTTCCTGTCGCTTTTCGTGCAAGCTTTATCGCCGCTTCATTCGCTTCGGCCCCACTATTCGCAAAAAAAGTCCGACTAAGACCAGATGCTTTGGCTAGTAACAAAGCTGCCTGTTCTTGCTCCGAGTTTTCAAATAAGTTAGAGGTATGCCAAAAACGTTCAAGCTGTCTTTCTACAGAAGCTTTTACTGTTTCATTTCCATGACCTAAATTTAACACGCCAATACCAGACGTATAATCGAGATAATTCTTCCCTTCCTTACTGGTCAGCCAGCTGCCTTTCGCGGTATCCGGTTCAATGTTCCACCTTGCATACGTTGGGAATAGTGCAGTCATAGTAAAACCCTTCCTTCTTCTTTATAAAATTTGGTGCCGATAAACTGGTGATCCTGGAAAAAGCACTCTTTACCGCTGACAATCATCACATCATTATTTCCTGTATTTAAGACGGATAGGGCCGTTGTAACTTTTGGAATCATTCCCCCGTAGATCGATCCCTCTTTAATTAATGCTTGTGTATCTTCAGCCGTTAACTCTGCCAGTAATTTATTGTCTTTCATAACACCTGAAACATCTGTGACAAATAAGCACATATCTGCATGTAGTGCTTCAGCAACTGCTCCAGCAGCCATATCAGCATTTACATTCAGCTTCCTGCCGCATGTTGAAATCGCCATAGGAGTCAAAACCGGACAGATATCCGCCTCTAAAAATTGCAGCAGCAGTTCTGTATTGACCTTAACCACCTCACCAACAGATCCTAGAACAAGCTCATTAACGAACTCGCCTGTCAGAAGCTTAGCATCCGAACCATTAAGACCAATGGCATTGATCTTATTCTGCTGCAGCTTATGGACTAGACTGCGGTTTGATTTTCCTGCAAGCATAAGCTCCACCACTTCTAATACTTCATCCGTTGTTTTACGTAATCCACTTTTGAATACCGATTCAATACCATTTTGCTTTAGCATGGCATTTATATCAGGCCCGCCGCCATGGACAAAGAGGATTTTAAATTGATTATCCTGCAAATCACGAATGCTCTCGAAGAATGAATCAGCTAATTCATCAATAATACTGCCGCCGCATTTTATGACCAATACCTTCATCCGTTTCACTCCTTATGACCGATAGCTTGCATTAATTTTCACATAATCGTACGTCAAATCGCAGCCCCATGCCGTACCTGCTGCAGTCCCTTCTTTTAAATGCACATTGATAATTATCGTTGGCTCTTCTAGATAAGATTTCGCCTCAGCTTCTGAGAAGGGAGCCGGTACTCCATTTTGTAAAACCGTAATCTCACCAAAGGCAATGGTCGTATCTCCTGGATTAAATGTTACCCCGCTGCGTCCCATTGACGCGATAATTCTTCCCCAGTTTGCATCCGATCCGTAAACAGCCGTTTTCACTAAGTTTGAGCCAACGATTGTTTTTGCAAGCACTTGTGCTTCCTGTTTCGTCTGTGTTCCCGTTACATTCACTTCAACAAGCTTAGTGGCTCCTTCTCCATCCTTAGCAATTTCTTTAGCTAAATTTTCTGACGTTTGTTTTAATAATGCTACAAACTGCGGCCAATCCGGATGAGTCTCAGTCAGCTGACTATTACCAGCCTGCCCGTTTGCCAAGACTAAGACCATATCATTGGTTGAGGTATCCCCATCAACCGTAATTTGATTAAATGTTTCATCAGTTATTTCCGACAATGCCTTTTGCAAGTCAGCCGATGCGATATTAGCATCAGTCGTAATGAAGCCAAGCATCGTAGCCATATTGGGATGAATCATTCCTGATCCTTTAGCTGCTCCGCCCATTGTAATAAGTTTTCCGTCCACCTCTGTTTGGCAGGCATAGTGCTTCGTTACCGTATCTGTTGTTAAGATTGCATGCTCAAAATCATCTGCACCGTCGGCCGTAGGCTCAAGCAATTCGATGCCTTGTTTAATTTTATCCATTTTCATAAATTCTCCAATTACACCCGTCGATGCAACCGCTATATAGTGATCAGGCAAGCCAAATTTCGCGGCTGCACAATTTCTCATTTCGTAAGCATCCTTTAAACCTTGTTCACCTGTACATGCATTGGCACAAGCGCTATTAACGATAACTCCTTGAATTTTCCCTTCTGTATGAATGCTTTCCTTTGTCACATTCAACGGTGCTGCTTGAACGACGCTTTGCGTATAAACAGCTGCACAGGATGCCGGCGTATCCGACAAAATCATACCAAGATCTTTTTTCGAATAGCGGAGACCTGCGTGAAGACCTGCTGCTTTAAATCCCTTTGGAGAAAGAATATTTCCTTGCTTCACTAGCTGAATCGTTATGTTCCGTTCAAGTGTTTTCATTTAGTACCTCCTATTGGTTAAGGATATAGAGGAAGTGTCATTAACCCTGACGTTTCTTCATACCCCATCATGAGATTTGCATTTTGAATGGCCTGCCCTGCTGCCCCCTTTACCAGGTTGTCGATGACCGAAATGATCGTTGCTTTCTCCGTACGCTCATCATAGGCCACACCGATATCACAAAAGTTTGAGCCGTATACCTGCTTCGTCGCAGGGAAGCTTCCGATTGGCTGTATCCGTACAAATGGATGACTCTCATAGGTCTCTGTATATAACTTATGTAATTGTTCCGTGGTCATTTTCTGTTGTAATTTCACGTACATCGTCACCATAATTCCTCGTGTCATCGGAACCAGATGCGTAGTGAACGAAATGGGCTTACTTTTTTCGGACCAAATGCCCAATTGTTGCTCAATTTCAGGAATATGCTGATGACTATGGACCTTATACACCTTGAAATTTTCATTCATGGTACTAAAGTGAGTTGCATCAGTTGGTGATTTTCCAGCACCGGAAACGGCAGATTTCGCATCGACAATCACGTCTTCACCACTTGCTAATCCTGCTTTATACAGCGGCGCTAACCCAAGTAATGTTGCTGTCGGGTAACAACCAGGATTGCTCAGAATCTCAGCATCTTTGATTTGATCGGCATTCCACTCAGAAAGTCCGTAAACAGCTTTATTTAAGAGATCAGCAGGTGCTGGTGTACGTTTATACCATTTTTCATATTCACCGGGTGTCTTTAAACGAAGATCACCAGAGAGATCAATGACTTTAATATCAAGATTCTTAAACGAAGAAACCAATTCCGACGATGCCCCAGACGGCGTTGCAAGAAAAACAATATCAGCTTGCTTAGCTATTTTTTCTGGGTCAATTTTATTTAATAGATACTCTTCATGTAATAAATGTGCGTACTCATTATGAATCGGTTCACCGAACTTCGAAGAAGTATGCAAAGAAGTAATTGTAAACTTCGGATGCATTTTCAGGAGTCTAATTAACTCCAGTCCCCCGTAACCCGTTGCGCCTACAATAGAAACATTCATACTATCAACTCCAATTTATTGCCCTATTCTTTATTTCTATTATTATATGACTGAATAAAAATAAAATCAATTGTATTTTTATAAAATATTAGATAATTGGGTTTCTTCGAATAATTAAGGGAGTATTACTGGAGCAATCTAGCTCCTTGCTTGCTCTCTAAGGACAAAGTAGGATTTTTATTATTGAAGGTCGGGGGTATTTCTTTTCTTTTATGATATTTATTCCCGTCTAGATACGGTTCACAGCACAATAATACCCCACGGGGCATCTTTCTACACAAAAAAAACGGTTAAGCATAATTTGCTTAACCGCCAATGTAGGACATTTCAATTTTTTGCTGATTCTGATTTTTGCCTTCGATTCGTTCATCCGAATAACGGTCTTTGCGGTGATTCCACCAGCCAATTAGGTGTTCACGTAAGTCTTCATCATTCATGTCTGAACGAAGCAGCTCTTTAAGGTCATGTCCATTTCCATTAAATAGACAGGTGAATAAACTTCCATTTGCTGAAAGTCGTGCTCGTGTACAGCTGCCGCAGAATGATTCTGAAACTGAGGTAATAAAACCGACTTGATTGTCAGTCCCTATATAGCGATAACGCTTAGCTACTTCACCAAAGTAATCTTCTTCTACTGCCTCGAGCTCGAACTCACTTTCCAGCATCTGCAGGATTTCCTTTTTCGTCACTACATTGTCCATTTGCCAGCCATTCGTGCTGCCGACATCCATGAATTCAATATAGCGCAGCTGCACGCCTTCTTCTTTGCAGTACCTTGCCATTGGAAGAATTTGCGATTCATTTAATCCTTTTTTTACAACCATATTAATTTTAATGCCAAGGCCTGCTTCTTTAGCTGCAGTGATTCCTTCCATTACTTTCTTTGTCCCAATATTACGGCCGTTTATTTGTTTAAACAATTCATCGTCGATACTGTCCAGGCTGATATTGACACGGTCTAACCCAGCTTCTTTCAATTCTTTCGCATAACGCTTTAAGAAAACGCCATTCGTGGTCAGTCCGATATCATTAATGCCTTCAATTTTCGATAACTTTTCAATTAGAACAGGCAATTCCCTACGTAAAAGCGGCTCACCGCCTGTTAAACGTAATTTTTCCACTCCAAGACTTGCAAAAATCTTTGCTACTCTCTCTATTTCTTCATATGATAAAAGCTCATTGTGCGGGAGAAAATGAAAATTTTCATTAAAAATTTCCGCCGGCATACAATATTGGCATCTAAAGTTACAGCGATCAATAACAGATATTCGTAAATCTCTAAGGGGTCTGTCCAAAGCATCCTTTATTTTCATGCTGTCCATTATTATCACTCCCTTATAAGAACTAAAAAAAGGCAGAAACCTGGTCTAGAGGCCATTAACAGCCTCCTGTCCTTCTGCCTAATCAATCGTACCATAATTTTTACTGAATCCCTAAGGCAATCTTTGCATAACGAGACATGCGGTCCTTGGTCCAACCCGGATTCCAAACAATATTCACTTCTGTATCTTTCACTTCAGGTAAATCCTCAAGCGATAATTTAACTTGATCAACAATCGTAGCTGCTAGTGGACATCCCATAGCTGTCAGCGTCATCGTTACCGTTGCCTGTCCTGCTTCATCTAAATCTACATCGTAGACTAAACCTAAATTTACTATATCTATTCCAAGCTCTGGATCAATAACTTGTTCCAGTGCGCCCATCATACTCTCTTTTAATTCAGCATCCATATTAAGACTCTCCTTTATGAGCTGTGATATCTCCATCATAGCAGATATTAGCCATTTTATTAAGTATTTTGCCCAACTCTTGTTAAATGCTTGTCAAACCATTCTGCCGTCTGGATCAGTCCATATCTACTAACTTTATGCTCAGCTCGTGGATCTAGAATAAACTCAAGCTTATTTTGCTCATATGCCGGCCTGATTGATTCGTAAAATTTGTACGCAAATGTATAAGGAACAATTGGATCTTTTGCTCCGTGCCAATATAATAGCGGTCTCCCGGCTAATTTTTCAGGCTGTAAACTTAAATCATACTTGCTGATTAAGGCCATTTGTCTTTCTGATTCTTCCTCTGATATAGTAAAGTTAGGATTATGCTTTTGTATCGTTTCTAACTGAAGCTTGGCGTAATCTAAATAGGCTGGATTCCCCATTAGACTCACAGCTGCATGGACCCAATCATAGACCGCAAGCGCTCCATTTGTCACGATCCCTCCAAGGGATGTTCCCGCCACACCGATTCTTGCAGGATCAATTAATTTTCTTGTCAGCAGTTCATCCTTAATGACTGCCAATTCTTCTATCGTTTGAACAACGATTGGCCAGAAGTGATTTAGGAGCTGCGACTCCTTAAGTCCTTCTTCGCGTTCACCATGCCAAGCAACATCAGGCAAAATAACCCGAAACCCTTTTTCCGCCAGCAAATAAGCATAATGCAGATTATGTTCTTTTGCACTCCCAAAACCGTGGATAAAAATAACTAAGGGAGATACTTCCTTCCATATATCTTGTTTTGCCACATGTAAAACGGGAATACCAGCAATACGTTCTTTTTCTACGATAATCAAAGAATTTCCCCCAGTCATTTCATTTATTTGAATAATATCACTATACCTGAATACTACCTAATGAAAAAGATTTAACATTGTCTGACAATACGTTACTATTAAGACATCAACACAAACAAAAGAACTGAAGGTGACAAACAATGGCAGAAAAACATTTAATTGTTTTAGATTTAGACGGAACATTGCTTACAGATGAAAAAGCCATATCAGAGCGCACAAAAAAAACGTTACTGCATTTAAAAGAAAATGGCCATGAGGTGATGATTGCGACAGGACGTCCATATCGTTCGAGTGAAATGTATTATCACGAGCTAGGTCTGCAAACACCAATTGTTAACTTTAATGGAGCGTTCGTTCATCATCCTCGTAACAAAAGCTGGGGGACGTATCACTCTCCAATGGATATGAAAGTGGCAAAAGATATTGTTGAAGCGATGCAAAATTTCCAATTCCACAATATTATTGCTGAAATTCAGGATGATGTGTATTTCCATTACCATGATGAAAAGTTGATTAATCTCATGCAAGTCGGGTCTCCCAAAGTGACAACAGGAGATTTACGTAATTTCCTTAACGCTTCCCCTACCAGCATGCTCATTCATACGGATCAACAACATGTTGATGACATTCGCCAGCATTTATCCGATGTTCACGCAGAGGTTATTGATCATCGCCGCTGGGCCGATCCATTCCATGTCATCGAAATGGTCAAAACAGGGCTAAATAAAGCTGTAGGCATTAAACGAGTGGCGCAGCACCTGAATGTTCCTGTGGAACGCATCATTGCATTCGGCGATGAGGATAATGATTTAGAGATGCTTGAATACGCAGGAACAGGCGTAGCGATGGGAAATGCCATTGATCAATTAAAAAATGTAGCGAATGAAGTTACTTTAACCAATGAAGAAGACGGGATTGCATTATTCCTTCAGGAAAAGTTCAACATAAAGACCAAATTTTAAGGTTAGTAAGTTTTAGACGTTTGGCTAAACTAATGTAGACACCGAAACACGTGTCAATAACAAATGCGGAGGCGATACGAATGGGTAAAAGAAATAAGTCCAAACGGTTTGTGCAGCAAGGGAAAAATGCGATTGCACAGCACGCTGAACGAATTCCTTATCATTCTACGTATGCTGAAGCAGAAGAAAAACAACTGCAGACTATGTCTGAACAAAGCTATGGCGGCTTTTAATGGGTAATAAATTATTCCAACAAGCCCATAAGTTCGTTGATGAAGCCCTTCACGGACACCATTCATCCAAATCTGACGAAGAAATGATGGAAACTGCTCAAAACGCACTTTCATCGGCCTTTGCTAATTCTACGGATGCCGAAAGGGAACAGCTGAGTGAACTGCAGTCTGATTTAGAAAGCTCGAAATATAAAAAGAAATAAATAAAAGGCCTCTATCCGTTTCGGATAGAGGCCTTTTATTAATCCTTTCGAAACATGCCAAATACATGTGCCGTTTCGACAATATTGGTAAATGCCTGTGAATCGGTTTCCTGGATAACCTTCTCCAGTTCATATAATTCATAACGTGTTATCACAATCATGAGCATTTCTTTATTTTCATTTGTAAATCCGCCTTTAGCAGGCAGTGACGTAATACCACGAACCAGCTTGCTATGTATGGCTTGCTTCAATTCGTCGGCTTTTTTGGTAATAATCATCACCGTTAATTTTTCATGACGTGTATGAATAGCATCAATTACCCTAGTCGAGGTGTACAGTGTGACAATGGTATACAATGCTTTTTCGGGTCCATAAATATAGCCTGCTGTCACAATAATAATCCCATTTAGGGCAAACAAATACGTACCAACAGGTCGATCCTTCATTCTTGAGAGAAGCATCGCAATAATGTCCATCCCGCCAGTAGAAGCACCGTATTTCAACGTAATCCCTACACCTACAGCAGCAATCACACCACCAAATACGGCATTCAGCAGAATATCTGGTGAAACATGGACGATAGGAATCATTTCAAGGAATACACTCATTAGAATAACACTTAGAAAACTATAAAAAGTGAATGACTTTCCTACTTTCCTCCATGCTATAATCGTTACGGGGATATTTAAGATAAATAATAAAATACCTGTTGAGATATTAAAAGGTGCAAAGGAACCAACCAATCTTGACAGTAGTTGTGCCAACCCAGTAAAGCCGCTTGCATAGATATTAGCTGGGATTAAGAATAAGTTCATTGCCAGCGCATTTAAAAAAGCACCGATAACGACAACAATCATTTTTTTCGTTTCCATCATATACATTTAATCTGTCTCCAATCTAAGGTGTGTTCTGTTATCTTAATTACCCTATCATCATAAACTTATACACGACATTAGGATTGTTTTTTTTCAATGTCGTGCTACACTTACTAATAGTAATTATTTATATCTAATATAGGAAAGCAGGTGTAGCTATGAGCGTTACCATCATAGCTGACAGTGCATGTGATTTGCCGCTGTCTTACTATAAAGAAAATAAGGTTTCATTTATCCCGCTGCAAGTTCATTTAGATGGGAACAACTATGAAGACTTGCAGACGATTCAGCCGGCTGAAGTATATCAAGCCATGCGCGAAGGAAAAGCTCCTAAAACATCTCAGGCCTCACCAGAATATGTTACCCAGCTATTTACTCAGCTTGCCATTGAGAAGAAACAGGCCGTTTATGTTGCCTTCTCTTCCGAACTCTCAGGCACCTACCAAATGGCTGTTATGGTGTACAACCAAGTAAAGGAAACCTACCCTGACTTCGACTTGGATATCATTGATACGAAATGTGCATCCCTTGGTCAAGGACTCGTTGTCATGAAAGCGGTGGAATTAGCCGCTGCTGGTGCCGATAAAGAAACAATCAGCCGCGCTGCTGCGTTCCATGCACAGCACATGGTTCATTTTTTCACCGTGGATAATCTAGACTACTTAGCCCGTGGTGGACGAATTTCTAAAGCTTCTGCATTTGTAGGCGGTTTGTTAAATATTAAACCGTTGCTGCATGTAGAAGACGGAAAACTAATTCCACTTGAAAAAATCCGCGGCAAGAAAAAATTGGTTAAACGTACATTAGAAGTGATGCACGAACGCGGAGTAGATCTCGATAAACAAACGATTGCTATCAGTCACGGAGATGACCTGCCCCTCGCATTAGAATGGAAAGAAGCCATTCAAAATGAGTTTGGGACTAAAAATGTCATTATTAATATCGTTGGAGCCGTAGTCGGAGCTCACTCCGGTCCAAGTACCATTGCCATCTTCTTCTTAGATGAAAACCCGCCATCATAAATAGATAGTAGGAAAAGCAGTTTCGACTGCTTTTCTTTTTTATGTGCGTTGAATGACTTTGGTTGTCTTAACAGTATAGTTTAATTATAATAAAAGAAACAAATAAAGCTGGAGGTAAGGCATGAGTAAGGAAAATTCATTTGATGTCGTTTCAAAGGTAGAATTTACAGAAGTGACCAATGCCGTAACAATGGCACTTAAAGAAATCAAAACTCGGTATGATTTTAAAGGCAGCAAAAGTGACATTACCCTCGACAAAGAAGAACTTGTCTTGGTTTCTGATGATGAGTACAAATTAGATCAGCTGAAAGATGTTTTAATCAGCAAGCTTGTGAAACGCGATGTCCCTATCCGTAATATTGATTACGGAAAAATTGAAGGTGCTTCAGGTGGAAATGTCCGGCAACGTGCCAAACTGATTCAAGGAATTGATAAAGAACAAGCGAAAAAAATCAATACTATCATAAAAAACAGCGGTATCAAAGTCAAGACCCAAATTCAAGATGACCAAATCCGGGTAACTGGAAAAAATCGTGATGATCTGCAAGCTGCCATCGCAGCCATTCGCGGCGCAGACTTATCCATCGATGTTCAATTTATCAACTATAGATAAAAAATCTCCATGCCAAGCATGGAGATTTTTTATTTTGGTGTCATGAATAGACTGCCCTTCTAACTTTTTTTCATTATCTAGGTATTTCCATGTTTTATTTTTTCAAGAGTGAGGAATAACAAAATATAGATAAAAAATTGGAGGGATTATGTATGAGCAGCAATCAAAAACAAGATAAACAAGGTTTTCCACCACAACATCAACAACATCAACCGGGTACTGAAACCAAAATGACTCCTGAACCAGATTCTGTCAGAGAATCCTACCAGGGCAGCGGCAAATTAAAAGGAAAAACCGCCATTATAACTGGCGGCGACAGCGGGATTGGCAAGTCAGTAGCGATCTACTATGCAAAAGAAGGCGCAGATGTTGCCATCGTTTATTTAGATGAACATGAAGATGCTAAGACTACAAAGGAATTGATCGAAAAAGAAGGTCAAAAATGCTTACTACTAGCTGGTGACATCGGTGATGAAACCTTCTGTCAGGACGTCATCAAGCAAACCCTAGAAACATTTGGGTCACTGGATATCCTAGTCAATAACGCGGCTGAACAGCATGTACAGCAAAGCCTGACTGACATTACTGCTGAACAACTAGAAAAAACATTCAGAACAAATATTTTCTCCATGTTCTATCTAACAAAAGCAGCATTACCTCATCTAAAAAAAGGAAGCAGCATCATCAATACAACATCCATTACAGCGTATCAAGGTAATCCAACCCTGATCGATTATTCATCAACCAAAGGCGCCATCCTTTCCTTCACACGTGCCCTCTCCAACTCCATATCCAAAGATGGCATTCGTGTAAACGGAGTTGCACCAGGACCAATCTGGACACCACTGATCCCTGCATCCTTCTCAGACGAAGAAGTAGCCAAGTTTGGCACAAACACCCCAATGGGACGCGCAGGACAGCCAGAAGAACTAGCAGGAGCCTATGTATACCTAGCAAGTGAAGACGCATCCTACATCAGCGGACAAGTTATTCATGTAAATGGCGGAACTGTTGTGAATGGGTAAGTAAAAAAATAAAGAAAAAAAACGGGTAGCTTATTGGGTCACTATGACTTGGTGAGCTGCCTGTTTTTTTTGAATTTTAATACGATGGCGAATTGCATCATATTTGGTTGAACCTATTTTACCTACCTAGTTTACTTTTCATAGTTTTTGTAAAATTACTATCTTCAACTAAAATTCCGGTTATTAGATTAAACTTTAATATTTTTGATAATTTCCCTGGATATACTCGGTTTAAAATATCTTTTTTTACAATAATATTGGATATGATAAATGTTCCATTTTCTTAACTTCCATATCAAATATGAAGCGAACGTTGCGGAAATTATAAACAATAATAAAATAAGACTAGGAGATGTAATTATTGGGATTCCTTACATGTTAGATAACGATTGGTCTTTTAGCCAGAGGATTTACTTAGATGGGATGGACTTTTATTTACTGGTACTAGTCATTAACTTTTGTTCAAGAAGCAGGAATTAAACTAGCAAATTATGAAAAAAAAAAACGAAAGGTACCTGCTCAAACAATTTAGTCATTTAAAAGGTTTAGCTAATAATTTCAAATTGGAAATGCAAATACACTAATCAAAGAAAAAGATGATACTATTAATAATTTAGAAACTAATAATTTAGAGACGCAAATTTCTTATTTGAGTAGTGAAAAAAGATATTCTTACAGAACAGGTAGCTACTTACAATCAGAGATCGGTAGATTAACAACAATTCTAAATGAGTCTAAAGAAAAATTAGTAGCTACTCATACCGCTATGATTGCTAAGACATCGGAAAAAAGTAGTTGGACTTGCAACAGCTAATGAATAAATAGCAGCATTAGAAACTGATAAATTAGTTGCTGAAGAAGAACATGTTCCAAAAGTCAATAAAGAAATAGCAGATCACGGCGCTGTTGTCAATCAAGTGAAGACAAAGACTACAGGGGATGTTCACTTAAAAGATAAGGAAGTTTAAGCAAAAACCTCAATGCGCTTGGAGATAAGCAAATAACTATCTTTCACTCTCATTCTATTGAAGTTTAGTATTCCCAGATATTCCCTAACAAAGCATATCAGAAATTACAGATATACAATTAGGAGTAAAGTTAAGTAGAAGTAAATGAATAAAAGCAGAAAAACAGAAAAATCAAATAGCCTGTATCAATGATTACCTGGTAAACATTGATACAAGCTGGGCGTATTATACTCTCAAGCATATATAGATAAGATAAAAAAAGGCTAACCACAAAGGGTTAACCTTCCTTTTGTTGCTTGATTATTGAATAGTGATATTAACTGGTAGAGACGCTTTGTTACCCTTTCCGTCAGCAATATCTACTGTAGAAAGACCTTTTAATGCAAGACCTTTTGAAACATCTGCAGAAGTCACAGCATCTTCCAAAGTCAATGTTAACGTATTTGCAGCCGATGTTTGAGATGAAGTTGTAACTACATCGTTCGCAGCTACTTTTACTCCTCCAATTAATAATTCAAAGTCATTTGTATCAGCAGTTGTATTAATAACAGCCTCTGAGAATGTCAATGTTACAGTTGTTGGTGAAGCTAAAACAGCTTTAGTCACAGTTGGCTGAACATTTTCATCTAATGTTTCAGAAGTTGTGTAGCTAGTCATAGCAGAACCATTTTTAGCAACAACTCCACTTACTGTTACTTCGTATTCTCCAGTGATATCAACAGTGTTTTTTGCTAAAGTTAACTCTACAATGTAACCATCTGTACTGTTATTTTTGTAGATTTCAGCTTTTTCAACTGTAGAACCTTCTACAGAATAATTAGATTTATTTGTTGCACTAGCAATGTCTAATTCTTTAGAGAAATTAACGCGTAAAGTGTTTGAGTTAACTTTTACAACAGCATTGTCATCATCATTTCCATTAGTTGTATCAGCATTTAATTTTACTGATTGTTGAACTGTTGAAGATCCTACAGTCACAGGTACAGCTTCTTTAAGAACAGAATCATTACCAAAACCATCTTCGACCAATCCAGCAACCAAGTCTACAGTGTAATCTTCTGCAGCAAGTGTACCAAGGTTAATTTTGATAGATTTAGAAACACCACTTACAGCATTGTATAAAGTAGCTTCTCCTTGTGCACCAGCTGTAGCATTTGTAGTAACAGTTGTGCTAGCTTTTTCTCCATTATCTTTAACGTAGTTAAATACAAGAGCTTTAGCAGCAACTGGAGTAACATTTTCGTTGAAATCTACTACTAAATATTTCACATTGCTGATTGTTTGAACAGATGTTGATACTACTGTCGGTTCTACTGTATCAGCATCAAAATTCACAACTTTTGAAAATGCTGCATTTAGGTTTCCAGAGAAATCTACCAACGCTTTTTCTTCAACAGAGATAGTTTGTAAACCAGTTACAGCTGTGATTCCAGTAACATGGATAACTGATGCATCTGTAGCATCAACTGTAGCTTTTGAAGTTACATCAGTAGATCCAACTTTGATTGTTCCTACAGTACCAGAAGTAAGATCAGCTGCTACTGCTTTTGCTACCGATTCAGACAATTTAATATCAAAAGAAGTAGCTGATATTGGAGTAACTGATTGTACTACTGGAGCAGTTACATCACTATTATCTTTATTAACTGTTACTGCTACTGGATTTGGAGTTGCCAAGTTACCTTTTGCGTCTTTAATTCCAACAAATGTAACTGTAGCTTGTTTATTGGCTGTTAAAGATGCAAGGTTAATATCGATATATTTGTTGCCAGCTGTAAAGCTAGTGCTAACAGATGCAGAAGTACCATCTGAATAAGAAGCATTGAATGTACCTTCAGATGAAAGTGGCTCTGAGAAATTAACACGAGCAGTCTTTGCATTTGGATATGTTACACTAGTAACAGATGGTTTAACAGTATCATTGGATGAAACAACACCATAGAAACCAGCTAATTTTTGATCTGCTACCGTTTCAATAGCATCTGCTTTAGTAATTACTTCATAGCGTCCATCAAAGAAAGTGTCCGCAGTAATAGTTAAAGTTTTTCCATCTTCGCTTAGTGAAGCAGCTAATCCGTCTGCTGCAGCAACTGCGTTAGCAACTACATTATCAGTTGTTAATTCGTTTATAGTGAATACTCCATCAACTAATGTATCAGGTGTACCTGTTTGAATTACAGAAGATTTCTTAATTGCTTTGTTGAATTTAACTTCAATTTGTTTACCATTAACTGCACTTACTTCTTTAACTACAGGAGTAGCAAATTCGTAAGCAGCTTCTTTACCGTTTACAGAAACTTTACCGTCTTTACCTTCAAGACCAGCAACTGTAAGTGTGTAAACTTCGCCTTTAGCATCTGATTTAACTTCAGAAGGAGTTACAGCAGTTCCATCAACTAGTACTTTGAAGTTTTTAGCAGTTAGATCAGTTTTAGCTGTTTCTAATGTTACTTCAACAGTTTTGTCAGTAGCTGCTTTTACTTCTTTAACTGCAGGAGTTTTTAATTCTTCGAATTTAGCATCGTTTTTAGCAACTACTGCAGCTAAAGTTGTAGCTAGTTTAGTAGTTTTAGTTTTAAGCGCATCTGCTTCTGGTTTAACTTTGTTGATTAGTTCTTCAGTTTTCACAAGATCTGCAAATTTGCCAGCTTCGATTTCTTTATAAGCATCGTAAACTTTCAATTCGTCGTTTACAGAGTTAGAAAGTTCAGTTGCTGGAGTTGCGTATTTTTCTAGTAGTAAGTTACGAACGTCTGGTCCGTAGATTTTTGCTACTGTTGCTTTGAAAGCATCAACATCTTTAACTAATGTTGCTTTAGCAGGTACTACATTTTTAGCTTTTCCAGTTTCAACAGCTTCGTTGAATGCTGTTTTAGATGGGTTAAGGTTTGTGTTGATTGCAGCTAGGTATGCTTCTGCACGATCAAGGAAGTATTTTTTAGTGTTTAATTTTTTAGTGAAAGCAGCTTTTTTTGTTTTGCTTCCGCCGTTTTTAGCGATTTCTTTTTCAGCTGCTGCATAGTAATCTTTAGCTAATTTAACTTCGTTTCTGATTGTTGCAGTTTTAGGAAGTTTGTTTTCGTTCTTAGCTGTTTTGTGGTAAGTATCGTAAGCTTTCGCCATTTGGTTAGTTGCTTTTGTGATTGCTTTATCAACTGAGCTTGTTGCAGCCTCAGATTGTGTTGGTGCTACTGCTACGAATGCTGATGCGGCAATTGCAGTTGCCGTTGTAATTTTAATTGCTTTCTTTTTACTCATGTGTGTTGTAGTTCCCCTTTCGAATACCTATCAAGTAGGTTTAAATCTTATATAAGTACCATTAATTAGCGTGTAACATCTAAAATACTAAAAAGGTACAAATCACAAAAATTAAATGGACATTAAAAGTAGTTTGCTATTTCGACAAAAGCCAGAGTGAAACTAAATAACTAGTTCCATAAATGTTATATCGGTATAAAGCGACAATTATTTAGTGATAATTAACATTTTATTTTTTTCCCTGTGTCGTAAGCCCCCTCCTTTATCCTTTAATATCTTCATTATACATTATTTTGATTAAATTAACACATTTTTCTTCAATTGGTTTCAAAGTTTATCTTAAATTATACATAATTATGATAAAATTTACCATATTTTTCTTCTATTAGCTAAAATTTATGAAATCATTCTTGTAAATCTATTAAGTATCATCTTGGATTAACCTTGATAGAATAGGAATACGACTATATTCCCAGTTGTTTTATCCTAGATAATTTTTCTCACTCTTGTTGATCCATGCTGCGAAACTAGTTAGATTCTCCGTCACTTTATCATTTTCTTTATACAGACATGATCGAATATACTTAAAAATGAAATATAGGTAAATTTATACAATAAAAAAACAATATTGTTTTCTAAGCATAATTTTACATTTTATTCCTAAATTAGCATTACTTACCAATAAATATCCATAGTAAGACGTGCGTCTTTTATAATAGAAGAAACACGTTCTTCCGCCACACAAACCTACCAGAGAGTTAGCACAACTCTCTGGTCAGTTTGTAGACAAAAGAGGTGCGGAATGGTTCAATCCGTACCTCTTTTGTCATTAACACATTTCATGGAATTTTCCCTGCTTATCACTTGTGTTCTACTTAATAATCTTTGATTCTTCCTGTTCGAACGGATTCGTCGGAAAGCGTTTGGACTAAAATCCATATTAAATTTAGAAAATCCGTTGATTGGAGTGTTGGCGTGAAGACTCCTGCGGGAAAAGCGGGACAGGTGAGACCCCGCAGGGGCGTAAGCATTGATGCCGCTCACCGCCCGCCAGCGGAAAGCGAAACGCCTGGAACGGAAATCAACAGCCGCATTTTAAAAACTAAAAGAAGACTGTAGACAAACTCGATTTCCACCCGAGTTTGTCTACAGTCTGACCAGAGAGTTATCACAACTCTCTGGTTTTCTTATTTATGTGCGATCAGCTTGTTTTCTACTCTTTCACAAGATAGTCGTTCGACAAGTTGATGTGGAATGATAATTCGTTTTACAGGTTCATTGTCGTTCTCCAGCATTTGGATTAGACTTCTAGCCGCCTGGTAGCCCAATTCAAAAATGTTGATATCAATAGAAGTTAAAGGGGGTCTCGACATATCTGCTAATAAGACATTATTAAAGCTGATGACTGATACTTGCTCTGGCAGCTTAATATCCATTTCAACTAATGTATTCACGACCCCGAGCGCCATAATATCATCTGTGACGACAAATGCTGTTGGCGGTATGTCTAATGATAGGAGTTTTTTTACGGCATCCTGTCCGCCTTCTCGATGAAATTCTTCGTGAATGATATATTCAGGCAGGATTGGCAGCCCATTTTCGCGCAAAGCTTCCTTATATCCTAAGAGTCGTTCGATGGTTACCACTAATTTCTCACTGCCTCCAATAAAACCAATTTTGGTATGTCCAAGACCCAGCAGATACTCAGCAGCGTCTCTTGATGCCCGGCAATTGTCATTATCAACATGAGTGATTTCTTCCGCACATTCATAAGGCTTTCCAACAACGAGGAATGGAAAATGCCGTTCTCGTAAATAGTTGAGCACTTGATCGTTCACACGCGAGTATAAGAGAATAATTCCGTCTACCCTTCCTCCTTGGACCATGTGTACAACGCCTTCAAAAATTTCTTCTTCGGTCTTTCCTGTACTCATTTGAAGGGCATACTGCTTTTCATGTGCGCCTTCACTCAACCCCTGAATTACAGTCGAGAAAAATGGGTTTTGAAAGAATATATCCGATGATGGAAAGACAAGACCAATAACTTTAGTAGATTGGCTTGCTAGACTTCTAGCTATTAAATTCGGATGATACCCAAGTTTTTTCATTGCTTCCCGGACACGGAGCTTTGTTTTTTCACTGATGCGGGGATTATTAGCAATTACTCGTGACACGGTTGAAGGTGCGACATTTGCTAATTTTGCTACATCCTTAATGGTAACCGCCATCGAGTTTCTCTCCTCTCCAAAAATCAACCTATTTTCCAAGAAAGGCGGAGTCATCAACATGATCTCCACCTGTAAGTTATTCGTATAGATATACTCTTGTTTCAAATGGTTTAAGTGAAACAAAACTCGTTACTTCATTTGAACAATCTTGATAATTGGCTAGCAGCAACGTCGACTGGCCCTCTGGCAGCGTTGGCAAAACAATATCAGCTTGTTTATTTCTAAAATTACAAATGACTACAGCCAACTGGTTTGCAAGCGTCCGTGTGTACACATACACATCTTCATCATTTTCAAGCCATAACTGATATTCCCCATATACAAAAACTGGATGTGTTTTGCGGATATGAATCATTTTTTTATAAAAATGATAAATGGACTCTTCATCCTCAAGCTGACTCGCAACATTAATTACTTGGTAATTAGGGTTCGTTTTCATCCACGGAGTGCCCGTTGTAAAACCGCCGTGCTCATGATTCGTCCACTGCATAGGGGTTCGTGAATTGTCTCTCCCCTTACGCCAAATAATTTCCATTACTTCACTTTGAGGACGACCCTTTGCCACTTCAATGTCATAGAAATTCTTCATCCCAATGTCATCATAATCAGTTATCGATTCGAATTGAACATTTGTCATGCCAATTTCTTGGCCCTGATAGATAAAAGGGGTACCCTGCATAAGAAAGTAACAAGCGCCAAGCATTTTCGCACTTTCTTTCCAGTAAATTGAATCATCTCCCCAGCTTGATACACTGCGAGGCTGATCGTGGTTTTCTAAGAAAAGCGCATTCCAGCCTTTGTTATATAAACCGTCCTGCCATTTCGTCAGTGTTCTTTTTAAGCTGAGTACATCAACAGTGTGATCGACTTCTTTATCCCAAAGAGAAAGATGCTCAAATTGAAAAATCATGTTAAACTTCCCGTTTTTCTCTCCAACCCAATCCTCAGCCTGACCTATACTCACACCATTCGCTTCTCCAACAGTCATGATATCGTACTTAGCGAACGTCTCCTCCTTCAACTCATGAAGGTATTGATGGATTCCCCCTTGATTTGTATGCATATCAAATGCTTCGACATATTTTTCGCCATTTTCAGGCATGTCAGGAAATCCTTCGCGTTTTTTTATATGACTGATGGCATCGACACGAAATCCATCAATCCCTTTATCCAGCCACCAATTCACCATCTTGTAGAGGGCTTGTCGGACATCCTCATTTTCCCAATTCAAGTCAGGTTGTTTAATCGCAAATATATGCATGTAGTATTGATGGGTATTGGCATCGTATTCCCACGAGCTGCCGGAAAAAATACTTTCCCAGTTATTCGGCTCGTGATCCCCTTTGCCATCCTGCCAGATATACCAGTCACGTTTGGGATTATTTATTGCTGAACGAGATTCAATAAACCAAGGATGCTCATCACTTGTATGGTTGATCACTAGGTCAAGAATTAACTTCATTCCTCGTTTGTGTACCTCTGAGAGTAAGGTATCAAATTCCTCCATCGTACCGAACTGACCCGAAATAGCTTGGTAATCGCTGATATCATACCCGTTATCCGCATTTGGCGATTTATAGAATGGACAAATCCAAATAACGTCAACTCCAAGCTCTTTTAAGTAATCCAGTTTTGACCTAACACCCTCTAAATCCCCTATGCCATCTCCATTACTATCCATAAAGCTCCTTGGATAGATTTGATAGCTGACTGCTTCTTTCCACCATTTTCTTTCCATATGTACCCCTCCCAAACTCTTTGTTGCATCGTCTTTCACCATTTGTTTGTGTGAAAGTTAGGCTGCCTTGTTCGAAAGGGGGAATTTATCTGCTATTCCTTACGTTTAGCTCGTTTTATAAGCATGACGATGAAAATAGCAAATAGGACAAGAATACCGGCTATCGCAAATAAAAACGTTTTATTTATACCCGTTTTATCAGTAAGAGCGTATATCTCTGACTCTTCTCGATCTATAATAATCTTATAGGTGTCTCCCTCACTACGAACCAAGTCTCCTTGAAGCAAGCCCTTTAACTCTTTATCCTTCTCAATCATCCCTTTTTCAAGTACAACTGTTTGTGTTTCTTTTGTATTATTTAACGCAACGACAATGGTCTCATCTTGGTAGGTACGTGTGAATACCGCCATCCCGTCTTTTTCATAAAGCAGCTTTGTATCCCCTCTTGTAAGGGCTGGCAACTCTGCTCGTAACCTGCCGAGTGTCGTAATATATTCTATTAATTCTTTATCTGTTCTAAAATCCATTAGTTTTCTATTATCTGGATCTTCTCCGCCATTTAAGGCAATTTCGGATCCATAATAGATAATAGGGATACCCGGTGTTGTATACATATAAGCTAATGACTGCTTCCAGCGTGTTCCTGGATGATTATTATTAGCTGCAGCCAAGCTGGTAAAGCGAGACATATCATGGTTATCAATGAATTGACCGAGTAATTCAGGCTTATTAAACATCGTTTCGTTCCGTTCTAGATTAGAAAAAAGCCAACTTAATGATTGGTCTGTCTTTTGAAAAGCAGTCCGCTGACTGTCATTTTGTGCAAAGTCCATAAACCCATCGATTCCTGTATCCTGATAACTTGCAATAACAGCCGGATCTTTATCCCATACTTCACCAATTAAAAAGAAATCTTTTTTCTCTTCTTTCACAGCACTCGCAAACTTTGTCCAAAAGGTTTTTGGAACATGTTTAACCGTATCAAGACGGTAGCCATCAATATCCGTCTCATTAATCCACCACTTAGCCGCATCAATTAGATAGTCGCTTGTTTCTGGATTATCCTGATTTAAATCCGGCAGATTATAAATCCAGCCATTTTCAACTTCCTCTTGATCTTTCCAGTTAGTAATTTCTTTCTTTTCGTGGAACCAATCTTTTTTCTCTGGATCACTTACAAAAGGATGATTGGGTCCTACATGATTCACGACAAAATCAAGAATAACTTTGATATCACGATCGTGTGCTTCTTTAACTAAGGTCTTAAATTCTTCTATAGTTCCAAAATGTTCTTCTGTTTTATAAAAGTCATTAATCCAATAGCCGTGGTAACCGCCTTCTTCATTGTCAAAGATAGGTGTCAGCCATATGGCCGTGAATCCCATATCCTTTAAATAATCTAATTTCTTTGTAATGCCTGCAAAGTCTCCCCCGTTATAAGCAGTTAGATCGTCTACGTCGAGATTTTTATCGTTCTCACTGCTGCCGTTATTAAAACGGTCAACCATAATCGAGTAAATAACTTCATCTTGCCATTCTCTTCCTTCTTTTTCAGCTGCACCTGTTGGCATGGCGTAAAAAAGAAGAAACGGAATTAAAACGACTAAAAACACGCTTTTTTTCATTACCGTTCCCCCTACTTAAACTTCTTTACGCCTTTAAGATTAGCCTTTTGTGCCCCCTGCCGTCAAACCCGAAACGAAATATTTCTGGAACATTAGGAATAAGCCGGCAATTGGAAGAGCAATTAGAACAGAACCTGCAGCAAAAGTCGTAAATTCATTTCCAAATTGCTTAGCAACCATTTCGTATAGCCCAACACCCATGGTGAATTTCTCTTCCGAGCGAAGTAAAATTCGGGCGAGGATGAAATCACCAAATGGAGCAATGAAGGCAAAGAGTGCGACAACCGCTACGATTGGTGTTGCCAATGGCATAACAATTTTTCTAAAAATAAGGAAATGCCCCGCCCCATCCATTTTCGCTGATTCATCAAGCTCTTTTGGAATGGTATCTAAATATCCCTTCATCAGCCATGTACTCATTGGAATTTGGCCGCCGACATAAACAAGAATTAAACCTAAATGAGTATCAAGTAATCCAGTCCGGTTAGCTAAAACAAAAATAGCAATTAAAGCCGCAAAGTTAGGAATCATTTGCAGGACCAAGAACGTTAACAATCCATTCTTCCGTCCGATGAATCGGTAGCGTGAAAAGGCATATGCCGTACATGATACGGCAATAACCGCTAAAATCATTGTTGAGATACTGATTTTCATAGAATTGAAATACCAGTTTAGATAGTTTGATTTTTCAGTATCAAATAAGTATTGATAGTGAGCTAACGTTGGATTTTCAGGAAACATTGAAGAGCCTGAAAGACTTTGTCCCGGGTTAAAGGAAGAACCAATTACCCAGAGGAGTGGGTATACCACAATAATTATAGCCAAAAGAAGGAGCAGATATGAAACAGTCAAACGGATAATTTTACTTGTTTTTACACTCATCACATCGTATCCTCCTCTTGGAATGATTTTGTTCGTTTAAATTGCCATAGGGCAACTGTTACTACGACTAATGACAGCAACATCGTAATGGCCGCCGCCTTCCCGTATTGAGCAGATGTCATCGTCAGCTTATAAATCCACGAAATTAAGATATCCGTGCCGCCGGCATTTTGTCCTGGTAATGCTGGACCTCCTCCATTAAAGAGGAAGATGACGTTAAAGTTATTAAAGTTAAAGGTATACTGGGTAATCATGATCGGTGCGGTAGCAAAGAGAACCATTGGCAGGGTAATGCTGCGGAACTTCTGCCAAATCGATGCTCCGTCTACTGTAGCAGCTTCGTATAATTCTTCTGGAATCGACTGCAATACTCCCGTAGTCATGGCAAATATGAACGGAAAGCCCAGCCAAGATTGAATAAGAATCAGTGCGACCCGAGACCACATTTCTTCTGTCATCCATGGAATGGTATCAATTCCCAGCGATGCAAGAATTCCATTATTAATGACCCCAAATGTTTCATTGAACATACCTGAAAAGATCAAGATTGAGATAAAAGCCGGAACTGCCCATGGCAAAATTAAAAAGGTCCGAATAATTGCTTTTCCTTTGAGATCCTTTTGATTAACGAGAATGGCTAGGAATACACCAATTGCGACTTGCAGAGTAGTTGCTCCGAATGTCCACACAATGGTCCAGCCGAGAACACCAAAAAAGGTTTTTCTCCAAAGATCTAAACTGAAAATATCAATATAGTTTTGAATGCCTACCCAATCAACAAGCTTCGCTGGTGGTGAATGGTATAAGTCATAATTAGTAAAGGACAGCAAAATAACAAATAAAATCGGGAAAATAACTACAAATATTAGTAATAGAAAACCAGGCGATATCATTAAGTACGGAAAACCATTGTCTAATAAGTTATGGTATTGTTCTCTCACACTATTTAAAGATAATCCTCTGTCCCGCTTCCGCCCATTATTCAGCGCATCATAAATATTAACAGCATATATGAGCAGACCTATAAGTGCGACAAGCAGTGCGATGATTCCATCTACAAGAAGAAAAACGGAGTGATCCACCCCTGGAATGGTTCCTAAGGTAAAGAGCCCCCAAAAGCCCCAGTTAAGTGTTGAATAAAAGCTGCTAAAAAATGCTACGGTAAGGATTAAGAAAATAATCCCCTTCATAAACTGTTTATTATAAAACTGGCCGAATCCTGGAATAATTGAAAGTAGTGCGGCATTTCGACCATGTTTTGTTTTCAAAGGCGGGATAATTGGTGTTTTAGTTGTTGAAGGTATGCTGTCCATTAAATACAGGCCTCCCTTTCTTCCTAGGAGAATCAGTTACTTTCGTGCAAACGATTGCCTTACTAAGATGGACAAAGGCTGTCCTCTTCTAGAGGAAAGCCTAAGCCCTTAACATTATTTATTTTGCTGGATGATTTGTTTCAATATTTGTTTTAATTGTTTTTACTGCATTATCCATTGCTTCTTTCGGATCAGCTTTACCCGTTGCAATCGTTTCTAATGCGATTTTGGCAGGATCCCATACTTCACCCATTTCTGGAATGTTAGGCATTGGGACAGCGTATTGAGATTGCTCAGCAACTGCTTTTGCACCTTCATCACTTGTAATGATAGGATCTTCAATCACTGTTTTAACTGGTGGAATCTCTTTTGTTGTTTCAAAACGAATTTTCGCATTTTCTTCATTCGTTAACCATTCAACCAATTTAGTAGACCAGTATGGACTCTTCGTGAAGGCCGTTACATGCCATCCTTTTACGCCCATAAATGTTTTCATATGCTCGCCATTTGGAAGAGTCGGCATAGCAGTAACACCAAAATCAATTCCTGCATCCTTCATACTTTGGAATGCCCATGGTCCATTCATAACAGACGCAAGTTTTCCTTCATTGAATAAACCATCTCTTGTTGCTCCACCGCTATCACCAATAATCCCTTTAGGAAAAAGGCCTTCACTATACCATTTTTGAATATAGGCAGCTCCTTCAACTGCGCCATCATTATTTAAGCCAACATCATCACGATCAAGTGCGCCGTCTGTTTCTTTAAATACATAACCACCCATGCCGCCGATTACACCGTGAGCGAAGTAGAAGTCATCCCATTTTGCAATAAAGCCGTATTGTTTATCTTTCGTTAACTCTTTCGCTTTCGCATAGAGATCGTCCATTGTTGCTGGTGCTTCTGGCATTAACTTTTTATTATAAATGAAAACAGGTGTTTCAGTAGCTTTTGGCAGGCCATAAAGTTTACCATCGTATTTCTGTGCTTTTATAGATGCATCAGTAAACGTATTAAGTACAGAATCATCAACTTTAAGTTCTTGAATTAAGGCCTCTGTAACAACTTGACCAATTTGATCATGCGGCAATGTAACAACATCTGCTCCATTTCCAGAAGGACCATCCAAACGTAATTGATCACGCATCTTATCAGCCATATTTAATTCTTTAAATTCAACTTTGATGCCGTATTCTTTTTCAAAAGATTCAATAGCTGGTTTCAATGCTACTGATTTATCAACATCTTCCCAAACAACTAACTTTTCTGGTTTTGCTTCTTCTGTCGCTGTTTCTTTTTCTTTATCGTTCGTTTTACCTGACTTTGCCGGCTCTTCACGATCTGGTCCGCAAGCAGCGAGCAGCCCAACAACCATGATCATCATGGTTACGAGTGTAAAAAGTTTCTTCATCTTTGTGACCCCCTGTAGTTTATGAATCTAGCTTTTAAGTCGGACAATCGTTTGCACAAATGGCAAAACAAACGTAAATATGTAACCGCTACCAAAACAATGCTAGAATCGTTCATCTTTTCATCCTATTACTGTCATTACAGTATTAGCGTTACAAGAACTAAATTCGTTCTTGAAAACGAAAAATGTGAAAGCGATTGCACAACTTATGATTTTATTATACAATTTTCCCTATATTATACAATCTTTTTTTATATTTTTATTTTTATTTTTACGGTTCTTCTAAATCTGGACATATTTAAGCTGCTTTATGTACTAAGATTGTTCATTTTACTAGGTTATTAATCTTGTATAAAATTTACTTCTCTGCTATTTTGTAGATATCATTCAGCTTCACTATAAAACGGATACTTAAGGAGTGTTTTTCATGGAAAAATCCGCTGTCTATCATCGTCCTAGCGATAATTTCGCTTATTCAATTAATAAAACCACCCTCCAGATTAGACTTCGCACAAAAAAAGCAGATGTTCAAAACGTCAAACTACTATTTGGTGATCCGTACATATGGGAAAATAACGAGTGGCAAATAGAAGAAATGCCGATGACGCTTTCTGGAAGTGACGATGTATTTGATTACTGGCAGGTATACGTTTCGCCAGCTTTTAAAAGGCTGCGGTACGGATTTAAACTTCAATCCGATGCAGACACTCTGATTTACACGGAAAAAGGATTCTATGAAACAGCTCCACTAGACACTGATTTCTATTTCTGTATTCCGTACTTACATCAAAATGAAGTATTCGATGCTCCGGATTGGGTAAAGAATACGGTCTGGTATCAAATTTTTCCTGAACGTTTTGCAAATGGGGATTCCTCCTTGGATCCCAAAGATACTAAGCCTTGGGGCAGTGAAAAACCAGCGGTCAATAATTTTTTTGGCGGTGATTTTGCCGGTATTATACAACATCTCGATTATCTCGTGGATCTTGGGATTAACGGGATTTATTTCACACCTGTCTTTAAGGCCTACTCTAATCATAAATACGATACAATCGATTACATGGAAATTGACCCCCAATTCGGGGATAAGGAAACTCTGAAGCGATTAATTGCTGAATGCCACAGCCGCGGGATTAAAGTCATGCTCGACGCTGTATTCAACCATAGCGGTTATTACTTCCCTCCGTTTCAAGATGTACTAGAAAAGGGGGAGCAATCGCCCTATAAAGAGTGGTTCCATCCCCACAGCTTCCCGCTGACAGGCGGTGAGCGTCCTAATTATGATGCATTTGGTTTTGTAGAAAGTATGCCTAAACTAAATACTGCTAACCCAGAGGTGAAGGATTACCTGCTTACAGTCGGTAAGTATTGGATTGAGGAATTTAATATTGATGGATGGCGTTTAGATGTAGCGAATGAAATTGACCATCAGTTTTGGCGTGAGTTTCGTCAAGAAGTTCGGAGCATAAAGAGCGATCTCTATATTCTCGGAGAAATTTGGCATGATTCGATGGCTTGGCTGCGAGGCGATCAATTTGACGGTGTTATGAATTACCCATTCACAACGAATATTAAAAACCTGCTTGCCAAGCAAAGTATTACGGGCCAGGAATTTATTGAAAACATGAGTAAGGTCTATCACAACTATCCGAAAAATGTTTTTGAAGTAACTTTTAATCTTGTTGGCAGTCACGACACACCTCGGATATTAACAGAATGTGAGGACGATGAACAACGAACTAAGTTAATCTATACGATTTTACTAACTTTCATGGGCACACCTTGCCTCTACTATGGCGACGAAATTGGAATGAGCGGCGGTGCTGATCCAGGCTGCCGTGAATGCATGAAGTGGAATGAAGAAGATCAAAATCTTGATATGAAACAGCATATTCAAAGGCTGATCAACCTCCGGACAAATGAAAGACTGCTGGCGAATGATGGGGAAATTGAATTCCTGCTGCCCGATAGTCCAAATGGAATCTTCGGCTACCGTAAGTACACCGAGGATAAATCGATTGTTGTTTTAGTGAATTCAACAGATACCGAGAAAAGTTACTCATTTACTGAACCTTTGAGTGACATAAAAGATATCTATTCAGGAAAAACGTATACTGGTTCATCGGTTACCCTTGAAGGATATGGTTTTGCGATTTTAAACTATTAAAAAACCAAAAGAGGCTTTCCCCAACTCTAGGGGGAAGCCTCTTTCTTATGAATCTATAATTTGAATATCATACTCTTTAAACCAGACATGAATTTGAGCCAGATGTGCCAGCAGCTGCGGGCCGGACATTAATTGGCCAAACCATGGTACCTTGAACGCATTCCCTTTAGATTCAACAATTTCCTGTAGTTTTTGTTTATCAAAAAATTCATGAAGTATGGAATTCCGGTCTGCTAATACATCCTTCAGCCAGGATTGGACCCTATCCGTGTAGATTGGGTTATGTGTTTTCGGATATGGACTTTTTTTGCGGTACAGTATTTCTTCGGGCAATAAGCCTTCAAGACTCTTCCTCAAGATTCCTTTTTCTCGATTTCCTGTCATTTTCATGTCCCATGGAATATTCCAGACATACTCAACCAACCGGTGATCCGCAAAGGGTACACGAACCTCAAGACTTGCAGCCATACTCATTCTATCTTTTCGATCAAGCAGTGTCGTCATAAACCAATGAATGTTCAAGTAAAATAGTTCTCTACGTTTAGCGTCTATTCCGCTTTCTCCATCAAGCTGCGGTGTTTCGGCTATCGTATCCAAATATTTAGCCATCGCATAATCCTCAAGCTTCAGCTTATCCTGCCAATCAGTTTTTAATAAAGAAACCCGTTCTGCAGTTGAGCGCATCCAAGGAAATCCTGGTCTATTTAAATCGTCTTCTCGGTGAAACCAAGGATATCCGCCAAAAATTTCATCTGCACATTCGCCTGAAAGACCCACAACAAAATCCTGCTTGATTTCACGGCAGAACCATAACAATGATGAATCGACATCTGCCATCCCAGGTAAATCGCGGGCATATACTGAATCCGTCAAATAGTGTACCAGCTGTTCTTGCGAAATAATTGAACTGTGGTGTGCCGTATCAAACGTTTCAGACATTTGCTTAATCCATGGGCCATCGGAATTGGGCTGAAACTCATTTGCCTTAAAATACTTCTCATTGTCCTCATAATCTATGGAATACGTATGAAGCCTGCCTTTGCCTTCTTTCTTATAAGCATTAGCAGCGATGGCTGTTATTGCACTTGAATCCACGCCTCCTGATAAAAAGGTACAAAGTGGTACATCCGATACGAGCTGCCGTGTGACAGCATCCTCGACAAGGAAACGCACCTTTTCAGCGGTCTCACCGAGAGAATCCTGATGTTCCTCACTTTTCACATTCCAATAACGCCAAGAACGCAGCCCCTGCTGACTGAGTGTCATCGCATGCCCCGGACGCAATTCCTTTATGCCATGAAACACGCCAGATCCTGGTGTCCTAGAAGGTCCTACTCCAAAGACTTCAGCGAGTCCCTGTCTATCTATTTCAGGTTTTATATCCTGATGAGAAAGGATTGCCTTTAACTCTGAGCCAAAAATAAGCCCTCCATTTTTCTCTGCATAAAACAGCGGTTTAACTCCTAAACGATCTCTAGCGATAAATAGTTTTTGTTCCGCATCATCCCAAATCGCAAAGGCAAAAATCCCATTAAAATAATCCACACATTTTTCCTTCCCATTCAATATAAGAAGTTAGTAAAACTTCTGTATCAGAATGACCTTTGAACGAATATCCTTTTACTAACAGCTCTTTTCGCAAATCTTCTGTGTTATATAATTCGCCATTGTAGCATAGTACGTATTCGTTTTTGGCATGACTTTTTAACATAGGCTGTTTTCCGCCTTCTGGATCGACAACTGTCAGTCGGCGATGTCCAAAAGACGCATGCAGGGTGCTCCAGACATTTGTGTCGTCGGGTCCACGTTTCGATAGTGTTTCCGTCATTTTTTGTACCGTTTCTTTCTCATTCAGCAAGTTTTGTTGAAAATGAACCCAGCCGGTAATCCCGCACATTTAAATCAGTCCTCTCTGTTGCAATGATGAACTAGCCGAACGACCAATGTGTTCATGGCTTTCCACATGCAAATTATGCTAATTGGATAGTATATAAAAATAAACTATGCAACTAAACATAAATGGTTATTTGTCCTATATCTTTTTATCACGAGGTTATAGTTTGAAGGATTTATGTCTAAAAAGTAGGTGAGGCATTCATTTCTGGAGGTAGACTATGAGTCAACAACAACGCGAGGTCTTATATGACCGTCAACCAAGAGCATTTACAGAAGGCACCGTAGAAAACATCAATCAACAGTGGATCTTTTTCGATAGTGAAACAGATGAAGCCTCTTCCTTAGAGGAATACGTTCATCAGGAAGTAGAGGTTCAGCGAGGCAGGAATTGGTACCGAGGCACACTCGAAGAAAATGGAGTTGTCAATTTGAGGCGTGAAACCTTTAGTCTAAGTGATGGAGAGCAGATTAAAATAAGAAAACAAATGATTTATTCGTTCGATGCTCTTTTAGAAGAATTGGATGATGATTCTTTCTTTCAGTTTGTAACTTCACTTAATTCTCTGGATTTCTCCATTTATGATTGTATCTATAGCTATAATCAACTATCCTTTCTGAGGGATGTACATTCTAAATCCGGGGTAAACTTTTTAATCTTCGATAATGAATCACAGATCTGTGCTGTTCAGCATCACTTCTTTTATTCTGAGAATCGGCATGACCGTTTTGAGTTTACGTTAAATACAGGTAAACGAATTATGATTGAAAAATTAAATAAACCGTCTGACGCGTAATCGTATAAAAAAAATGGCTTTCCCCAAAGGGAAGCCATTTTTTTATGCGAACGGTTTAAAACCTTGTGGTAATGATAGTCCAAGGTAAAGTACAACTACGAAGGCAATGACAAAAGCGATCCAAAGAGCGCCAGTACTCTTTCCTTTAGAAGTACGAACCAAGACCATCTCCATAAGTCCGATGACAATAATTCCAACAATCAGTTTTACTGCATAAAACCCAAAACTGCTGCCGATTAACGCGAAGCCTGTACCAATAATCGCCAAATACAAAACACGAGTAATCATATGAGTAATTTTTGCAGGTTTTGTCTTACCGCCTTTATAAAGCGAATTTGCTACGAAAAATAAAATAATAGCAAGTGCCCAAGCTGTAATGTGCATATGAGTCATAATTAAATCCCCCTCTTAGTATTCTCTTCTATCATACCATAGACAATTTTGGAAAACCAAAAGCGACTATCTGGAAATCCATAAATGTGTACAATTAGTGAATACTATTTTTCAATGTTCCGATTTTGTCTATTGTAATTTCAATACAATCTCCTTTTGTCAGGAAACGTGGCGGTTTAAACCCTTTTCCCACTCCAGCTGGCGTACCGGTCGCAATAATATCCCCCGGTTCCAATGTCATTCCTTTTGAAAGAACTTCAATGATTTCTTCAATGGGGAAAATAAACTGTTTTGTGTTTGACTTTTGTCTGCTCTCTCCGTTTACCTTAGTCTCGATACCTAGCTGATTAGGATTCTCTATCTCTGATTTTTCAACGATATACGGCCCTATAGGGCAGGATCCATCCAGACTCTTGCCTAATAAAAATTGTTTGTGCCTTGCTTGTAAATCTCGTGCCGTTATATCATTTACAATCGTATAGCCAAACACATAATCAAGAGCATGTTCTTTTTGTATAGCTTTGCCTGTTTTACCTATTACTACAGCCAGCTCGCCTTCATAATCCAGCTGATTGGTTACCTCTTCATGATTTGGAATGGGAGTACCATGTCCAATTACAGAGGTTGTTGCCTTAGAAAATAACATCACATGCTCTGGAATGTCTGCTTCACTTCCCATTTCTATCGCATGATCCGCATAATTTTTTCCTACACAAAAGATATTTTTTACCGGTCGTGGAATGGGAGATTCCCAATCGAAACTTCCTTCCTCACTATATAATCCGGTTTGATTGTCTGTATGGGCTGCCCAATGTTGGATGGCCGACGCTTTATTCAGAAACTCCTCCCCTTCTGAGATACAAGCGAGCAGCGTGTTTGGCACCTCCATTTTCATTTTTTCTGCTGCATCTTGAAGCAATAACACCTTTCCTTGTTCTTCAACAATGACTACCTTGCTGGCAGAGCCGATTTTGACTGTCGCAAATTTCATCTTCGATACACTCCTTAGTATAATAACTAGATTTGGTGCAAAAACTGTTCAACTTGTCTGCTATTTTTAAACAGATATACCTTTTTACCCTCAAGATTATTTAGTCTCTTTTTTATCGCTGGTGCTTTTTTTCGATTAAAAGTTCGGACATAATTAAAAAATTCAAGATCAATTTTCTCTGGGCAGTCTCTCGCCATATCAGGTCGTGTTTTGCCCTGATACATCACTCTTCTTTTTACAATCCGGTATAAGCAGAGCGATGTGGGAAAATCAAGATAAATGACGGTATCTGCAGGTTCTAGACGAAGGTCAAGTGTCCCATGATAATTTCCATCCACTATCCACTTATCACCTGTAAGCAGGCTTTCTTGACGCATAATGAATTCCTCAGAACTTGACTGTACCCAGCCTGGCTTCCAGAATAGCGTATCTAGATGGATGACCTCACTATTGATCTTTTCTGCCAACTTTAGTGCTAACGTTGATTTCCCTGAACCGCAACAGCCTAAAATGATTACCCTCTTCATGAAAGCCCCCTGAAAACTTATTTTTTAAATAATGGACGTTTTCCATAAGTGAAGAATCTCCAGATATATTCGATTGGACCGATATAAAAATACCGCACCCATAGCAGGCTAAGCACCATTTGCCCGATATAGATGATGAAAACGAACAGGATACCCGTTGTAAAGGAGATTTTACCATATATACCTAAGCCGTATGAATAAAAAATCAACGTAGCTATAATCGATTGAAGCAGATAATTGCTGATTGAAAGCCTGCCGACAGCAGCAATCGGTGAAAAAATCTCCGTCAATTTCTGGTTTTGAAACACTAATGTGAAGAGGAATATATAGGCAAATGAAACGATGGGTCCCCCAAGGAAATCCTGTATCATATCTGCTGCCATGTTTCCTTCCGTCGTGTAAGGAAGAGTTTTCAGAAAAAAGCCTGCTAGGAAGGCTATCGCAGTTATCCAAAGTAATTTTTTTTGGTGTAGTTTCGGATTATGCAGCCACCCAAGTTTGGCGATTCCTGCACCCATTAGAAAATGCGGGAAAATGGAGAAAAAGATAATCAATGCACTCGCAAGATTATTCACCTTATACCAATCTGCTATTCTTTGCTCAGTAATCTCCATGAAACTACCGTTCTGGTAAGTATTCATAGTGGCTTCAGCTTGAATAAAATTTGTTTCAATGGATGAAGAGTTTCCTGTAGCCACCATCAGCAGCATCATAAGACTTAAAGCTGCAAACGGCAGAATATACATAAGCGAGCCGAAGATCAGCAAAGTTTTCCCTCTCCATTTATAAAACTGTAAAAAGAAAAAGCCAAATAGAGCATAAGTAATCAAAATATCACCATGCCATACCAAAAAGGCATGCAGAATGCCAATCACTAACAAGGTCGTCATCCGCCTAAAAAAAAGAGATGGAAATGATTGACCACGTTCGGCACTACGATCAGCCATTAAAATGGCTCCAAAGCCAAATAAAAAAGCAAACAGAGGATAAAAACTTGCCTGAGCCAATACATCAACCAATATGTATAAAATATGATCAGGATTTTGATTCCACCAAGTCAAGGGATCTATATCCATAAATGGTGAATGAAAAGACGGCATATTAACTAGGAAAATACCTAATATGGAAAAGCCGCGAAGAATATCAATGGTTTCAATACGATTTTGTTGGATAGCGTTACTCACTACTGCACTCCTTTATTCTGGTTTTCTCTCTAAAGATATCATACTATTCAACGTTATCTTTCTAAACTAAGCTTGGGGGAACAGTTCCCCCCAAGCTTAGTTTACAAATTTACCAGTGATTCCTCGTTGTTCCCAGTAGGCATTTCGAAGCTGAACTTTTTGAATTTTACCTGATGCAGTCTTCGGCAGTTCTTCTACAAAGCTTACACCCGTTACAGCCTTAAAATGGGCAAGTCTTTCGCGAGTAAAGGCAATAACCTCTGCTTCCGTTAACTCTTGATTATTTTTCCGAACAATATATGCGTGTGGTGTCTCTCCCCACTTCTCATGTGGTACGGCAATTACAGCCGCTTCAAGAATTGCTGGATGTTCATATAGCATTCCCTCTACTTCTATCGAAGAAATATTTTCACCGCCAGAGATAATGATATCTTTCTTTCGATCTACGATTTCTATCGTTCCATTTTCATCTATAACTCCCATGTCTCCTGTATGCAGCCAGCCATTACGCAGGGATTCCATTGTTGCTTCATCATTCTTCCAATACCCTTTCATAACACCATGACTTCTGGTAATGATTTCGCCAATTTCCTTCCCATCATGGGTTACTTCCTCACCATGTTCATTGACCACTTTTACTTCACTGCCAATCATAGAATGTCCTGCTTTAGCTTTCATTTGGTAAATCTTCTCTTCAGGTAAATCAAGGTGTTGCGAACGGATTGTCGAAATGAGACTTAGCGGTGATGATTCAGTCATGCCATACACCTGAATAAACTCCCAGCCAAGCTCTTTTTCAACTCGGGAGACAAATGCAGGAGGCGGTGCCGAGCCTGCTATAACTACTCGGACATTGCGTGAGACGCTCGGGGTATACTGATCATAATATTGCAGCAGTGCATTTAAGACGGTTGGTGCCATATGTATAATCGTTACATTATGCTTCTCGATTGCATGAAAAATCGCTTCTGGTGATGTTTTTCGCAGACAAACTTGAGAAGCTCCATTCGCTGTATAATAAAATGGTGATCCCCACCCATTCACATGGAACATCGGGAGAACATGCAATAGGGTATCTTTATCACTAACACGTAAATGATGCATTGCACTGAGCGCATGAAGATAGTTATTTCGGTGTGTCAGCATCACACCCTTAGGATTTCCAGTCGTACCACTCGTATAGAGAAGACTACACACATCCTCTTCATCTACAGATTCCCGTTCAAATTCGCTGTCTGGCAAATCTGACAGCCAGTTATTGTAATCGATTTCATTTATCTCATCAGTTCGATGGTGGACGATGATCGTATGTACACATTCTAAATTTTCCTTAATTGGCTGGATCAGATGGTACAATAGCTGGTCGATAAACAGTACTTTTGCTTCACTATGATTCAAAATAAATAAATAATCTTCCGGAGTCAGTCTCGTATTAAGCGGTACCATAATGGCTCCAAGTTGAAAGATTCCATAAAAACCTTCAAGCATTTCAGCTGAATTTGGTGTCAAATAAGCTACTCTGTCACCTTTACTAATTCCGAGTTTTCTTAGACCTGCCGAAAGCTGGTTCACTCTCTTATTCATTTGAGCATAGGTATACACTTTGTCTTCAGTAAAAACGGCCTCTTTCTCTCCATACAGTGAAACCGCTCTGTCTAAAAAAGATGACAGTACTAATGGGACCTTCATGTAATCACTCCTTCGATTATTTGTGTCAACTATATTTTATCACATTCATTGACTACTTTGAAGATTCTGAAATATCTTGAATAGGCTGTTTAATCACCTTCATCGATCTTGAACATAAAATGGTCTTAGGAATTCTTACTAAAGGGTGAATTACTATGCCAGCTATCGTCGGAGTAGTCCAGGTTATTAATGTCGGAAGCAGCGGGGTTTTTCATATTGGTGATGTTTTCAAAATATCTCCGTTTGCAACCTCTAAAACCTTTGCAGGTGCAGGGTCATTTAATACTGGCGAGACGATTTCTCTCTATAACGCCGCCAGCACAACCAATACCAACGATACAGATGCCATTGACCAGCCGACTGTTTTAAATTTATAGCAGGCGGAATCCCCCTATTACACAGGGAGGAGGATTGTATGATCTTCAATATTCAACAAAACATTCATATCCACACGATAAAGATTAACAGCATCGGAAATTCGTCTGTTTTTCAAATTGGCAGTTCAGGGGTAATTAAGGCTCTTTCGACCTTGTCTAATACAGGCGGATACACTGAACCAGCCCCACAGCTAGACAGCGAAGGAGAAAGCTTTGTCCCCTTCCCGCCGACTGGCTAACTTAGGCATTCACCTATATTTGGTTCTAGCATATACTGAATCGATATACATGCATAAGAGGCGAGGTGAATACGGATGCAGAATGATTTCTACTCCTATACAGTCCAAATGCAAAGATATTTAGAAACTCAGGACAATCGAATTAAAATGCTGGAAAATGAACTGGCTCTCATGAAAACCAAACTAGCAGAACTCCAAAACAAACCAGCAGTGAATGTTGAAAGAATTGAGTATAAGTTTGACCAGTTGAAGGTCGAAACGCTTGAAGGTACTCTAAATATCGGGCTAAATCCAAGCGACCTAAGCAATATTGAGGAGCTTGCCATTAATTCTGCAAATCCCCCTCTGCAGCCTTATGTATTCCCTAATCGACAGCAGTTTGTTGAAGACCTTTCGGCATCTATTGCTGCTGAAATGGATGAACTAATTCAAGATACAGCTGAGCAGCATCGCGAAAACCTGGATCCATCTTTTCATCAGCTTATTAAAAGCGATATTGAAAAACAACTTTCCCAGCGTGTCAGTCTTTATCTTGATCAAACATCACAGCCAGAACGTTCACCCCATTTACTAGAACAAGTAAAAGAAAAAATTAGTGAACGAATTAAAAGTGATATCACTCAGTCCATCAGAAACTTTATTCAATCTTCATCTAATACGACAGGAGGAAACAACTAAATGGATTTTCACGTTGTTAATGGCGAACTATGTGTTGAACATATTGAGGTAGTAGGTGTGTCTGCTTCATCATTATTCTTAATCGGTGATGCTCAAACAATCCAGCTTTCATCTGCCTTCGATACCCCTCCAGAATCATTAATCATTGGACCAACATTCCCTTTTATCCCAAAAGGGTAACTCTATGCTCAGCAGAATAGTAAAGGTGAACTCATTATCCTTAAAAGTACTTTCTTTCAGTGCGTTGCTGCAAATCGGCGACTGCAGTTATGCCGACGCTTCTTCCAAAGCATTTGCGCTCCAGCGCTACAAATCAGTTTTCGATGGCGAAGAAGCAAATTGTGTTGACTACCCTATTTTTCATTTACCTTCCGTCTATTTACCAATTACCGAACCCGTACAAACGACCTTCAAGCAAAGTAAACCATTTATTAAAGTAAACCAGATTAACATCGTAGGTGCGACGCTTTCCTCGATTATTGGAATTGGAAATATCAATCATTCCTCCATGGAATCAAGAATTATGCACATCAGACAGGTGCCCTACAAACAAAACAAACAGGAGCAGCTCAATGAAATAAATGAAGGACTTCCTGCTGAACCTAACGATAGTTAAGAATGAAAGGAATGGTAGTATGCCAGCGATTATTGGACCCGTTCAGGTGATAAATGTCGGCGGCGGCGTCTTGCAGTTCGGTGATACCATCGTCATCTCACCAAAAAGCAGTGCCAAAATTATTGAAGGCTCGGGATCATCCAACACAGGGGCTTTCATTTTCACTGGCAGTGGGATTAATGGAAACAACGTCCTCGATGTCAACGGTGTAGATCAACCGATTGTCGGAAATAATTAGCTCAAACAGCATATAAAAAGGACCAAATCTCAAGCGATTTGGTCCTTTTTTTATTCAATTTCAAGTAAATGACCGCCGTCAAAGAAAAACAAATAACGGTGTTTCACTTTCTTTTTCATGATCGTTTCAATAGCACGAGTATAAAGCTGCAGCTGCACTTGATACCGCTCAGCAAGAATGTCTTTTGCTCCTTCGAATCCATGAACAAAGCGACCTGTAATTTTATCTGTTTTATAATCCAATAATACAAGTCCATCCTCATCCTCAAAGATACAGTCGATGACACCCTGTACTAATATCTCATCATCACCATTCTGCCAGTCTGCGTAGGCATCTGCCGCGGACATTGCCATTGTAAATGGAACCTCTCTGCGGACAGTTTTTGCATTCTGCAGTCGTTGTCCAATCGGAAGCTGGAAAAAGGCAGCAACTACGTCTTGATCCACGCTTACGCTTTGTTCCTCTGTAAGCAGTTCACGGTGAATCAGATCATCAATAAGTTCCTGTATGCCTGGCCTAGTCACGGTTTTATCTAAATCAATATGCTGCATCACTAAATGCGTAATTGTTCCTTTTTCAGCAGCGGTTATCGACGTTTCCTGCATAAACTGTGGGCGTGTACTAATTGGACGCTTGAATTTATGCAGCAGCTCCATTGAACTTGCTTCATCTTTTAGTTCATTTTGACGTTTTAACTCTGAAACGGATTGCTTCGAACGATGCACGGATGCATCAAAGTGGTCATATTTCCAGGAAAGCTGTTTGAAAACTTGATCGCTAAATGGCGACTCAATGTCTATTTCATCACCCTTTTTCACATACTCTAGAAGTTCTTCTTGCGTTAGTTCTTCATCATCCTCAACGATTTGCAGTTCTCTCGCAGCGACAACTTGTATCGCCCATTCTGATGGGTCTGATGCCGTTTCAGTAAACGGAAAAGAAGCGATCCCATGATCCAGCTTAATAGCTTCACTGTGACGGTGACGCAGAACTGCTGGACCAATCCAGTCTAGATAGCTCCTCGCGTTTGCTCTAACATGATCGTTTAAAAGCCAATCAGCATGTTGACCGGATGCGGCCCATTTTTCTAACGTCTTCGCTGCATCCTTAAGCGTACCAATTAAGTGCAGCTTTTCTTTGGCACGTGTCAGTGCGACATACAGGACGCGCATTTCTTCAGCAATCGTTTCTAGCTGTTGTTTTTTCTTAAAAGCGATTTGAGGCAAGGAAGGATAGGTAATCCGTAATTCAGGATCCACATATTTAGAAGCAAAACCATATTCTTTATCAAGTAAATAAGATTTACGGATGTCCATTAGATTGAATTGTCTAGCAAGACCTGCAATGAAAACGACAGGGAATTCAAGCCCCTTTGAAGCATGTATTGTCATTACTCTTACAACATCTTCCTGTTCGCCAAGAGTCCTCGCCGCACCTAGGTCATCTCCACGCTCCTGCATGCGATCAATAAAACGCAGAAAGCGGAATAAACCACGAAATGAGCTTGATTCGTATTGCCTTGCTCGGTCATACAGTGCCCGTAAATTGGCTTGTCGCTGCTTTCCTCCTGGCATACCTCCCACAAAATCATAAAAGCGTGTATCTCCAAATAACTGCCAGATTAAATCTGAAAGCTCAGTCTGCTGTGACAACTGTCTCCATTCGTTTAATTTCCGATAAAAGAAGGAGACTTTTTCATACAGCACTGGATTTTGTTCTGGATCAGCTCTCCGGTAATAATCAGCCATAGCCTCATAATAAGTGTTTGAATTAAATAAACGGACTTGTGCCAGCTCTTCCTCATCAAGACCGACAATTGGTGAACGAAGCACCGATACTAGCGGAATATCCTGCTGTGGATTATCAATCGTTTTCAGCAGTGAAAGCATGATTCTTACTTCGTTTGCTTCAAAATATCCGGTTGACAGACTTGCATAAACAGGGATTCCCTGTTTTTTGAACTCATCCATGATTTGCGGGGCCCATGGCATAGACCGCAGTAAGACAACCATATCACGATAGGTAATCGCCCGGTAAATCCCTGCTTTTGTATCATAAATCTGCTGTTTCTCATTAATGGCTTGTTTAATCAGTTTTGCCATCATTCTAGCTTCTAACTGTGCTGTTTCCAGTTCTTCATCATCAAATCCGAACTCATCTCCATCACCTGATTCGTCAACGGAACTGCTCGAATCCACATTTGCGTTATCAATTAAAGTCAGCTCGATTGGATACGACTTATCCTCTGGATAGGAAGCCCCTTTTTTTAGTTCAGCGTCTTCATCATATTCAATTTCGCCAACCGTGAGGCCCATCAGCTGTTTAAATAAGAAGTTCGTTCCTGACAATACCTCACTCCGGCTGCGGAAATTACGGTTTAAGTCGATTCGAAGACCGCTTTCGCTGCCATCATGGGTAAATCGAGTATATTTTCCTAGAAAAAGATTCGGTTCAGCCAAACGGAAACGATATATGGACTGCTTAACATCACCAACCATGAAAAGATTCCCGCTGTTTTCCCCATCCGCTGTTACAAGCTTCAGAATTGATTCCTGAACTAGATTTGTATCCTGATATTCATCCACAAGTACTTCTTTAAACTGTTTGCGATAACCCAATGCCGCTTTTGAAGGCGTGAGGCTGCCCAATTCTGCTGTATCAGCTAAAATCGCTAAACTATAATGCTCTAAATCTGAAAAATCAACGAGGTTCTTTTCCGCTTTGGCTGCTTGAAACATCGTACCAAACTGTTTAACTAAATCTACGAGTGTTTCCACATACCCCTTTAAGCCGCGAATATCTTCTAGATAATGTTCGGGCTTTCGGGAAAACAAATCGATTTTTAATGTATCAATAATCTTTTTCGCTTTTTTACGATAGTTATCAGCTGTTTTGACCATTTCTTTATCAAAGGAGTCACCCTTACATGCTTTAGCTCTTGAAAAACTGTTGTCCATCTGCATTGCTTCATACATGCTTTCCCAAGACTCCTGATGGGCTTTTTTCAGCCTCTCAATAATCGTAAGGTCAGCAATAAAATTCTCCGCTCGCGGCGCAGGTCCTCCTGGCTGCTTAGAAAGTTCAAGCGCCTGGTTAAGTAAAGATCGAGCGGTTTCTAGCTGCAAGGAAGTATCAAAAGTCAGCTCTTTAATAAATGGTAAATCATCAATTTTCGTTTCTTCTGGCAAATCATACATCGCTGCCGCTTGATCAAGCCAAGCCTCAGGGTGGGGATGAGACCTTGAAAAATTATGCAGGGAACGAATGATTGTCTGCAGTGCTGTATCATTTCGGTCTCCTGTATAGGCATCAACAAGTTTAAAGAAGCGTTCGTTATCACTTTGACCGTAGTGTTCCTCAAATAACTCTTCCATCACTTCATCACGTAATAATTCTGCCTCTGTAGAATCCGCAATTCGGAACCCAGGATCTACATCGGTTAAATAATAATAGGTCCGGATTACGTCTAAGCAAAAAGAGTGCAGGGTTGAAATGGAGGCTTTGTGAATCAAACTAACTTGTTTACGCAAATGTTGAGAATCTGGATTATCTTTAATCGCTTGTTCAAGGGCTTCTCCAATTCTGTGTTTCATCTCTGCGGCTGAGGCGTTCGTAAACGTCACGACAAGGAGCTCATCCACATTCAATGGATCCTCTTCTGAAAGGATTTTCTCGATGATTCGATTGACGAGCACAGCCGTCTTCCCCGAGCCCGCCGCAGCAGCCACAAGAATGTCCTGATCCTTAGCCCAGATTGCTTTCCATTGGTCTTCTGTCCAAGTCGCACTCGCTGGCATTACAGGTATAATCGTTTTACTCATCATCATTCCCTCCCTTCTTAAGGATGTCTAAGATATCTGCGTCTTTTCTATTTACCAGTACGTTATACTCGTTCTCTTCTAACGACTCATCAAACTGACAGACTGATTTATATGCACAAAATGTACATGGTTTTTTTTCTTTTAATTTGTAGGGTGTAATCTCGACCTTGCCGTCAACAATTTCATCGCCTGCTTTTTGAAAAACGTTTCGAACATGGTTTTGCAGGAGTGTAAAATCTCCATCACTGGCGACTTTTGAGCGGGCTCCAAGGGACCCATCTTTTTTCAACGTAACTGGGACAATATCAGATGTCGTTTTCCCTGAAGAATCAAGCGTTGTATCCATTAATTGAATGACGTCAGGGTTACCTAATACCAATCCTTTCATTTTAAAGCTTTTGAACATCGCTTCTTCAATTTCATCCAAGTTGAGCATACTATTGCTTTTGACGACAGGATTGTGAACATGGAAATATAATACACCTGCAGGCTTCGCATCCTTACCTACCAGCGTCTTTGAATGGCTGACAACAATATCAAGGTAAGTCAGCATTTGCAAAGCAAGTCCATAATAGACTTCACTCATATTCAGCTCTTTGTCACTCGATTTATAATCAAGCACACGAAGATAAATTCCTGAGTCAACTTCCGCTTTATCTACACGATCAATCCGGCCTACTAGCTCCATTTGAGTACCATTTTTGAGTGAAAACGTTAAGGGCGGGATTTCTTCCTTACTGCCAAAAGCCACTTCAAGTCCAATTGGTGCAAATCCGCTTGCTTTTGCTTGTTCACTTAACACGATGGAAGCTCGTCCAATGACATCTTCCAATTTACGTTTTAAGTAATGATGGCGGTTTGTGCTTAGAAGAATCTGATTTTGAAGCTTTGGCGCCAACCGTTCGATTGCTGATCGTGCTAACTGCAAACATTGTTCCTTCGTTAACGAAGACCAAGAAATTTTGTTTTCATGCAGATAATCCGAAATAATCTTCAAAGCACCATGAAACATTTCGCCAATATCCGGAGCATCAAGACGGTAAATCTTCCGCTCCTGAAGCTTCAAGCCATGAGCCGCAAAATGAGAGAACGGACAGCTATTGAACATCTCCATCCGTGAAACGCTGGCTAGAATATTTTCTCCATATAGTTTTTTACTCGTATCTTCTGAAAGTTTCTTCGCTTTATTTTCATAAAACAGGCTGGATAATACCCTGATGGCAAGCGGCTTAATTTCATCATTTCTCATATACGCATTGTAAACATCCCACCACAGGGCATCAATTGGGTACCCTCGTTTTAACAACTGCAGCTGAGCAGTTAAATAAGCCAGCGCTACATTATAATTGGCAGCAAATGATACTTGCCTTACTGCATCAAAGTCGGAAGGATCATTTGTGTACACCGCTTCATTTACCTGACCCAACAAATCCCGTACACGTTTTATATAAGAAGAGGGCAACAGCGATTTCCCTTCTTCATCTGCGAGTGGGTATGACATATATAATGCCTCAGAAGGGGTGGTAAACGCTTTGTAAGCCGTAAATTCTTCATCAAGCAGACGAAGCCCCGAGCCTGGAGCAACTTCCAACCCGTCAGCAAGCAGGGCATTCCGATCACCGTCTGAAAAGATGCCCTCAGCTGTCACTTTCCCTGGCAGTACGCCTTCATTTAGACCAATGACAAATGCTGCCCTGACATCATCAATCCGTGATAAATTAAGGTTCGCAACAATTACTTGGTCTATAGCGGGCGGAACGAGGGAAAATTTCATGGATTCCATTCCCGTCTCGATTATGGTTGAAAACTGTTTCAGTCCTATCTTTTCATCACCAAGAATCTCAACATACTGATCTAGAAGATCGATTACAGCATCCCAAGACTGTTCATGCTCGCGGGCTCGTATCAATTCCCCTGCTTCTTCTGCTTCAAACTTCAGCTTGTCCAGCTTCTCTGGAATGTGGAGCTCCTCTAAATATATAAAGAGGGCTTCACAATATTCTCTGCCGGTTCTAGCACGCTTGAAGCGGCGGGATAGGGTCAGAATCGGTTCTGTGAACATTTCCTTAAGGTCATTTAACTCATTCTCAAGTTCTTTCTCTTTTGTCGTCTGTGATCTTTCCTCAAGCTCCAGCCCTCTAATTCTCCGGTATCCCCAGCGGTCCTTTGACGTCCACCTTGTTCCTTTTATTCCACGTGACAACACATAATTCTCAAGACGGTCGACTCGTTCACGGATAGAAGGCGTCGTTTGGCCAATGGGCGCCAACAGTTCCGTTTTAATCGCTCTGAACACTGTTTCATATCTCCAGTTGCTCACGATAATTTCAAGCGTAGAGCGAACAAGCTCAAGCAGCGGATGATTAAGCATCGAACGCTTCGAATCGATAAAAACAGGAATCTCATAATCTTTAAAAACTGTATCAATTAAATCATGATAAGACTCACCGTTTCGAACAAGGATGGCAATATCATTCCATCGGTAAACACCATCGCGAACAAGTTTTAAAATATCCCTTGCTACTCCTTCTACTTCTGCCCGGCGATTCACCGCTTGGGTTATGGCGACCTTAACGTCGAGCGGATACTTTGTCACCGGTCTTACCGCAAAGTTCGTTTCAAGATGCTTCAAAGAAGGACTTCCTGTATAGCGTCCTACTGCTTCAAGCACCATGTCTTCCTCAATGGATATCCCCTGCTTCAGCGCACTTTGGTAAATGTCGTAATAAGTAGAGCCCGTCTGCCGGAACAAGTGAAGTGCATCAGGTGGATTCTGTCTGAATGGCCGATCTAGTGTGAGCGATACCGTTACATGGCGGCTATGCTTCAGCAGTCCATCAACAATCAACAGTTCCTGTGGTGTGAGACTATAAAAGCCATCCATATAAATGGTCGCAGATGCTAAGTATGACGAGTCTGCCATCTTTTCAACAAGCAGTTTAAAATAATCTTCCGAGTCTAAATACTTCCCAATCAATTCTTCCTCAAATTGCTGATAGATTAAATCCAAATCATGAAGTTTATCACGAAGACCCTCAGGCAGTTCTTCTGTTTCATCGTGAAAGATTCGCACCTGTTCGGGATCAATGCAATAACGTTTGAACTCCTTCAGCATTTCATCCATTTGGGCTATAAAACCCTGCTTATCCGCAGAACGGCGAAACATTTTTAAATCATCTTTTTTATCTTCCATAATCTTACGAATCAACATAGTAACGCCGACGCTGTCAAGATGCCGGCGATTCATTCCGCCTGTTTCCTGAAGCACTCGCCAAGCTAAACGGCTGAAGCTAAAAACCTGTGCTCGTACCATCCCGCCAAGGTCAGGCGTTTTCACTAATTTATATTCTGACAAAAATGTCATCTGATCCGGAACAAGGTAAATAATAGGATTTCCAGCCGGATCTTCTCGCAGTTTTCCACGAATATCCTCAAGAATCCTTGTTGTTTTTCCTGTTCCCGATCTTCCTATTAAAAATTGGAGCGGCATCTTTTTGCCTCCTTCTTCCGTCTACATCTTTATCCCTATTTTAACAGAAAATCCGAGCAGCTTTATGACAGGATTTCTGGAAATTAACTTTGGTCCTTTGCCTTCTATTTTACCGGTTTGGCACAGCTTTTACCAATCGTATGTTCGCCTGACAAGCAGGAAAGCGGTCTTGTTTACGTTTTTGCTTTTCCTAAAATAAAAAAAGAACCCACAACTGGGTTCAAAATTAAACGATATCATTTGCTGTTTTAGAAAGACCCTAAAAGCGGCCAATATTTTAGATCTACTTTCCCAATGATTCGATCAATTGATATAAGGCCGATGTGACGGCTATCCATACTTTTCAGCCGATTATCACCGAGGACAAATACCTTGCCCTTTGGAATCCTCTCTACACCAGTTAGTTCCTTCAAAGTGAAATCACCAGTCAAATGCTGACCAAGAAAAGGATGCTCGATTTTCTCTAAGTACGGTTCCGAAAATTCCTTTTCATTTATAATTAATTTGTCATCTTGATAGGAAATCACATCTCCTGGGATTCCAATTACCCGTTTTACATAATCATCCTTCCTATTTGCATGAAAAACAATCACATCAAAACGCTTAACGGAGGATAATTGGTAGACAACCTGATCCACAATCAGCTTATTCCCTTCCCCTAAATACGGCTCCATCGATTGACCATCAACAACATAATTAGTAAAGAAAAAAGCACGGACTACTAGGAAAATAATGAAGACAGCGAGGATATTTCTAATCTTGAAGGACGACTTTTTCTCTTCCATTCAGTTTCCTCCGTCAAATATCACTTTATTAGATAGTATTAGCCGTCCCCTCTCTTCATGCTTTTATTGAGTCTTGCTTCAATTCTTTTTCCCACCAGCCACAGGATAAATATAATACCTGCCATAATCGCAGTACGCACGGGCTTATGTATCAGCGAAACAACGTCATAACCAATAAAGCTAATTGTAAAAATCATCACCAATTTCCCGCCCATTAATGCTAATGCATACTGTCCGCGGCTGATTTTCGATAACCCAGCAACAATATTAACAATTGCCGATGGCGTAAACGGAAAACAAAGAAGTAAAAATAACGGACCAAACCCATGACGATCCACCCACTCCATCAGCTTTTGTACTTGCTTATTCTTATTCAGGAATCGGAGTAGTTTTTTTTGTCCATAATTACGAAAGATAAGAAAAACGAGTAATGAACCCGTAACAGTACCAATCCATGAAACTAAAAAACCTAACCATAAACCAAAAGCACTGGCATTCGCAACCACAAAAACGACTAATGGTAAGAAGGGTAAAAACGCTTCAAGCATTGGTAATACTACACCTGGAATCGGTCCAAATGATCGGTATTTTTTTATCAGTTCTAAAATATTTTCAGATGTTAGCCACTCTTGTACGCCATTAAAATCCATAATTCTCTCCCCAGACATCAATCATCCTTGAATTTTGAGTTGTTTATCTAAATGTAAGCGAACAATATACTGAATTGCAAGAATTGCTTTTATTAAGATACTGCTTATTTTCCCTAAATCAATGGAAAGCTAACCCGTTTTTAAAATAAGAATATCAGCTTGCAACTAAAAGAGTTATCGATTACGATAAAAAAGAACATTTGTTCTTATTTTTTAATTCCTTACATAGAATAGTTACACCCTGAATGTCAACTAAGAAAGGAGCCTGACCAATGACCCGAATTCCAGAACATGATCGGAATATGATTGAAAAGGCAATTTATCTTCCGATGGTTATTACGATCTTTAATCTAGATTTAGCGGTTATTGAGAAGAGTTCTTTCAAATTAAAAAAGCCCTACCAAGAATTAGTGGAAGAGGCTCTAAGAATAGTTCAGCAGGAGTTAACTGTTGTACGAAGTTTTTTACGGAAGGAAAATATTAAGGTGAGCGAGATGAAACGCGACAAAGACTTTACTATGTATAGTTTTATCTACAAAGGCTTCGAGGAGCACCATAACTATTTCAACCCGCGCTTACGAAATAAAACAGAGGAATTATTGGCTTATTATTTAGTGAAGAGGCTTTATGAACAATAAGAGTCTTGGAGACAAGCTCTCAACAGAGCAACAGAAGAATGTCCCCAACCCAAGGATACGGTCAACTATCTCAATAAAGAATATTTTGAAGCGCTTTCATTTTGTTCTGCAATTCCTTTTCTTGAAACTAAATAATACTGCTGCCGTTCTGTTTCTTCTATACGCTGCAAGAGTTTCGTTTTGAGGAGGGCAGTCCTCATGACTTGATTGCCAAATGAACTATAGGAAATGTCTATCTCAATCTGCTGCTGATTTCGAAAAACAACAGATGTCATTCCCGTATCTGCACGAGTAAACTTACTAACATGATGATGTGACAGCCACATGCACTGAGGTCGTGCAGGTGAAGATGTTGGAAAGAAAAAAATAGAGCTTGTTGGATCAACGGCAATTGGAGCTTTGTGGGTAATCCCGATTAAATGTTTTGTTCCATCCTTTCTTCCCTCGTAACTCGAACCAAAATATTCACAGCTCCGTTTAATAATATCCAGGGGTTTAAACGGAGAGATAAATTGATCTTCTAATTCGAAAATCTGGGAATACATTT
>NZ_AJTN02000236.1 GCF_000305495.1 Peribacillus psychrosaccharolyticus ATCC 23296 | reverse complement strand
AAGAATGTTTCCGGGTTAGGGCAGAATCAATAGCCGGTAGGGAAGAATGTAGTTGTGTTAGGGAAGAATGCCACAAGATCAAGATCTATTTAGCGGAACGGGGTGCTGTAAAGAGTTTTTTTATGTTGAGCAGGGTTTTGATGAAAAGTGACGAATTTGTTTTAAAAAGGGGGTAATTAGTTGATTGTGAAACGATGTGAAGTGCCAGCAAGAGTACTAGCTTTGGAGGCTTTATTACGAAGACTGCCACTCACCTATCCTAATCGGGATGCGATTGAGGAAGAGTATAGACGCTATTGGGCAGGTTACCAAGGTGAGCTGTCATTAAGCTACGATTTAAGCTTTCTTCAGGAACAAGATTACTATATATTCCATGACCTTCGTCTACAGTATGAAAATCACTATTTTCAAATTGATATTTTGCTTCTATCTGCTTCTTTTGCCTTAATTATTGAAGTAAAAAATTATGCAGGTACTATTTTTTTTGATCGAACATTTAAACAATTAATTCAAACAAAGAATGGTATTGAAAAAGGATTCCCTGATCCAATTCTTCAGGTGCAAAAACAGCGAGAACTTTTTGAAAAATGGCTTACTTCTCAGAAATCCAGACTCTGCCGCTTGAATCAATTGTAGTTATTACTAATCCTTATACTATTATAAAATGTAACCCAGGAAATGCGGAAGTTCCTCACAAAGTAATCCATCGAAATTCTCTTCTCTTAAAGATCGAACAATTTGAAATTAAGTTTTCTCAACCCCAACTGCAACGAAAAGAATTGAAAAAACTATCTAAATTTATGGTAAAACAACATAATCCTCATCAACCAAATCTTCTTGAAACCTACGCGATTTCACCAGTAAACCTATTAAAAGGTGTCTATTGTCCTCAATGCTCTTTTCTGCCAATGGAACGGAAAAAGTTGAGGTGGCACTGCCCAAAGTGTCTGCATTCAGACAAAACATCTCATATTATCTGCTTTAAGGACTACCTCCATCTTAACAAATCTTCGATGACCAACCGCGAATGTAGCGATTTTCTACAGGTCCCCTCATTAAAAACCTCAGCCCGACTTCTTGAATCATTAAATCTGACTCGGAGCGGACAAACCAGAGATAGGATTTATCATTTGAGTTTGGAAAACCTTACACAGCATGAAAAATCTCCGTGAACAAATACTAACGGTGTTCGGAAGGGCGGGATGACTTTGCGGACATTTTCACAACTGATTGGTATGCCGGTATATTGTCATCCGGGCAAAAATATCGGTATAATTAGTGATTTTTGTTTCGCGGACGATGGACACATTAGTGGGATGATCGTACACCAGCGAGCTTTTTTAAAAAAGAGCTTCTTTATAAGTCTTCAAAAAGTGATGGCCTTTGGATCAGAGGGTATTATCGTTAGCGATGGAAATTGCGAGCAAAAACCACCAAAGCATTCAGTAAGGTTTGTCCATGATAGTGTGTTTGGAAAAATGGTCCTTTCTGATACTGGGGATGCGCTTGGGCTTCTGCATGATGTATGTTTTTTGGAAAAAATGGGCACAATCATAGCGTATGAAACGACGGATGGATTTTTCTCTGAGCTTACAGAGGGTAAAAGATTAGTGCGGTCTGAACAGCCGCCATCTCTTGGGGAGGATGCCATCATTGTTTCGGTCTATGAATAGTGAGGTGTCCGGAAAATGGAAATGAAATGCCCAAATTGCAGCAGCAAAGATATTGGTAAAATTGGTGTGAATCAATATTATTGCTGGGGATGCTATATCGAAATGACGGTTTCAGAGGGAATGATTAATACTCATCAAGTCGAAGAAGACGGGAGCTTAAGTTCGTTGGACGATTTGTTTGATGAACAAGATCGCCGCTTTACCATGTAAAACTTGAAAGAGGTTTTTGAGATGCGAAGACGATCACAAAATAATTTCATAGGTATTGGTCTAGATATGATAACAGATCCAAAAAAACGTCAGCGTCAAATAAAAAAACTACGCAAAAAAATAAAATCTATGCTATAAGACTCGCCAGTTGGCGGGTCTTTTACTTGTTCTAACAGAGAAAGGTGTCTAGTTTCACAAGGGCCGAATAAAGAGGAAAAAGGGCCGAATCATTCGTGGAAAGGGCCGAATGATTCTCAAAATGGGCCGAATCAAAGGATTTCCATCTGTCTACGTGGGAGCAGGAGGAGCAAATACCAGTTCGCAGGAGCAATAAAAGGTATTTAGAACCAAAATGAGGAGTGGTTTGCTCCAAGTAAATAGCCCGCCTTCCTGCATAATTTCTCCATCTTCCACGGAAACTAGGTTTGGGAGGGATGCGGGATGAGTATTCGGCTTAAGTGGTTTTATCGGTTGGGGTTTTTGTTGTTATTATTTATTGTTCTTTATGTGTTTATGAAGCTTAAGCCGTTTTGGAGTCCTGTGCTGGGTGTGGGGGTGAAGGTGCTGATTCCGTTTGCTGCTGCAGCGTTTATTAGTTATTTGCTGCATCCTGTTGTTGAGTTTCTTCATTTGAAGGGGATGAGCCGTGGGTTGTCGATTGTGGTGATTTATGTTTTGTTTTTTGGGGGAATTGGGTTTGCGGTGTACCGAGGGATTCCCGTTATTATTAAGCAGGTGGGGGAGCTGGCGGAAAGTGCACCGGTTGTTGCGGAACAATATCGCGGCTGGATGAAGATGATTGAAGCCAAGACTACACATTGGCCGTTTGGCGTCCATGAGCGGATCGATGAAATGATTGCTTTAATCGAGAGTAAACTTGAGGCACTGGCTGGTACAATTATGAGTTATTTTCTCCGTGCCTTCGATTTCTTTCTACTAATTGCACTAATTCCGTTTCTAGCTTTTTACTTTATTAAAGATTTTCAAGCTATAAAAAAAATGACCTGGTACATCACTCCAAAAAAATTCAGAAAGCAGGGGATGTCTTTTCTTCGTGATGTAGATACGTCACTGGGCGGTTATATCCGCGGACAGATTCTTGTCTGTGCAGCAATTGGGTTGGTTTCAGCTTTTCTTTTTTGGGTGGTTGGGATGGAGTATCCGTTGCTGCTGGGAATAATTATTGGTATAACCAATGTCATTCCGTATTTCGGACCGATTATCGGTGCCGTTCCAGCCGTTATTATTGCTGCTTCAATTTCTGTGAAAATGGTTATAATAGTGGGTGTGGTCGTGCTGGTTTTACAGTTTCTTGAGGGAAATATTCTGTCTCCGCTGATTGTGGGAAAAAGTTTGCATATGCATCCGGTATTTATTATGTTTGGGCTTTTGGTTGGCGGTGAAATTGCAGGCGTGGCAGGTCTGATTATTGCGGTTCCAGTACTCGCCATTCTTAAGGCTTTTGTGCTGCATGCGAAGATTCATTTCGGAAAAACGCAATCTAGTCAGTTCGATGATTGACAAATAAATTTTGGATGAATATAATCCAATACATAAGAACTTTTATAATTCGTAAACACAGTGATGGAAAAAGTATGTTGACGTCCATATGTTTAGAGAGAATTTCCCTTGGCTGAAAGGAAATTTCGATGTAGTCGACAGAAAGCTAGTCCGGAGTGCAGCTAATTCCTGCCGTTTCGCCGCGTTAAGGCATTGATGAAGGTGATGGGTGCGTGAATTTGGCCCATAATCAGGGTGGTACCGCGAGCTAACTCTCGTCCCTGTCAGGGGATGGGAGTTTTTTTTGTGCCCAAATTTAAGGAGGAAATAATGATGAAATATTTAACAGGCGCGCAAATCCGCCAGATGTATCTAGACTTTTTTAAGGAAAAGGGACATGCAATTGAGCCGAGTGCTCCTCTAGTTCCGCATGAAGATCCATCTTTATTATGGATCAATTCAGGTGTTGCAACATTGAAGAAGTATTTTGATGGTCGAGTAATTCCAGAAAATCCACGGATTACGAATGCACAAAAAGCAATCCGTACAAATGATATTGAAAATGTGGGTAAAACAGCTCGTCACCATACGTTTTTTGAAATGCTCGGTAACTTCTCTATTGGTGAGTACTTTAAAGAAGAAGCGATTACATGGGCATGGGAATTCTTAACTGATGAAAAATGGATTGGTTTTGATAAAGAGAAACTGGCTGTAACCATTCATCCTGAAGATGAAGAAGCATTTGAACTTTGGAATAAAAAAATTGGCTTGCCTGCAGAGCGGATTATCCGTTTAGAAGAAAACTTCTGGGATATCGGCGAAGGTCCAAGCGGTCCGAATACAGAAATTTTCTATGACCGCGGACCGGCATATGGAGACGATCCAAATGATCCAGAACTTTATCCTGGCGGCGAAAACGAGCGTCATTTAGAAGTTTGGAACTTGGTGTTCTCACAATTTAATCATAATCCAGATGGTTCATATACACCGCTTCCTAAGAAAAACATTGATACAGGAATGGGACTTGAACGGATGGCTTCAGTTGTTCAAGATGTTGCAACCAATTATGATACTGATCTGTTTATGCCGATTATTGCCGCAACGGAAGAAATTTCTGGTGTGAAATATGGCACAGAGACTGCATCAGATGTTGCATTTAAAGTAATCGCTGACCATATCCGGACTGTTGCGTTTGCTGTCGGTGATGGAGCGCTTCCATCAAATGAAGGCCGCGGATATGTGTTACGTCGTTTACTGCGTCGTGCTGTTCGTTATGCTAAGCAAATCAATATTAACCGTCCATTCATGTTTGAATTAGTGCCGGTTGTTGGTGAAGTAATGCATGCCTTCTATCCAGAAGTTAAAGATAAAGCCGCTTTCATTGCTAAGGTTATTAAAAATGAAGAAGAACGTTTCCATGAAACCTTGCATGACGGCCTTGGAATTTTATCCGAAGTTATTAAAAAAGAAAAAGCAAAAGGTTCAACAACGATTCAAGGTTCAGACGTGTTCCGTCTTTATGATACGTACGGATTCCCAATCGAGTTGACAGAAGAGTATGCTGAAGAAGAAAATATGGCTGTCGATCATGCTGGGTTTGAATCAGAAATGGAAGCACAGCGTGCACGTGCTCGTTCGGCTCGTCAAGATGTGGATTCTATGCAAATTCAAGGCGGTGTGCTAGGCGACATCAAAATCGAAAGTAAGTTTGTCGGCTACGATCAGCTTGAAGCAGAAGCTGTTATTGAAGCAATCGTTCAAAATGGTGAGTTAATGAAGGAAGCTAATGAAGGCGAAGAAGTACATGTCATCTTAAGTGAGACACCATTTTATGCAGAAAGCGGCGGACAAACGGCAGATAAAGGCGTCATTGTCAGCGAAGATGTGAAATTGACCGTATTAGATGTTCAAAAAGCACCTAATGGACAAAATCTACACCGTGTAACGGTGACTGCTGGTACATTGCTTCAAGGAGCTAAAGTGGTTTCGGTTGTCGATCAAGCTAATCGCCTTCCTATCATTAAAAACCATACAGCTACGCATTTAATGCATCAAGCATTAAAGGATGTCCTTGGAACACATGTTAACCAAGCGGGTTCACTTGTTCAAGCAGAGCGTCTGCGTTTTGACTTTTCACATTTCGGACAAATTCAACCGGAAGAAATCGAGCAAATTGAAAACATCGTAAATGAAAAAATTTGGCAAAGTCTGAATGTAAATATAGATTCAAAAAATATTGAAGAAGCAAAAGCAATGGGAGCTATGGCGCTATTTGGCGAAAAATACGGTAAAATTGTACGTGTTGTTCAAATCGGCGATTACAGCCTGGAGCTTTGCGGGGGCTGTCATGTTCCTAATACCGCTGTTATTGGTTTGTTTAAAATTGTTTCTGAAAGCGGAATTGGTGCTGGCACACGCAGGATTGAAGCTGTAACAGGTGCCGCTGCCTACAAATTGATGGCGGATCAAATTACGACACTAAAAGAAGCAGCAAGTATGCTAAAAGCTAATCCGAAGGACCTTCCTTCTCGAATTGAGACTGTTCTAGCAGAAGTGAAAGAGCTTCACCGTGAAAATACAAGTCTCTCCGCTAAGCTTGGAAATATAGAAGCATCAAGTCTTGTCTCTAAAGCTACGCAAATTAACGGGGTAACCGTTCTTTCTGCGAAGGTTCAAGGGGTAGATATGAATAATCTGCGTGCAATGGCTGATGACTTAAAAGAAAAACTAGGCTCAGCAATTATTGTCCTCGGTTCTGCACAAGGCGATAAAGTAAATTTAATTGCAGCAGTTACAAAAGATTATATTGCACAAGGTTTCCATGCTGGGAAAGTCATCAAAGAAGTGGCTACACGCTGCGGCGGAGGCGGCGGTGGACGTCCGGATATGGCGCAAGCCGGCGGAAAAGATCCAGAAAAATTGGATGCTGCGCTTAATTTTGTTGAAGAATGGGTAAAATCCATTTCATAATGGACAAAAAGTATTGTACAATGGTTATAGCAGTCGGAACACGTTTATAACTGAAGAGAGGGTGCATTACATGAGTTCCTTTGATAAAACGATGAAGTTTAATTTCCCGGAAGAACCGTTTGAACAAGACGTAAAAGAAGTTTTGTTTCAAGTGTATGCTGCTCTTCAAGAAAAAGGCTATAATCCGATTAATCAAATTGTCGGATATTTGCTTTCCGGAGACCCGGCGTATATACCACGTCACTTGGATGCTCGGAATCTTATTCGCAAGCTTGAGCGGGATGAAATTATCGAAGAATTGGTTAAATCGTATTTAAAGAGCCATCGTGAGGAAAACTAATGCGTACAATGGGTTTAGATTTAGGAACTAAAACCATCGGCGTTGCGATCAGCGACGCGATGGGATGGACAGCACAAGGTCTTGAAACAATCAAGATCGACGAAGCGCAAAAGAATTTTGGCATGAAACGGCTTCGTCAAATTATCGACGAACATGAGGTCACTAAGATTGTCCTAGGTTATCCGAAAAACATGAATGGAACCATTGGTCCCCGTGCCGAAGCAAGCGAGTCGTTTAAAGAACATCTTGAAAATAAATTCAAGGTACCCGTCTTCCTTTGGGATGAACGGCTTACGACAATGGCTGCCGAACGCGTGTTAATTGATGCGGATGTCCGCAGGAAAAAACGGAAAGATGTCATTGATAAAATGGCAGCAACCTTGATCCTGCAAGGCTTTTTAGATAGACAATCAAAACTATGAGGTGAATGATTAATGGAACATAATGATAACAATATTACAATAGTAGACGAGAATGGGAACGAACAACTTTGTGAGGTTTTGTTCACGTTTGATTCAGATAAATTCAACAAATCTTACGTCCTTTACTACCCAATGTCAGTAGAAGACGAAGAAGAAGAAATCGAAATTCACGCGTCATCTTTCGTACCAAGCGAAGATAACAAAGACGGCGAGCTTTCTCCAATCGAAACTGAAGAAGAATGGGACATGATTGAAGAAATGCTTAACACGTTCCTTGACGCTGAAGGCGACGAAGAAGAAAACTAAGATAAGGCAAAACCCCCTGTCCAAATTGGATAGGGGGTTTTACTTTTTCTCACATACTTCTGTACTTAATTTAAAGAAATTTGTTTCAACACGAACCGTTCCTGCACAATCATTAATTAAGAGCATAGTCTCTTGATGATTTTGTTTGATTTGAAAGAAGGCATAAGAAGCAGTGGAAAGAATAACGAACAATGATAGTGATAAGACCCATACTTTTACTTTATTTCCTTTCTTGTTGAAACCCCCTAAATTATTCCTTTATTTTATCAAGTCTATCAAGCGCAAAAAAAACAAACTTCACAGGGGAGTTTGTTTTAGATATCATTATCTAGTTGTCCTAGGCAGGCATTAATATTCGCTTCAAAATGCTCGATTGCGTCTTGAGCCTGTGCTGGATATAGTGACATTAAGGTTTGTAACGTGCTGTCTAATAAGAATCGACGTGGTTTAGATGGTTGTAGTAATTCATCCTGAATGAAATCGATAAGTTCAAATGCTCGTTCTCGTTGATTACTCCCACAAAATGTTTTATTCGTGGCTTTTTTTAGAGCTAATATCGATTGAAGCAAGTCGTTATGACATTGGTGATGGTGGTTTCTGAAATTAGGGAGCCAAGTATCAATTAGCTCTGGATCTAGAATTTGGACGCCGCTTGTAGAAGTTTCAGTTAATATTTGAATGATTCGGTCGATACAATATCGAATTATATTTTTTTCTGTTGATCCAACTGATTGTGCAAGTTGATTATAATGATTCATCTGTATCATCATACCGAGAAAAATGGCAGCTAAATCGAGTAGATAGGGTTTTTTGCTTTCACCAAAGATATCGATAAAGCGCCCATATGTCCAGCGAAGACTTAGTAACTGAATCCGTTTAATAAATTTCTTTAACTCTTCATCATTAGATACCAGTACTTCTTCAATTAATATCAACATATTGCTTTGTTTGTTGAATATCATCTGTAGTTCCAGCTGTTTAATGAAACCTTCTATATCAGATAATTCTTTCCCAATGAGTACGGCTGCCCGTTCTTCATTAATCTTTTTATATAGGGAACGGAAAATCGCAATAAATAATTCACTCTTGGAAGGGAAATAATTATAGAATGTACCTTTAGAAATCCCGCTGCCATCTAAAATATCTTGAACGGAGGTTGCATTGTATCCTTTTTCAATAAACAGATGATGGGCGGTTTCAATGACCTTTTGCTTCCGACTATTCATGAATATCACCTAGGCTTTCATTATACTGCTAGTGTAATTGTTATCTTACTATTTTTCTGGGGGTAGTACAAACCCTATCAATAATGAATATTTTTTTATTGCAATAATTGAACTAGAGGTATAATATATATTTTATGATATCGGGATATACCCATTGTACAATAAAATGAACCACAAGTTCAAATGGAGGAATAAAAATATGAGTACTGCTCAACTAAATGAAAAAAAGGCCCCTTATGGTATTCTTGCCATTCTTATGGTCGGTGCTTTTATTTCGATTCTTAATTCAACTTTGTTGAATATTGCCCTGCCTTCGATTCAAAGAGATCTAGGTGTTGAAACGTCGACTGTACAGTGGCTGGCAACGGGTTATATGCTTGTTAACGGTATTATGATACCAACGACAGCTTTCTTAATTCGTAAGTATTCTGTGCGGAATTTGTTCTTAACAGCCATGCTGTTGTTTACAATCGGTACAGTTACTGCCGGTGCAGCAACTGTTTTCCCAGTGTTGCTTGGAGGCCGAATGATTCAGGCAGCTGGTTCTGCTATTATGATGCCGCTACTAATGAATGTTCTCTTAACAGCCTTCCCAGTAGAAAAACGGGGATCAGCAATGGGACTGTTTGGTTTAGTTATGATGTTTGCTCCAGCGATTGGACCAACGCTTTCAGGCTGGATTGTTGAACATTATGATTGGAGAATGTTGTTCCACTTCATTACTCCGCTTGCGGTTATTGTTCTTGCTTTCGGCTTCTTTAAGCTGAAGGATAAGAAAGATAAAGTAAATATTAAAATTGATGTTCTATCTGTTATTTTATCAAGCCTTGGGTTTGGCGGCTTGTTGTATGGATTTAGCTCAGCCGGTTCAAAAGGGTGGGATAGCCCTTGGGTTTACGGAACATTAATCGTTGGTGTAATTTCATTAATTCTGTTCATTACACGTCAGTTGAAAATGGATTCACCAATGCTTGAATTCCGGATTTTCCGTCACCCAATGTTTGCTTTGTCAGCGAGTATCTCGATTGTCTTGAATATGGCATTATTTTCAGGAATGATTTTACTGCCGATGTATATTCAAACGATTCGTGGTATATCTCCGTTCGATTCAGGACTGCTTATGCTTCCTGGTGCTATTCTAATGGCGATTATGTCTCCGGTTACCGGTAAATTGTTTGATAAATTTGGCGGACGCGTGCTTGTGGTAACTGGTTTATCTATTACAGTGGCATCGACTTATTTCTTTAGTCAGTTGACAATGGAATTATCGTACGGCACGTTAGTTACCATGTTTACGATCCGGTCCTTTGGTCTTGCGATGGCAATGATGCCCGTTATGACAAATGGATTGAACTCACTGCCAGCTCGAATGAATCCTCATGGAACAGCGATGAACAATACGCTTAACCAAATTTCGGGTGCGATTGGTACGGCATTGCTTGTAACAGTTATGTCAAACCGTGCAGCTACACATGGTGAAGAACTTGCGAAGGCTGCTATGAGTAAAGCAACTGGTCAACCAAGTGCTGAAGCCCTTGAGGGACTGAAAAACATGGCAATGCTTGAGGGAATTAATGATGCATTCCTTGTTGCCACCTTTATCGCAGCATTAGCGTTGATTCTTTCATTCTTCATGAAGCGTGCACGTCCTGCTGAAGATAAATTTGGAAAAACTGAAAAAGATAATCAGTCTGCTTAATTTATATCGCAGATAACCTCTATGCTGAATTCAGTATAGAGGTTTTTTTCTGCGTTTGAATAGCTTCTATTGACAAAACCTGTGTACATTTGTCATTAATAGAGAGTGCATGACAAAAAATGCGCATGATAAACGTATGAACGTGTTTTTTTTACAGGGGGTTTGAGGATGAAAGATAGAGAACAAGATAATATGTCAAAGAAAGCTTTGATACGAAAAAGTATGATCGAACGTCAAGGAGAAGCGAAAGTTGTCCGTAAAATTATTTTAATTATCGTGATGGCGTTTATCTTAGTAGCCGGCATTATTGGTATCGGCGGGTATCTATATGTAAAAAGTGCCCTAGAGCCATTGGATCCAGATAACAAAAAAACCAAGGAAGTTGAGATTCCAATTGGTTCTGGTGTGAGCAGTATCAGCACGATCTTAGAAGATGAAGGTATTATTAAGAATGGCCGGATATTTAAATATTATATTAAATTAAAAAACGAGTCAGGATTCCAAGCAGGTACATATAAACTTTCCCCATCAATGGAGCTGGATGAAGTACTGAGTTCGATTAAATCTGGGAAAGTAATGAAAGAGGCAGCTTTAAAGATCACGATTCCTGAAGGGAAGCAGCTGAGTCAAATTGCGACCATTATTGCTGATAATACGAATCAGAAGTCAGAGGATGTTTTAGACAAGCTGGATGACGAAAAGTTCGTTAAAAGTTTACAAAAGAAACACCCTAAGCTTTTAACAGATGCTATTTTCAATGAAAAAATTATTCACCCGCTTGAGGGTTATCTTTTCCCAGCTACGTATTCATTTTATGAAACAACTACACCTCTTGAAACAATCGTGAGCGATATGCTTTCACAAACGGAAAAAGTACTGGCTGGTTATCAATCAGAGATGAAGGAAAAGAAATACTCACCGCATATCCTATTGACATTTGCTTCCTTAATTGAAGAGGAAGCCACAGTAAATGTAGACCGAAATAAAATCTCATCGGTGTTTCATAATCGATTAGAGGCAAACATGCCGCTGCAAACCGATCCAACGGTACTTTATGCGAAGGGCAAGCATCAGAAGAAGGTCTATTATAAGGACCTAGAAGTCGAATCACCTTATAATACCTATAAGAATAAAGGCTTAACGCCTGGACCAATTGCTAATGCTGGTGACACGTCAATTGAAGCCGCATTGCATCCCGATAAGACTAAATATTATTACTTCCTTGCAACGTCATCAGGTAAGGTGCTTTTCTCCGTATCGCTTGATGAACATAACAAGAAAAAGGCCCAACACATTACAAGTGATAAATAGGAAACAATTAGTGGGGGATGAGAGATATCATTCTCCTTCTTTTTATGGTAAAATAGTCGAAGTGAAATTTCAGTGCGAAAGCTGACGTGACATGCAGGAACTTTTATACTAACTCGGCAGATGCCGGGTTTTTTGTATGATAAAGAGCCGAGTAGATCGAAGCTAGCATGGGAGGATACAAACGTGAATCAGAAGATAGATAGCTATCTCCGTTCATTACTGACGGAACGCACCGGTTTATTTGCAGAAATTGAGCAATATGCCGAAGAAAATCATATTCCAATTATGGAACCAGAAAGTATTGAAGTCTTGTTACAAATTATTAGGCTGAAACAGCCGCAAAGTATTCTTGAAGTTGGTACAGCTATTGGCTACTCAGCACTAAGGATGATTGATGCTGTGCCCTCTGTGAAAGTGGTTACGATTGAACGACATGTAAAACGGATTGCTGAAGCAAAAGCAAATATTGAAAAATCCGGCAAACAGGAGCAAATTACGCTGATTGAAGGCGATGCACTGGAAGCGGGTGAAGCAGCAGGAGCTCATGGGCCATATGACATACTATTTGTAGATGCCGCAAAAGGACAATATAAACGGTTTTTTGAACTATTTGTACCGTTTTTACGACATGATGGTATAATCATTACCGACAATGTTTTATATAAAGGACTTGTGGCTGAACCTTTGGCAGAAATCGAGCCTAAGAGAAGACGTGCATTGGTTAGAAAGATTCATAATTATAATGTATGGCTGCACAACCATCCAGATTTTGATACTGTTATTTTGCCCATTGGAGACGGTGTAGCGATTAGCAAATATAAAAGCCTTTAATATAGAAGGTAAGTTAGTACGACTTCTCGAACGAGGAGCCAGCGTATAAGTGTAAAATGTTTGGGAACCATAGCGATGAGACTTCGATTTCTCGGGACTGGTTCTCCGTTATGATAATAAGACAGGCATTGTCCTGTATGAATCAAAACAACGATTTGAGAGGAGAACTACTATGGCTGAAAGACCCGTTGTAATCGGTGTTGCTGGAGGTTCTGGTTCTGGGAAAACCAGTGTATCTAGAGCTGTTTATGAACACTTTAAAGGTCACTCGATTTTAATGATTGAGCAAGACTTTTATTATAAAGATCAAAGCACATTACCCTTTGAGGAACGTTTAAAAACGAATTATGATCATCCACTTGCATTTGATACAGAGTTGTTAATTGACCATCTGAATAAGCTGTTAAACTATGAGCCAATAAATAAGCCTGTATATGATTATGCAGAGCATACTCGTTCAAATGAAATAATCAGGGTAGAACCGAAGGATGTTATCATTCTTGAGGGAATTCTGGTGCTCGAAGATGAACGTCTCCGTGACTTGATGGATATTAAGCTGTTTGTCGATACCGATGCTGATCTGCGGATTATCCGTAGAATGACACGCGATATTAAAGATCGCGGACGTTCGATGGACTCAGTGATTGATCAGTACATTAATGTGGTTCGACCTATGCATAATCAATTTATAGAGCCAACGAAACGCTATGCAAACATTATCATTCCTGAAGGCGGCCAAAATCATGTAGCCGTTGATTTAATGGTAACTAAAATACAAACAATCCTTGAACAAAAGTCATTTTTGTAATAACATGGCATAGATAAAGAATATGCAGTATTTTCCTTGCCTTGTGTTTTTTGTTTACAATATAAACAAAAGCCTCATACAACACACGTCATTTTTTATACTTTTTGTACAAATAAGTAATAAGCGCGTTCTTTTCAAAAGAACGCGCGCTTAGGTATATTCAACTGTTTGTACGGGGCAGGGTACTATGCACGCTGCATTACATAAAACTTTATGATATTCGTTATGATAAAGAACTTGAAGGAGTGAAGGGTTTTGGCAATCGAAAAAGTATTTCCAATGACTAAAGAAGGTAAAGAAAAATTAGAAAAAGAATTAGAAGTATTAAAAACAGTTAAACGTAAAGAAGTCGTGGAACGTATTAAAATTGCTCGTAGTTTCGGGGATCTATCAGAGAACTCTGAGTACGATTCAGCAAAAGAAGAACAAGCCTTTGTTGAAGGACGCATAACAACTCTTGAAAATATGATTCGCAATGCGAAAATTATTGAAGAAGATACAACAACAGACAGTGTCACTCTTGGAAAATCCGTAACATTTGTTGAACTGCCAGATGGCGACGAAGAAACGTATAACATTGTCGGCAGTGCCGAAGCAGATCCATTCGAAGGCAAAATCTCAAACGATTCACCAATCGCTAAAAGCCTACTCGGTAAAAAAGTGGGCGAAACTGTTTCAGTCAGCACACCAGGCGGCGACATGACCGTAAAAATCGTATCCATCAAGTAATTCCTAAAAACATCGTCCTTGAGACGGTGTTTCAAGAGGTTCGGAATGATTTCATTCCGAACCTCTTTTGTATTTTACGGTGCAAATAGTTCTACGGGAACAAGCTGGTTCTAGTGTTCCCATTTCAAAATGGTTTTCGAAAGCACTCCTTATCATTTCAAAATTCTATCTCTAGGCGTGAAGACTCCGAACAGCGAGACAGGTGAAACCCCGCAGGAGCGTAAGCCGAGGAGGCTCACTGCCCGCCCCGCGGAAAGCGAAGCGCATGAATGGAAATTAACTCTCAAACGCCGTCACTGCGACGGCGTTTTTTTTTGCAATAAGTATATTGGTTGTAAGCTGTTTTGTTCAAACGGTTTGTCCGGTTATATTTTTCTACATCGTTATAAATTTTGGACTCTCGTCAACAATGGTAGTGAGGTGTTGGTATGAGGAAAAAGCGGATTTCTTGGGTTGGTATAGGGATAATGGTGATTCTAGGTGTACTTGTGGTTAGGTTGGTCCAGATTCAGCTGATTGATACCGAATCATTTTCAAGTCATGAGATTAATTTAATTGAGGCAAGTGTGAAGCAGCGCTCACAGATATTGACTCTAGATGATGGCCGGGGAAAATTTTATGACCGGAATGGGGATGCGCTGGCTCATGAGGAAGTGCCGACGCTCGTTTTGTTTCCTTTTTTAAAAAGTATGAGCTGGCCTTCAGGTAAAATAGCCGCGATTGTTGGAGTATCTGAGCAGAAGCTGATGAGCGAAATTGAAGCGGCTAAAGAGCCGTTTCCGCTTAAGGATAATGATGGGTTGCCGCTCACGTTGACAGCAGAGCAGACAAAGTCAGTCAATGCGTTGAAAATCCCCGGTGTTTTTGCGGTCCGAGAGAAATTTTACACTAAGGATACTCCTGCGGCACAGTTGATTGGTTCAACAATAAAGTACTCTTCGCTTAAGGAGAAGCGTTATCCAGAAAGGGAAATATCGAATGATACGCGGGTGGGCTATAACGGTTTGCAAAACACGTTTGATGAATTTCTCCTTTCTGACGGTGAATCACAGCTTGTCTTTCATGTCGATGCTAAAAGCGGACCCCTCTTTGGTGTTGATGTTAAATATGTTGAACCTGCCAATCCTTTGTATCCCGTTAAGGTAATAACCACCATCGATAAATCCATTCAAGAAGAAGCAGAAAGAATCGTCGATGCTCATGGTATAAAAAAGGGCGGGATCGTTTTACTCAATATCGAAACCAGTGAGGTCCTAGCGATGGTTTCCCGGCCAGCATTTTTAAAATCAGACCCATCAGGTGAAGGCTCGATTAATTACATGCTCCGCCAGCAAACGCCAGGATCTGTTTTTAAAACTGTGACGGCTGCGGCAGCTATTGACTATGGTCTCGAAGCACAACAACGGACCTTTGATTGTAATCAGGGGATTGATGGTAATAGACCGGCACAGCGTAAACTCGGTCAGCTAACGTTTAAAGATAGTTTTGCTCAAAGTTGTAATAAGACAATAGCTGAAGTGGGACAAGAAATGGCAAAGACCCATCCGGATTATTTGGAGCAATATGCTGAAAAATTAGGGTTAATTGGGCTGTCAGGCTGGAACGGCGAGGTCTATCATTCACCAGTGACACAATTATTTAAGGAAGAATCAGGACAAATTTGGAATCAAAAGAATGCTGATCAGCAAAAAAAAGATATGAGAATGGTGGCGAAGTCTGCAATAGGTCAGCAAGATGTACAGGTAAGTCCCTTGGCGATTGCTAATATGATGGCGACGATTGCCCGCGGCGGGGAAAAGAGAATGGTGAAGGCAGTAAGCAAAGTAGAGTTTAGTAATGGTGCGAGCGTATTCCAATTTCCTGATAAAACAATAGGCGGAGAAAGTTTGGCACCCTATACAGCTATGAAAATGCAGGAATTGCTGCGAACTGTAGTCAGCAGTGAACAGGGGACTGGGCATAGTCTGGCTACTTTACCCTATGAAGTGGCCGGAAAGACCGGTACCGCCCAGACAAATTTAGAAACCAAAAAATTAAATAAATGGTTTGCGGGTTACTTTCCATATAAAAATCCTCGCTATGCTTTGGTGACAGTTAGTCTTGATACAAACGAAAATACAGAAAACGTGGTGCCGTTGTTTGCTGATCTTGTTCAAGCTATCTATACCAAAAATCATCCAGCTGGAAATATGACACAATAGCTAATACTTCTAACGAACCCCTTAACATGTTAAAATGAGAGCTCAACCAATCAATGTCAGGGGGATTCATTTAATGAGCAAGAAGTATAGCGGCATGCAGCCGGATTCCCGGCTGGATGCACGAGAAAAAAAGCGTAAGATTAATAAATTCTATAATATAGCGATTACGCTTGTCATAGTCCTGATCGTGATTGTTGGTTTGTCGATTTTCTTAAGCAATAATTCCGATAGTGATACGGCTTCTACTACAGAAAAGGCACCGAAAGAAACCAATACAGCGGCTACTGATGACAATAAAGAAAAAGAGGAAGCTGAAAAAGCTGCTGATGAAGAAGAAAAGGCAGCAGAAGAGGAAGCTGTGGAAGACGAATCAACAGATGAAAGCACTACTGAGGATGACAGTGAAGCTAACGTAACAGAGATTGAAGAAAGTAATGACGAAAATGTAGAGAAGGCTTATAAGAGTGATGATTGGGAGCCGGTTGGTACTGAGCAATCTGGTGAGCATGTAACAAGCTTTGATAAGGGTTCTGCTGATTGGAAGGAAATGACAACAGCACTTTCGAGCAGTACAGGAATTGCTGAAAGCGATATGACAATTTGGCGACTTGGAAATGGCGGGGCTCCAAATAAGGCTACCGGTACTGTTTCAGCCAAAAACGATGATAAAACCTATCGTGTACAGCTTGAATGGGTTGATGGCTCAGGCTGGCGTGCAGCTAAAGTTGAGGAACTTAAACAGAACGATCAGAGATAATAGAGAGAAACCCGGCTTCAGGGATGATGCCGGGTTTCTTTGTTATTACTGTGCTTTAAAATGTACAACGGCACTGTAAAATCTTCGGCCATGTTCATCTACATGCATTTGATGAGAAACAGCATGAACACCGAGAAGAATGGCTTCGTTTGCTTCAATTTGGGTTTGGATTTGATTCTCAAGTTTCTTTAATGAGTCTGCTTCAAAAAATTCTACTTTGTCTTTTATTAAATTTAATTGAAAGTTCATGTTGGTACCTCCATATTTTTTTCTCATTTAGTTTACCAGACAATTGAAAGAAAAACAGGAAAAACCGTGTATGAAATACTTGAAGGAATAAATAGTGTATGTTAAATTTAGAACAGTTAAAAAATTAATTCATAGTATGTTCATAGGTTTTGTTTAGTATAAAATATACTTAAAAAGGTGAGTAAAATGGGAAGAGAATTTATCGAATTATTCAAAGAGTGGTCAAAATCGTATGATGACACAGTTGAAGGAAACGATATAGAATATCAGGAAGTCTTTAAACATTATGACCGGATTCTCGAAAGTGTAGCGAGTCGTGCCTACGGCCATGTTCTTGAGTTTGGTGTGGGTACTGGGAATTTGACTCAGCGGCTGCTTGACGCAGGGCTATCGGTAACAGGTGTAGAACCGTCAGAACCGATGCGAGCAAAGGCGCTGGAAAAATTACCTGAGGGAACGAATCTTGTTGATGGTGATTTTCTCGATTTTCCTGTCCCTGAACAGGTAGATTCCATCGTTAGTACGTGGGCATTTCATCACTTAACCGATGAAGAAAACGCACTTGCTTTCGCTC
>NZ_AJTN02000237.1 GCF_000305495.1 Peribacillus psychrosaccharolyticus ATCC 23296 | reverse complement strand
CTTCAACAAGGGAGGTTGCTACGGCACCTTTTTCTTACAGAACTAAAGGGGTAGTTTAGTTTAAGAAGAATTTTCAAATTAGCTAGTTGGGAATGAAATTAGGTGATAAAATAGTCTAGCATACTTTTACTTTTTATCCATTTTAAAGGGAGATTGATGAATGAATATTGAACTATGGGAAGAGGAATATGATGAGTTTTATAAGGGTGAAATCAATCTAGACATATTGGAAAAGATTCAAGAAGAATTGAATTTACCTTTGCCTGAGTCATATATTAATTTAATGAACAAGAGGAATGGTTTTTACTTAATGAAGAAATACTTTCCAACGACTATCCCTAATAGTTGGGCGAACAACTCTGTACATATCGATTATTTATACGGCATCGGAGAAAATCCAGGAATATTAGATAGTAATGAATTACGAAAAGAATGGGGAATTCGTAGTAAAAAACTACTTATCCTATCAGTCAACGCACCAATGTTTATTTGCCTTGATTATAGAAACACTCGTAAAAAGGAACCTTCGGTTACTTTTATAGACGTTGAGCAAAGCCAAGAAATAAAATTAGCCAATAGTTTTCAAGAATTTATCAATGGCCTTGTTGATAATATCGAAGAAGGGTACATAGATGCTGATGAACCATTGTCTCAACAACAGATTCAGGATTATTACACTATGATTGATGATGTGATGGCAAATGGAAAACCTAAACAAATTGACCGAGTATTTACCAAGATTCTTTCTACTAATGTTGAATTAATTAGATATATGGTTGAAAAAATGAGACAGCACGAAAATACAAGAGTGCATTATTACTTATTACTTTTTTTATGGTGTTGTGCCGAGGGTGACAATGCTGGAACTCTATCGGATGACTATTTGTTGGAGGTTTTAACTGAACTTGCAAGTAGTAAAAATAAGGAAGTTAAAGCAATTGCCTCAGGTAATTTGAGCAAATTATATAAGAGATTGAATTCAGTGGGATAGAACACTATATAGCTTGCATATTCTTCTGCAAAAAATGGGTCAGAATTCCATAATTGTATACATAGCTGAGTTTTTGAAAAAATGTACTTAAATTAACGGGGTGCTTTAGTGAAAAATTGGGGGTTGCGGCTGCGATCCCTTTTCTTGTGCTAACTGTGCAGGTTAGCACAAGAAACAGGGTATTGTTTTTATAGAATGCTACATAATAAAAAGTGGCGGCATACCCTTCAAATTAAATGACAAAATAATCAGAAAATACCGTCAATAGACGTAAATAATTAGTAAAATAATGTATATACTAATACTATTGGAGGTGAAGTTATATGGAAAATAAACCACTACATTATGATGGAAGTATCCAAAACATCAATGATTTTAAAAGTGAAGCTAATAACAGTGAAGTATTAGAGTTAACAGATGAAATGAGAAAAAATATAGTTGGAAATCCTTATATGAGTAATATAACTGAATAATCCTACATAAAAGGGTGTTGCTAATCAAAGCACACCTTTTTTAATTTTCTTAGGCTGATCATATGCTTTAGCTAAACAATATTTATATACTTTACCTTGAAATAAAAATATATTAATTCGATGTAAAGTATATATTTTTATTTCATACACAAACTAGAATGACAAAACAAGGGAAAAGAATGCCCGAAAGGAAGTAAGAAAATGGCAAAAGTATTGTATATTACAGCACATCCACATGATGATACTCAGTCTTATAGTATGGCAGTAGGTAAAGCCTTTATTGATACCTACAAAGAAGCAAATCCTAATGACGAAATTGTTAATGTTGATCTTTATAACGAGAATATTCCACAAATAGATGTTGATGTTTTTAGTGGTTGGGGAAAACTCCAATCAGGGAAGGGATTTGAAGAGCTATCAGCAGATGAAAAGGCAAAAGTAGGTAGATTATCAGAACTATGTGAACAATTTATTTCAGCTGATAAGTATGTTTTCGTAACACCTTTGTGGAATTTTTCTTTCCCACCAGTATTAAAAGCTTATATTGATTCAGTTTCTGTTGCTGGAAAAACATTTAAATACACAGAACAAGGTCCAGTAGGTCTGTTAACTGATAAAAAAGCTTTACATATACAATCTCGTGGGGGGATTTATTCAGAAGGTCCAGCTGCTCAATTGGAAATGGGTCACCGCTATTTAAATGTTGTAATGCAATTCTATGGAGTCCCTTCGTTTGAAGGCTTATTTGTAGAAGGACATGCAGCAATGCCAGATAAAGCACAAGAAATTAAGGAAAATGCAATTGCACGAGCTAAGGATCTAGCCCATACATTTTAAATATACTAAGGGAGCCAACGGACGTTGGCTTTTTTTTAGGCTGTGCAACAACGGTGCTTAATGTTGGAGAAGAACACATACAAAATAAAGCTATTTACTGCACAGTATAAAATAAAATATGCAATAGCTCTATACGGTAATTATAAGAGAAATAATTATCATTTCTCAAAATATGTTGAGATTGTGAAATATTGTACTTAAAGTAACGGGGGCCTTCTATGACGCTAATCATACATTCGATTTTAAGTGAAGAAGTACCCTTAATTAACGATCGTGGGCAGGTTAGTTTAAGAAGGATTAGAAATATATATACTATAATTCGATTAGTGATAAAAATATTTTGAAAACTTAAGGGGAAACATATGCTAATTTCACAAGAATTTTTTATCCTTGATACTTCATATTATGAAACTTTTTCGTTTCCGCAATCACAAAGGCATTTCCATATTGCTTTTCTGGTTTTTGATTTAGCGTTGACTCTTTCTAACTATGAGTTCTTAATTAGCCAATTTGCGTCAGAAGCAGGAAAGAAAAATTGGACAACTGGTGTATGATAATGGCCAGTAGATTCTAAAACAATAGGGGGCTTTTCTCCTGATACCTCTTCTATTTCTCTAATAAACTCTAAAAGAATTGTCAGCCCCTCAAGTGTATGCGTGTATGCCACTTTAAAGCTCTTTTTGTACGGTTGCTTTTTATCCAAGAATGCTTGAACCTGACTTTCAACTTTTGCCACATCCAGACCAATTACTGGATTCATCATTATTTTCCTCCTTGTCATAGGTATATGTATCTTATCTTTTATATCAACCAGCCCCAATAAATAAGAAACATTCCATTTGCAAGTCATACTTAGCAAGATATTTTTGAAAGTAAAGTTAATAACCAGCGTCAAGGCAATAAATAGACATTTAGCTTAATCACCTTTCTCTTCTCCTGAATAAATTATAAACAGAGCAACACTTGTTTTATTATGTGCAATATACAAGATTGTTCCAAATAATTTTAAAGGAGAGATCAAATGTCGCAACCGAATATCCCTAATATTTCTCCTACAGTTTCAATTACAAGGGAGGATGCGATTAACCTACTCTTAGCTTCTATTGCAATGGAAGAATTAGGACTAGCACATATCATTAATGCAGAAGGGGAAAAGATTCAATATGCTCTTGGCACATTACCTGGCTTGATAACACCAGCTTCGTTAGCAGATATCTTACAAGTAAATGACAGTGTACAAGATACTCTCGAATTGGCGATTAAAAAAGAACTACTACTGGATAGCAAATTAAAACAAGTGACTCAAATCACTTCTTCTAGCTCTACTGGACCTACTGGAGCAACTGGGAACACTGGAGCTACGGGAACTACCGGGGCTACAGGTGACACTGGAGCAACTGGTAACACTGGAGTTACTGGACCCACTGGCGCTACAGGTGATCCAGGAGTTACGGGGCCTACCGGACCTACTGGGAACACTGGAGCTACGGGAACTACCGGTGCTACAGGTGACACTGGAGCAACTGGTAACACTGGAGTTACTGGACCCACTGGCGCTACAGGTGACCCAGGAGTTACTGGACCTACTGGCGCTACAGGTGACTCAGGAGTTACGGGGCCTACCGGCTCTACTGGACCTACTGGTGTAACCGGTGCTACTGGACCTACTGGACCTACTGGTGCTACCGGGGCAGGTGCTACCATACAAAACGGACTATTTAGTGTTAATGTAACATCTGTAGCAAATGGCACAGCCATTTCATATTCAACCACGTTTATTAATGGCACTGACATTTCTCACCCTTCAAACACAACCTTTGTACTAGCAACTGGGCACATTTATTTGGTTTCGTATACTTTCAGAGCAACTAGTTCTTTAATTGGAAATATTACTGTTACACCAAGATTTAATACGGTATTTCAGAGTCGTTTTTCAGGTAAATCAGTTACTGGAACTTTAGATGCTAATGTTAGCGTATCAGGAACGTTCTTAGCTAACGCTACCGCAGGTGCCATTACACTAGATTTTCTTTATAATGGATCAGCAACTACCACTTTGTCTGATGGTTCTGTTTCGATTATTGAAGTTCAGTAACATACAAGGGGTTGGCACTTGCCTTGCCATCCCCAATAATAAAACAATAAACTTTGAGTCATCTATGTAATAGGAAGCTATTCAGTACCCTCCCTTTTCAAAATTTTCAACTCTGCATCCAGCTCATCAAATGTAACAGGTACAGTCAATACTTCAGTCGGTCCTTCTACTGGCGTAGGACCAGTTCCACCAGGAAATACTTTTGCTAGCGCAGTGAGAAATCCAATTTCTTTCAGCCTTTCTATACCTGTTGGAACAAGTGGTACGTACTGTATCACACTGTATCAGCGTGTATTAGCTTAATTTAGTTTTAAAGTAAAAAAAGGGGGTCTTATTTTGTATAAGAGACTCCCCTTTTGTTGTAAGCAATACAGGATGGTATTTGAAAGGAAGAGTCGAAGGTAAATTCTGTTTGAAAATTTATCCTCCTTTCCATAACAAAAATTCCTTCTTCAACTAAGGGGTGCTTTATCGTCATGAGAAGGCTGCTAATTGTCTAAACGAATTGACACCAAATGGGGAATGTTATTTTGTAATGAAAACCAACCAAATTATTATGGGTCAAATCACGCTCATATTATAGATGAATGTGTACAGCCGAAGCCAGTTATAGATGAAGTTATTAATTATTACCAGTCTAAAAAAATCATACCAAGGTTTTATATCTACAATATAGAAAACCAACAAAATCTCATTACTGAATTAAAAACAAGGAATTTTAGATATGAAGAACTCGTTAGTCCTGTTCAATTGTGGAATAACCGAGTGGTAGAAATTCAGAATAATAAGAGAGTTACAATTGAAAAAGTAACAAAAGAAAATTATCAGGAAGCTTTAGATATAGAAAGTAGTATTAAAGAGTTTGGAGGAAAGGAATCTATTGAGAAAGTTTATAATGAACAATTCAATCATTCTTCCTTCACACATTATCTTCTTCGCTTCGATGGAGTAGCTTGTTCAACTGCTTGTATTTTTGAAGATGGCGAACAGGCTCGAATGGAAAGCGTAGCCACAATTGAAGAATTCAGAGGTAGAGGATTAATTGGCCAAGTTATTCAGTTTATACAAGAAGTAATAAATAGAGGAATAAAAAAGCTTTGGGTTTTTCCAATAAATGAATCAATAGAAAAAGTAAAAGTATGGATTTCAAACAGTAAAAAAACTAACAATGGGACACTCATTTTTAAGTGGAAAAAGTATTAATGAGATTCGTAAATAAGAATAAAATGGATCGTCCTTATAAAACTAACGGGTGCGTGTGCGTCAAATTCAAGAAAAAAACCACCGTAGTTAAGGTGGTTATTTTTCTTAGTTCATTTTTTCAATTATAAAATCAAGCTTTTCGTTTAAAGCTATTTGATTTTTATTCTTTTGTGTAGAATTTATTAGTAATCTTCTAATAAATAAAATAAATGAAACCATGAATAAAATAATTAATGCGAAGATGACTACAATCAAAATTAATCCAGGAATACCTATATTACTAAACACTTCACTTCATCTCCTTGGTATTTTCACTATCGATACCATATTATAACAAATTTAAGTTTAAACTAGTGATTAACGTTGCTAATTGGCGGCCTTTTGAATGTATGATAATTACACTAATCATACATTCAAATTCGAGTAAAAAAATACCCTTATTCAACTATCAGGGCAATCTATTTCAAGATTAACTTGGAAGGATTTTCTCTAAAGATGTCGAATTCACAATACATTATTGTTTTTAGGGGGACCGTTATGTGGGAGAGAATGTTTATAAGTACATCTCGTGGTAAGTTTGAGATCTATACCCAAGGAAAAGGAGAACCAGTGTGTATTACCCATTTATATAGTGAGTTTAATGAATTAGGTTATTATTTCGCCGACTCCCTTATAGATCAATTCAAAGTTTATCTAATAAACTTAAAAGAAGCAGGAAACTCTTGCAGAGCAGGTATAGAAGAGGAATTAAGTATGAAGGAAACCTCTAAAGATTTAGAGGCTATTAGAGAAGCTTTAAATTATAATAAATGGTGTTTTGCTGGGCATTCAACTGGAGGAATGCTTGGTTTAATTTATGCAACAATGTTTCCAAAATCTTTGACAAAACTATTAGTTGGAGGAGCCACTGCTACTAAAAAATATATGGAACACGAAGGTAGTATTTATAGTCCTCGTAGTCCACTAAATAAAAAACTGAAAAAGATATTTGCTGTATTAGAATCTCCTGACTCTACCACTGAAGAGCGAAGGGATGCTAATAGAGAATGGACTAATATGTCTTTATATAACATAGAAAGATGGGATGAATATTTTAAAAAACCGAGTAGTGGAAACGTTGTACAAAAAGGCTAGATTATTATTCCTTTAATGATTTGCCAAACTATGACATTCAAAATGAACTTTATCAGGTTACTATCCCGACTATTGTTTATTGTGGAAGATACGATGCCCAATGTCCTCTTGTTTTTCTGAAGAAATAAATGCAGG
>NZ_AJTN02000238.1 GCF_000305495.1 Peribacillus psychrosaccharolyticus ATCC 23296 | reverse complement strand
ATAAATTGGTCAGTCTCAAAACAAAAAGGAGAAGATAATTCCGAATAGAAAGCGTTGAAATTGACGATTTTATTCGAATTTCGGAGTTTTTTGGAACTTTTTTACTTGGGTCTGACCCTATTTAGTTTTAAATTCATTAATAAATCGCTATAATAAAGGAATATAGGGAAATGGAAAAAAATATATACCAAAAATATTAATGATTAAGACATTGATTTGTATCATGTCGAAAGAAAGAAGGGGAAAGCAGACTATGGGGATTCCCACCGAAGGAGGAAGAATCCAAATCCAAAGTTATAAACACAACGGTCATATCCACCGAATTTGGGAAGAAACCACCGTTTTAAAAGGGACTCAAAACTTAGTTATTGCGGCCAATGATCGGACAATGGTAACGGAATCAGATGGTAGAACATGGATCACGAGAGAGCCTGCTATTTGTTATTTCCACTCGCAATTCTGGTTTAACGTAATCGGCATGCTGAGAGAAGATGGCGTGTATTATTATTGTAATATTAGTTCTCCGTTTGCGTGTGATACGGAGGCATTAAAATATATCGATTATGACCTGGATATTAAGGTGTTTCCAGATATGACGTTTAATTTATTGGATGAGGATGAATATGAAAAACATCGCAGGGAAATGAATTATCCCGACGCAATCGATAAAATATTAAAGTATAATGTAGATTACTTAATTTATATGATTCGCCAGCGAAAGGGTCCTTTTTCGGCGGAATTTATCGATTCATGGTATGAGAGATTTTTGACTTATCGTTAAATAAACAACGCCTGTTGCTGACACAACAGGTTTTTTAAATGTTTTATGAACTAATTATATTATCGGAGGAAAATCGTGAACAGCGTTAAGAGATATTTACAATTTGTGAAACCTTATAAATGGCAGATTGCTGGAACAATCTTGATTGGTTTATTGAAATTTGCGATTCCACTGCTAATTCCTCTGTTGACGAAGTATATTGTGGACGACATTATCGGCAATGAACAGTTGTCTTCTAATGTGAAAATAGATAAATTATATTGGATAATGGGCATTATGCTCTTTATCTTTGTCGTGCTTCGTCCGCCAATCGAATATTATCGACAATACTTTGCACAATGGACAGGTACGAAAATTCTTTTTGATATTCGCAATCAGCTATTTACCCATATTCAAAAGCTAAGCTTTAAATACTATGCCAATACTAGAGCGGGAGAAGTTATTTCCCGAGTGATTACGGATGTTGAACAAACGAAGAACTTTGTCATAACAGGTCTGATGAATCTTTGGCTGGATATCGCAACCATTGTTATTGCAGTAGTTATTATGTTTACAATGGATGTAAAACTGACGATTGTATCCTTAATTCTTCTTCCTTTTTATGCATTCTCGATAAAACATTTTTTCGGTAAGCTAAGAACATATACAAGAGTAAGATCACAGGCACTGGCAGATCTGCAAAGTCATTTACAAGAACGTGTGCAAGGGATGCCTGTAATTAAAAGCTTTGCAATTGAGGATCATGAGCTAGAGGTATTTTCTAAACAAAATAAAAACTTTCTTGATAAAGCTATGCAACATACAAGCTGGAATGCAAAATCATTTGCTGTTGTGAATACAATCACAGATGTCGCTCCTCTTGTAGTGATCGGCTTCGCTGGTTACCAAGTTATACAGGGACAAATGACACTAGGAACGATGGTTGCCTTTATTGGTTTTATTGATCGGTTATATAATCCATTGCGCAGGCTGGTAAATTCATCAACAACAATGACACAAACACTTGCATCAATGGATAGGGTTTTTGAATTTATTGATGAGAAATATGATATTGACGATGAGCCTAATGCAACTGAATTGAAGCAAGTAGAGGGTAAAATAACGTTTGATCATGTTGTATTTTCATACGATACAGATGAAATGCCTGTTTTAAAAGACATTTCATTAGAGGTTAAGCAAGGAGAGACAATCGCGTTAGTAGGTATGAGCGGTGGGGGTAAATCGTCCTTAATTAGTTTACTGCCCAGATTTTACGATGTGACGAAGGGTAGAATTTTATTAGACGGACAGGATATCCGTTCCTTTAAAGTACGAAGCCTTCGTGATAAAATCGGAATGGTCATGCAGGACAACATTCTTTTCAGTGACTCAGTAAGAGCTAATATCTTAATGGGGAAACCTGAAGCAACAGAAAAAGAAGTGATTGCTGCTGCTAAAGCCGCAAATGCTCATGACTTTATCATGAACCTGACGGATGGCTACGAAACAAAAGTAGGAGAACGTGGTGTGAAACTATCTGGGGGTCAAAAGCAAAGGGTGGCTATTGCTCGCGTATTTTTGAAAAATCCACCCCTTCTTGTTATGGATGAAGCTACATCGGCTCTCGATCTCGAAAGTGAACATTTAATCCAAGAGGCTCTTGAAATATTAGCTAAAGATAGAACGACTTTCATTGTGGCTCATCGGTTATCAACGATTACACATGCAGATAGAATCGTATTGATTGATAACGGAGAAATCGCTGAAATTGGCAGTCATAATGAACTGATGAATCAAAAGGGTCATTATTACCGATTGTATCAGGTACAACAGCTTGATAATTAATAAAAAAGGCAGCTCCCTGTATTCAGGAGCTGCCTTTTCCTTTTATTCTTCATTTTCAACGGTAATATGGTTTTCTTGTTTATGAAACGATTGAAAGCTATGAATCAATTTTTCTAAATGTTCAAGCTGTTCGTCGTATTCATTTATGGCAGAAATTAATGGGACGGTTCGTGCAAACATATCTCTGTGTTCCCGATCTAATTTTTGCTGCTGTTCAAAGAAGACCATTAATAATTCATGGCGGCTAAAACAATCCCCATTCCATTCTTCAAAGCTAGTAGTTGTCTTGATCTTACCAATATGCTTTAAAAGAAGCTGCTCATGTTTATGAATAAGACGATCGACATGATGCTGAAGCTGACTCTGGAATTCTTCCGGCATGAGACTTACTTCATTCTCAAATTTATGGATTCTTTTTAGCGTTTCAAAGGCTTTCTTGGTTGTGACAATCATTTGCCGATAGACAACAAATTTACGCGATTTAGGCTGGATGTGCTTTTTAAGGTAGCTTCGCTCTTCCTTGTACATCGAGTAGATTTGTTCAAGCCTTAATAATTCATCTTTGATTCGGCTGATATCTTTCTTTAACAGTGTATGTTCAGAGGCATGACGACTGCTAATTCGAATCCATTTAATAATATCTTCCGTTACATCAGAAAGCTGTGTGTATAGCTTTGCTTCATATTTAGGCGGTATGAAAATTAAGTTGACTAAAAATGAAGACAAGATTCCCAGCATAACAGATGAAAAACGAATGAATGCAAAGGTGAGAAATGCACCTTGCTGGCTTTCCATAATTGCAATAACAGTAACAATCGAGAGTACAATTGTTTTATCCATTTTTAATCGAAGGTTAATCGTAATGACGATAATAACCGCTAATCCAATTATGAAAATATCATTACCGAATAGTAAGACAAATATAACAGCTACTAAGGCACCGATGATATTTCCTTGAATCTGCTCAATCATGGTGTGATACGAACGAAGAATCGTCGGCTGGATTGCAAAGATCGCTGCAATTCCTGCAAAAGCCGGAGAAGGAAGGTTTAGCAGCTCTGCTAAGTAAAGGGCTAAAACAATTGCTACTCCCGTTTTAATGATGCGGGCACCAAGCTTCATAAAATGTATAATTCCTTTCGTAAATGGTTATTCGTCTTTACAGAATTTAGGGTCATATTACTAATATACTTTGTACTTTACACTATTTTTGATAATAGTAAACAAAATAGTAATATAAAACATTTGAATAGTGGTTACAAGGAAAACTTCCTCTGATAAATAAAAAAAGAGTGAGAGCCGGTAACTCTATACGAGTTTACCGGCTCTTTACTATGTTTATTCTGTAGAAACAGACGGGTCTGCTTGTTCTTTAACGGGTACGATTTGAAGGAAATGATGGGCTGGATTTTGCAATAACCCTTCGAGTGATTCAGCTTCTTCTAGCTGGCCTTGTTCTTTGAGTAATTGCACATATTTCCCTAGTAGTTCTGCAATATCCTTTTGACCGGTTGTTGATAAGGGCTCAATGGATACATTAGCCCCATTTGCAATTCTTCTTTGAAGAGCGGCAGGAGTAAGGCCTGAATCGGGCTGTTGTCTTAAGTAAACAACTCCGCCGGTCATACCGGCACAAATCCAAGGACCTGGATCACCAAGGACAAGTCCACGGCCATTGGTCATATATTCAAATGCAAAACCTTTAATATTGGCATGTACAGCAAGGTTACCATGTTCAATTACATCGATTGGGCGTTTTAACTGTCCGCCGATGATCATATCAGCTCCGGAAAGGCGGATACCAGCACGTGCATCTGCATCGCCTTGGGCAACAAGTAAACCATGTTGCGCACCATAGCCAAACCCTTTACCTACTGAGCCATTATAGAATAAACCGTCCTTACCTGGAGATTTAAAAATATGAATATTCCCTCCAATAGAGGTCTTTCCAATTCCATCTTGTGCGCCGCCGTTTACCGTAATATCGATTCCCTCAGTATTATAAGCACCAAGGCCATTTCCAGGAATGGAGCCATTCTTATAGGATAGCTTTACTGGTTTCAGTAGTTTATAAGAACCATCTAGACGTCCTCGGACACGATAGCAGGCTACACGGCTTCCGAGTACCCGCTGTTCCGAGGTAACCGAGCTGTATTCTCGAGATTGATTCAGCTCAGCGACATGGGAATCCAAATACTCTGCTCCAACGGCAGCCTGCATGGCTCCTGCATTTACTAGAGCATTGGTATCCCGATGACCAAATTGACTGATGTCCAGCGTTTTCAATAAGAATGTCAGGTCCATTTGTTCTTTTCCAATCGACTGCTCAAGTAAGTCTGATCGTCCAACAATATCTTGGAGATTCTTTACCCCTAAAGCTGCTGTTAATACTTGAAGTTCTTTTCCAAAAGCAGTGAAGAGATTGGTCAGTCCTTGAACAGCTAAATCATATTTACGCGGGACAAAACGGCGAAGGCCATGCTCTTTTGCTTGTGCTTCTGTTTCAATTTGGGTAGCAATACCGACATGACATGTATCAAGATGGCAGCCTCTGCATGTTGTACAGCCGACAGCAATCATGGAGAGCGTTCCAAATCCTACGCGGTTTGCACCCAGCAGCATGACCTTTAATACATCAAGCGAGCTTTTTAATCCTCCGTCTGCCCAAATCTCGACATTTTGACGAATGCCAGCTTCGAGTAAAGCGTTATGGGCAGCTTTCACCCCAATTTCAACTGGAAGGCCGACATGTTGGAGTGCGTGAATTCGTGCCGCTCCTGTACCGCCATCAAAGCCGGAAAGGGTAATAATGTCTGCCCCAGCTTTTGCAATTCCAACTGCAATCGTACCAATATTCGGCACGACGGGAACTTTAACGGCAACTCTTGCTTTATCATTGCCGGTTTTCAATTCATGAATCATTTGAGCTAAATCTTCAATAGAATAGATATCATGATTATTAGATGGTGAAATTAAATCAGAACCAATTGTTGCGTTCCTGGCTTCGGCAATTTTGGCCGTCACTTTAGAACCGGGCAAATGGCCGCCTTCTCCTGGCTTAGCGCCTTGGCCTATTTTAATTTCGAGTAAATTTGAAGAGTTTAATAGTTCAGCATTCACACCAAATCGGCCTGAAGCAATCTGCTGGCCGCGGGTATGCGGGTATTTGCCAAGCATATCTTTAATTTCGCCGCCCTCACCATTCATGCTCACCATATTCAGACGTTCAGCTGCTTCCGCGTAGGATCTAAAAGCAATTTCATTTTGGGAACCAAATGACATAGATGCTATGACAAATGGAAGATCATGATTACCAATTGAAATATCTACATCATCAGGATTGAGCGGTGTTTCAGCAAGCTTTAAAGAAGTCAGATGCCTAATTGTCGTTGGATTACTTTCTTCCTGTTCACTGATTTTTTCACGGTAGGCCGAATAATCACCAGTAGATGCTACCTCACCAATTGCCTTCCAAATCCTTGGAAATAAATGAAAGGTTTTACCAACTCGTTCTTTCTCATTCTCATAATCTATTGCACGTTGTTTTGAGTCATCCTTCATGGCAGCAAAATTATGCTTGAGGTTGTCTGCCCCAAAGAAATTAACGATATTTAAATGACTGGACACTTCCTCGTGTAGTCCGATGCTGGAGAATAAGCGACCATAACCTCGTAATTCATGAATACCAATTGTAGATATGACTTTTTCAAGTCCTTTTGACAATGCCCTGTAGAGGTTAATGGTTGGTACGAGTGTTTCATGTGATAAAGATCGGAACATATAGTAGGGACTAATAAGATTTGCCCCAAGTCCACAAGCAATAATTAAATCGTGTAAAGTCCGGATGGATGCAGATCGAAGAAGCAGAGAACAATTCCGGCGTTTTTCAGAGTTAACTAATGCGAGATCGACAGCGGATGTAACGAGATGCGGATCCAGCCATAGGTTCCCATTTTGATGGGCTTGTGCATCATCTAAAATCAGCAGTGTTTTTCCATTGTCGACTGCTTGAATCGCTTCGTCTGTTATCCGTTTAAGTGCTTCGGGAATTGTTTCATCCTCAGTAAATACTGCAGACAGGATATGAGCAAGCTGTTGATCAACGTAATGCTCCACTAATTGATCATAACTTGGCTGTGTAAGTTCGGCTGCACAGTCTAATCCAAGTTTTCCTTCAATTAAAACGGGACTCAATAGCTCGAGTACGTTACCTGCTTGTTCAGCTTCAAATAAAGCTGGACGTTTACCAATAATCGTTCTTGTCGAAAAATGCTCTGTTTCCCGATCACGGTCAATGGCTGGATTGGTGACGACTGCAACACTTTCCTTAATGTAGTCGGCAATATTTTTACGCTGGGGATTTAAGGCTGCAAGAGGAGCATCATGACCTAATGATCGAATAGGCTCTGCACCTTTTTCAGCCATTTGTTCAACAAATTGAATATGGTCTCTTTCCCAGCCAAATGCTTTGTATTGTCCATTATGGAGTGGTTCTGATGACTTTGCATTCGTTGTATCTTTGAATGCTGGAGGCTGTAAACGGACACGGTCAGATTTCAGCTGGAGTCTGCTTGAGAACCGAGCATAAACTTCTTCTTGATATTTTTTGTAATCAAAAACTTTGATCGTATCTCCTGCCCATTTCAAACCGATTTTTTCACCTGGACCAATGGGTTTTGGCTCACCAGTATATTCAGAGTTTGAAATAATTCCAGGTTCAGAAGAAAAGAGATAAGAAGTTTCCGTTTCAATGTTCCAAAGCGGGCGCAGGCCGAGTGAATCGACAGAAAATACAGCTTCATCACCAAAGCGGGAAATGATACCGGCTGGACCTTGAGCAAAATGTCCCCAAGCTTCCCTGAGATAGGTATATAGGTTCTGAAGATGTTCCTCATAAACCTTTATTTCATTAAGGATTGGAGGGAATACGATGTCGATTGCTTCAAATAATGAATACCCATGACGACATATAAATGTTTCAATGGTCCGATTCAAATCTTGAGAGTCACTGCCTTCCTTGTCGATAGGGACTCCAATCATCTTCGCTTCATCACGCAGTTTAGCAATCGTGTTAATTTCACCATTATGTCCTAGGACACTAAATGGCTGAACACGGAAAAAACTAGAAAGCGTATTAGTAGAGTAACGGTTGTGGCCAAGCGTCATGGTAGAGGCAGCTAAAGGATCTGCCAGGTCAGTAAAATAATTCGGCAGGATATCAGCGGCGCCCATAACTTTGTACACCACATGAAATTGACTTAATGAAGCAACGTGGACATAATGATTTTCAATCGAAGTCGTTAATTCAAAAAGGGCATTGGTTAATTCTTGCTGTGATAATTCAGATGTACAACAAATCTGCCAGAAAATTGGGTCTTCTTGAATTGCGATGGGGCCGAGCGCACTTGAATTATAAGATTGGTCACTTTCAAATAGGATGGTTAGGCCTTTTTCCTGTAATTTCGTCCGAATTTCTATTAATACATCAGATATAGTTACTTTTCTGCTTAGAAAAAAATGACCAACTATAAAGCCATCAGTGTCTACAGAGCTGTTGTCTATTTGATGATCTTCGAGTTTTTTCTTCCACAGTGTCTTAGGAATGTCCATATGGATTCCAGCACCATCACCCTCGCCATTGATGAAGCCTGTACGATGGTTCATTTTCACTAATGCATCAATACAAGTAAAGATATTTTTATTCGAAGGTATTTTCTTTTTTTCAATACTCGCGATTATTCCGCAGGCATCATGCTCTTCACGGTAGAACTCTTTAAAATGGTTTGGACTCCATGGTTGGCTCATAGTATTCGGCGTTTTATAAGGATTGATCCTTATTGCTGCCTTTCACCTCCTAAGTTACGTAACAAGTTCTTAAATAGAGTACGTTTATAAGCATAAAAAAGTAATTAGTGGAGTCAGCGTTTGATCTAGGGATTATTTACAAAAAATGAGAATAATACCATCATAATATCATTTAAATATTCAGAAATCAATTTGAATATACAGCATTTTAGAGAGGGATGGTAAGTGAAAAATAGATGATATTAAGAGGTAATTAATAAGAAATAATAAAAAAACCCAGAAGAATATTTCTTCTGGGAATGAATAATGAATGTATTTTTATGCGTTTTTACGTTGGTTCGAAAGCTCTTGGAAAGAACGATCAACAGCATTCAGTGTTTGTTCGACATCTTCATCTGTGTGAGATATAGTCAGGAACCATGCTTCGTATTTCGAAGGTGCTAAATTGATACCTTCATTTAGCATCAGTTTGAAAAACTTCGCGAACATCTCTCCATCGGTGTTTTCCGCTTGCTCGTAATTAATAACGGTTTCTGTGGTGAAATACACAGTCAACGCGCCTTTAAGTCTGTTAATGGTAATCGGTATATCGTGTGCTTTAGCAGATTTCAGGATACCTTCTTCGAGAATTGCTCCAAGGCGGTCAAGGTTCTCATAGAGGCCTTCTTGTTGAAGAACTTCTAAACAAGCTATTCCAGAAAGGATGGAAGCGGGGTTACCGGCCATAGTCCCAGCTTGATAAGCAGGTCCAAGCGGAGCCACTGTTTCCATAATTTCTTTTTTACCACCGTAGGCACCGATAGGAAGACCTCCGCCGATAATTTTGCCGAGTGCTGTTAAATCGGGTTTTAGATTTAATAAATCTTGTGCACCACCGTACATGAAGCGGAAAGCGGTGATAACCTCATCGAAAATAACTAGTGCTCCTGCTTCATGTGACAGTTCAATCACTTCTTTTAGGAAACCTGGGAGTGGTTCGACAATTCCAAAGTTACCAACAATAGGTTCGACTAAAACGCCGGCAATCTCATTTCCCCACTTAGCCAGAGCTTCTTTAAAGGGCTCGATGTCATTGAAGGGAACGGTTATGACTTCTTGTGCGATGCTTTTTGGAACACCAGCAGAATCCGGAGTTCCAAGCGTAGCTGGACCAGATCCTGCAGCAACTAACACAAGATCAGAATGACCGTGATAACAACCTGCAAATTTAAGTACCTTATCGCGGCCAGTATATGCACGAGCAACTCGGATGGTGGTCATAACTGATTCAGTTCCCGAGTTGGTAAAACGAACCTTATCCATATTCGGCATAGCATCCTTGAGCATTTTCGCGAATTTCACTTCATGCTTAGTAGGTGTTCCGTAAAGGACACCTGTTTGGGCAGCCTTCGTAATGGCCTCGGTGATGTGAGGATGAGCATGACCCGTAATAATAGGGCCATATGCCGCAAGATAATCTATATATTTATTACCGTCAACATCCCAGAAATAAGCTCCTTCTCCGCGTTCCATTGCAACAGGCGACCCTCCGCCAACTGCTTTATATGACCGTGAAGGACTATTTACCCCACCGACGATATGTTCTAGTGCTTCTTTATGTAGCTCTTCAGATTTTGTGAATTTCATTTAAAAATGCCTCCTCAAACTAAAAATTTACTCTATTATCATAGCATTATTCCTATCTTTTATCTCGGGATAGTATCAGCTACCTGTTCTTTTTAAAAGTTAGTAATGCAGTCTGTACATACCCTAAGAGGGTAATAATTGTTTCAGTGCTTTCAAGATCGAATTTTTTTCGGGCGACTTCTCCCTCAGGTTGGTAATAAATAATGGTCCCATTTCCTCTTTCTTCATTAATAGAAAGTTGAAAGCTTAAGGGCGTGTCCATAATGGAGCCAGAATCATCTCTTTCAATGATTTGGCCTAACACTTCGTTTTCAGCATCTTCATATAAAAAGTCGTATCCTTCATTCATAGCGATCGCTTCAATTTGTGAGAGCAGTATTTGTTTAAGTGATTTGGATTTTTCCATTCTCTGAATCTCCTTTCTCTTTTTCAGAAAATAAATAGGTCTCGGGTAAGTATACCAATTTTACTGTAAAACAAGGTGAGAAGATAGCCTGAAGGGGGGAGAGTCTGCAAGGATCAAAACAAAACAGGTTCATGCTAGAAAACTAGCTTGAACCTGTTTTGTTTTAATGATGACGAAGTCTGTATCGTTCATTCGCTTCTTGATATTGTTGTTTTTCTTCTTCCGTATGAGGAATGACTTCCGGAACACGGGTTGGTTTGCCATCCTCACCTATCGCGAGCATCGTCAGTCTTGCCTTTGCAGTAAGCTGGCGTTCACCCGTTAATAAATTTTCCCGTTCAACCTTCACAATGACATCCATTGACGTCCGATGTGTACAGACTACATAGGCTTCCAAATTGATTGCTTCACCAGTTTTAATAGGAGCTAAAAAATCAAAAGAATCGCTTGAAGCTGTGACGACCGGTTTTCGACAATGCCGCATAGCAGAAATACAAGCAATTTTATCTACGTATGCCATTACTTTACCCCCAAATATCGTATGGTGATGATTCGTATCATTTGGAAAGACAAGGTCTGTTAAAACCGTTCGTGACTGCTGAATGGGTATAGCATGTGCCTGGATATCTTGATTTTTAATCATACAGTCACATTTTCAAACTGCTGTCTAACCTTTCTAGCAGCTTCAACCATGTTTTTAAGTGAGCCGATAGTTTCTGGTATCCCCCTCGTTTTAAGACCGCAGTCAGGATTTACCCAGAATTGATTTTTATCTAGAACTTGTATACCTTTTTCAATCATCCTGAACATTTCGTCAACACTTGGTATTCTCGGGCTATGGATATCGTACACGCCTAAGCCAATTCCTTTTTCATAGGTCTTTTCTTCAAAGACAGAGGCTAGTTCACCGTGACTTCTGGATGTTTCAATGGATATAACATCGGCATCAAGTAAAGAAACAACATCCATAAAGCTATTAAAATCGCAATAGCACATATGGGTGTGGATTTGGGTGGTATCTTGAACAGTTGCTGTTGTAATAAGAAAAGAAGATACGGCCCAATCCAGATATTCTTGTCTATCACTAACTTTGAGAGGTAATCCTTCTCGAAGGGCAGGTTCATCAACTTGGATCATCGTTATTCCGGCGCTTTCAAGGGCGATTACTTCTTTTTGTAAAGCTAAGCCTAGTTGATAACAAACGTCCTTTTTCGGAATATCGTTACGGACAAACGACCAGTTTAGGATGGTAGCAGGGCCAGTCAGCATCCCCTTAACAGGTTTATCGGTTAATTGTTGTGCGTAAACACTTTCACGAACCGTCATTGGTTCTAGAAAGTCTACATCTCCTGAAATAACTGGCGGCTTCACACAACGAGAACCGTAAGATTGAACCCAGCCGTTTTTTAGAAAGACAAAGCCACCCAATCTTTCTCCAAAATATTCAACCATATCGGTTCGCTCGAATTCCCCATGGACAAAAACGTCTAGCCCAATATCTTCTTGAATCTGTATCCAATTTTTGATTTCTTCGTTTATGAATGATTCATATTCAGACGCGGTCCATTCATTTCGTTTAAAGTGACTTCGAGCTTTCTTGACTTCGGCTGTCTGTGGAAAACTACCAATTGTCGTAGTAGGAAGAAGAGGCAGCTTGAAAATTTCTTGTTGCTTTTGGTAACGTTCTTTAAATGGGAGGTGCCTGCTATAGCTTCTAGACTGTGCTGCTTCAGCTTGCTTCTGAACAACGAGATTATTTCTGGTCTCAGAATTTGCAAGTTTGGTTAAAGCGGACTGCTGAGCGTCCAACTGAACACGGACAGAATTGATTCCTTCATTTAATCCTTTAGTAAGAATCGATATTTCTTCTAATTTTTGATCGGCAAAGGCCATCGCTTTTTTGATTTCTGATGGAAGCAGGGTTTCATTATCTGTTGTAACTGGAACATGCAGCAGACTGCTAGAAGGCTGAATCCAAAGATTATCCTTAGAGACAAAGCCGCTGATGGTTGAAAGCAGCTTGATTTTAGCTGGTAAATCAGCCCGCCAAATATTTTCTCCATCTATCACACCAACTCCAAGAATTTTATCTTTTGGAAAACCGAACTGTTTGAGACTTTGCAGATTGCGTCCATTGTCATAGACAAAATCGAGTCCAATCCCTTGAACAGGGAGTTTAATCAGCTCTTCATACCACTCGGCACCATCAAAATAGGTTTGCAGCATGATATGTAAGGATGGGGCAGCTAGTTGTAATTGTTCATAGAGATAGGTGATTGTTTTCATTTCTTCTTTAGCAAGAGAGGTGACAAGAATTGGTTCATCGATTTGTATCCACTGAACCCCTTCCTGTTCAAGCTCCTGTAAAATCTGTTTATATAAAGGCAGGAGACGCAGGATAATGGACGGGAAGTCTTTTTTATTGTAGCCCTTGGACAGCTTAATGAACGTATAAGGACCTATTAGAACCGGTTTTCCCTCGATACCTAACTGTTTCTTTGCTTCCCGATAGGCAGCCAGTGGTTTGTTTTCAAGCAGTTCAAGCTGACTGTCTTCAAATTCTGGAACAATATAGTGATAGTTAGTATTGAACCATTTTGTCATCTCGGCTGCCACTTCATGTTGATTACCCCGAGCCATTGAATAATAAATGGAAAGAGGCACTTTGCCGCCTGTATAGTCAGAGTATCTTTTAGGGACAAGTCCGAACATCACAGCGGTATCCAGCATTTGATCATATAGGGTGAAGTCATTTACGGGTATCCACTCTATGCCGAGGTCTTTTTGTTTTTGTAGATTAGCTAGTCGGATATTGGTCATTTTGTCTTGAAAGTCACTTTCTGTTAAGCTTCCTGCCCAATAGGCCTCCAGTGCTTTTTTCCATTCTCGATTTTCTCCGATTCGTGGATATCCTAAATTTGAGCTTTTCATATGGTTCTCCTCCTATGCTATAGAAATCATCTTCTTTTATTTAGAAAAACAAAAAGGCATTTCTAACTCTTTTAGAAAGAGTTAGAAATGCCTAAAGAAAGGTATGCAGCTATACCTGTGTCTTCTCATTACCTAACACCTCCCTATCCTTCGTAGGTTAAAACAGTGTTGTCGAAACAGGCAGGTAACCTGACTTAAGGAAATATTAGTTAATTTCCAATTACAGTGGCGGGACCGTGCCGGATTTTTTACCGGACTTCCCTTTTAATCCTTGATATGAGTATCAGAGGAACCTGTTTCCACACTATAAAATTGTTATAAAAGTTTGAAAATTTAAGTAATGATAGCATGAATGATTTTACTGGTCAACCCATTCTGAGTGAATGGTGTTTATGTCGTATAGGAGAAAAATAACGGCTGAAATTTTTTCTTTCATATAAAGAATGAATAGGTAGTAGACATAAGATATAGGGCAAAACGGGGAAAGAGGAAAGGAAATGATTTTTTATTTATTAATGACTGCTATTATTCTTTGTATGATTATGAGCGTCCGTACTTTGTTCTTATCTTCCACATATAAAAAAAGGTTATCTCTAGAAACCTTTGCATGGGCTACGAATCTATATACCACTATCTTAATTGGCTTTGCAATGATTTATCTATTATTTGAATTGAGAAATCATATGGTGATTCTAGATGGGGGCAATCGTGTGACAGGTGATTTCTTTCAACAGATGGAAACATCCTTTTATTTCAGTGCGATGACCATGTTTTCTGTAGGTTATGGTGATATCAGCCCTATTGGGATAGGAAGAATGATTGCTACCATTCAGGCATTTATTGGATATACACTTCCAGTCGCATTTGTTATTCGTACAGTCATTGATTACGAGGAAAAGAATCGGAAAGACCTCTGATAGTTGTTTTTATCTAATGAATTCGGTAATCTTTACCTAGAAGAAAGAGGAGGATGTATGATGAGTTTACAAATTGGGGAGAAAGCTCCTGAATTTACATTGCGCGCTAATAATGGACAAGAAGTATCGTTAACTGATTTTAAAGGGAAAAATATTATCCTCTATTTTTATCCAAAGGATATGACACCTGGATGTACAACGGAAGCATGTGATTTTCGTGATCAGCATGAAAAGTTTGAAGAATTAAATGCTGTGATCTTAGGTATCAGCCCAGATCCTATTTCCCGGCATGAGAAATTCATTGAAAAGCATGGCCTGCCGTTTTTATTACTTGCAGATGAAGATCATGAAGCGGCTGAACAATATGATGTGTGGAAATTAAAAAAGAATTTTGGTAAGGAATATATGGGAATTGAACGTTCAACATTTTTAATTAATAAAGAAGGAAACCTCGTAAAGGAATGGCGTAAGGTGAAAGTCCAAGGCCATGTTGAAGAAGCTTTGGAATATTTGAGGAAAGAGCAGTAAGCGGAGGGTATTATGAGAGATACTAGGCTTGTTAACTTAGCAAAAATGTTAATTCATCATTCAGTCAAGTTAAAACCAAAAGAGAGGGTCTTAATCCGCGGCCATTATAACGCCAAGCCGCTTATGAAGGAACTCATAGATGAGGCATACCAACTAGGGGCTTATCCGTATATAGAAATACTGGATGACGAACTTGATAAGCATTTGGCACTGGGCTATGAAAAGGAACAATTAGAGACAGCAGCGAAATGGAATATGCAAAAATACGATGATATTGACGCCGTTATTATTGCTTATGGTGAGGAAAATGATGCTGAAATGGCTGAAGTGCCTATGGATAAGCATAGGCTCCGCGGCCAGGCAATGAAGGAATCGACCTTTTTCTACGTAAATAACCGTCGTTGGGTTCTTCTTAATTATCCAACTCGTGGTCTAGCGCAAAAAGCGGGAATGAGCTTCAGCCGGTTCGAAGACTATTTACTAGATGTCAGTTCGGTTGATTATCAAAAAATGAACCAAGCTATGCAGCCGCTGAAGGAACTAATGGAGCGTACAGATAAAGTTCGGCTTGTAGCTCCTGAAACAGATATCCAGTTTTCAATTAAGGGAATCCCGGCAGTGGTCTGTTCTGGAGAAAATAACGTTCCGGACGGCGAAGTGTTTACGGCCCCGATTAAAAACAGTGTTAATGGTGTTATTAGGTTTAATACACCATGTCCTTATCAAGGAACCACATTTAACAATGTGTCACTTACTTTTAAAGATGGGAAACTCGTGAAAGCTGTTTCAGATCAACTCGAAAAAATGAATGAAATTTTCGATACGGATTCTGGAGCACGCTATATTGGTGAATTTGCACTTGGAGTTAACCCGTTAATTACTGAACCAATGGGCGATATCCTTTTTGATGAAAAAATATGCGGCAGTCTTCACTTTACACCTGGTGAAGCTTATGAAGAAGCGGACAATGGGAATCGCTCGTCTGTTCATTGGGATATGGTCCTAATTCAACGTAAAGAATATGGCGGCGGTGAGATTTATTTTGATGACGTATTGATTAGGAAAGATGGATTATTTGTCCTTCCAGAACTAAAAGGCTTAAACCCCGACCAGTTAATCTAAGGGCCTATTTTTCTAGGGTTAAGGCTTTTGTCCAACCAATTGTCTTGAAAGTGAATATGCTTAAGTATAGGAATACCTCCTCAAAACTAGCTTACGCGGTGATTCATTGCCGCGTTTTTTTTATTAAACTGTAATCCCTACAAACCATGACATTGATACGGAGGATACACGAATGATAGTACTTACAACCCTCATTCTACCTGAAGCTTTACAAACAGACCTACACGAAATGTATCAAGAACTTACGTTTTATTATCAAGATGGTATAGATACGGAAGATGAACTACTAAAGAAAGCAGATATCTTGATTACGTACGGGGAAGACCTCACAGAAAAACATATTGAGAAGGCACTTTCTTTAAAATGGATTATGGTGATCTCTGCAGGTCTTGAAAAGATGCCACTGAAGGCAATTGCTGCACGTGAGATTATGATAACAAATGCAAAGGGAATTCATAAAATCCCAATGGCGGAATATACACTAGGTATGATCCTTCAATATGAAAAAAAGATTAAGAACATCATGCTTAATAAGCAGAATCAAAAATGGGATCGAGAACTAGAAATGGGAGAATTGCATAATAAAACGATTTTGATTATGGGTGCTGGGTCAATTGGAGGCGAAATTGCACGGTTATCGAAAGCATTTGGAATGAGAACATTAGGAGTAAATAGAAGCGGCAATTCGGTAAACAATATCGACACACTTTATCAATTAGATAATCTAAATGAAGCGCTCGAACAATCTGATTATGTAGTTTCTGTTCTCCCAAGTACGACTGAAACAAAAGGACTGTTTACAAAAAAACAGTTTCAGGCAATGAAGAATACCAGCGTTTTTATTAATATTGGCCGAGGAGACCTTTTTGATGAAAAAATTTTAGTGGAAGCCCTGAACAATGGAGAATTAGCACACGCTATTCTAGATGTATTTGAACCTGAACCGCTAAATCAATCACATGTGTATTGGACAATGGAGAATATAACGGTTACTCCGCATATTTCTAGCCGCACAACGGAATATTTGCCAAGGGCTTTAGGGATTTTTAAAGAAAATTTGACCAATTACTTAGAGGGAAAAATTGAATTCAAAAACGAGGTTGACCCATTAAAAGGATATTAACGTTTAGTTCTTGTAGTTTTTCAAGGAATGGGGAAAAATCCATATATAAGGATAATGGTGAGATTATAAGACTAATTTCACCTATCTAGATAGGTGAAACATTGACAAATACATGGTTTTCCCATTACACTATTTATAAAGATTATAATTTAAGAATTTATACTTAAAGAGAAAAAGAGGTGCATGACGGTGTCCGAAGATATGTTAAAGGAAGCCTTGCATTCATTAAAAGATACTGGAGTTAGAATCACTCCTCAACGTCATGCGATACTTGAGTATTTAATTAACTCCATGTCGCATCCAACAGCTGATGATATTTATAAGGCATTGGAAGGTACGTTTCCCAACATGAGCGTGGCAACTGTTTATAATAACTTACGAGTATTTCGTGAAATCGGCTTAGTAAAAGAACTAACTTATGGTGATTCATCTGCACGTTTTGATTTTGTCACTACTAATCATTATCATGTTATTTGCCAAGAATGCGGGAAGATTGTTGACTTCCACTATCCAGGTTTGGATGAAGTGGAACACTTTGCTTCTCAAGTAACTGGCTTTAATGTCAGTCATCATCGCATGGAAATTTATGGTGAGTGCCCTGAGTGTTCAGGAACAAAAGAAGTGCATTAAAAAAGTTCCACCTTCACAGGAGGAACTTTTTTTAATTTATCCTATTTATCACTTATCTTTTTACGGTTATATTTTTCATCGAAATCTTTACCTGCGAGATTTTTATCAAGTGTTAGTGACTCGTCACAATGCATACAGATATCGACACGACCAAGAATTTTTGTTGGTTTGCCGCAATTCGGGCAGATTACTTGTACCGACCTGGTGGACAGCATACCGATCCAAAAGTAAACAACTGTACTTGCAACTATGAACAGTAGTCCCAGTATCATGAAAATAGTCATCACTATTGGATGAGATTTAAAGAATATACCGCCGTACATCACAATGAAGCCGATAAAAATCAAACTTAAGGCAAAAGTACGAATTTTATTTATTTTACTAGAATATTTAGCCATTGTTGTCCCTCCTGAGATATAACTATATCATATCTATATGGCAAATATGAACAAAGATAGGCTATAAATTAAGCTGTAATAGTAAGTATAAGCAGGAGTTTGAAATAAAACTGTCGAAAAGAATAACTATATTAACGGTTTTGGGGGAATTAAACTATGGAGGACATCCTTCGTCCGATTTACCAGGAACGCGCTAGTACGAAATCTACCTTAGGTATTTTATTAATTGAAAAGAGAGACAGCAGTACGAGTACGGATTCTTTTGATTACATTCTATTTGTCATAGTTAAAGAAGCAGAAGAACCTGTTTTTCTAAAACAATATACATATAGAAACAAAAAAGCATCCATGCATATCGTAGAGGAAGAGAAGCTGAAAGAATGGCTGCTGCTTGGAACGAATCGTAAAATGGTTGATTGGATTCAAAATGGAAAAATCCTTTTTGATAGAAACGAATATGTACATAACTTGAAAACAGAAATTCGTGAGTTTCCTTTCTATGGACGGAAGATTAAAATGGGAATGGAATTTGCAAAGCTTATTAGAAGATATGTAGACGGAAAATCATTCTTCGAAAACGGCCATGCGTTGGATGCTTATAACCATGTTGTTCATTCACTGCATCATTTGGCTAGACTTGAAATTATCGAGCAGGGATTTTATCCAGAAGTGACCGTTTGGAACCAAGTGAAACACATAGAGCCTGAGATATTTAAGTTATATGAAGAGTTGGTGACCAGCGGAGAGTCTTTAGAGAAAAGATTAGAGCTATTGTTCTTAGCTAGTGAGTTCCTGATTTACTCGAGAACTAATCTAGGTTCACAGCATTTATTAGAAATTATGAGTACAAAAGAAGATCCTTGGAGTATTGCTGAATTAATGGAACATCCGGAACTTGCTCATTATTCTGTTGATCTAAGTGTTTTGTTAGAATACTTAATAGAGAAGAATGTTATCGATGTTATAAAGGTAGAGACTAAAGGACAAGAGATTTATCACCGGTATTACAGAGTATAAAATTATTTTAAAAAAGCTATTGACCGATAAAAAGAATGATGGTATATTTATTAACGTTGCTGCGAGACATTCGCTTCGCAGCTGATTATAACTTTAAAAAACTTCAAAAAAGTTGTTGACAACATAAATGACAACATGGTATGATAATCAAGTCGCTTCGGAAGAAACGATAACGAAATTGCTCTTTGAAAACTGAACAAAACAAAGCGTCAACGTTTTAAAGAAGTGAGTACACACTATAAAAACAACCGAGCAAGTCAAACATTCTACGGAGAGTTTGATCCTGGCTCAGGATGAACGCTGGCGGCGTGCCTAATACATGCAAGTCGAGCGAATTGTTGAGTTTACTCAACAATTAGCGGCGGACGGGTGAGTAACACGTGGGCAACCTGCCTATAAGACTGGGATAACTTCGGGAAACCGGAGCTAATACCGGATATGTTCTTCTCTCGCATGGG
>NZ_AJTN02000239.1 GCF_000305495.1 Peribacillus psychrosaccharolyticus ATCC 23296 | reverse complement strand
GTTTTGTATTGTTTTACAAACGGGGAAAGTAATTAGTACAACGGCAGAATAAAACAACTAAGAAAATACAAACTATAGAGGAGGTTCAAATTCAGAAGAAGCATCATAATTCATACTTTTAAATTTAACAGTTATTAATCAGGTATCATCTATATTTTAGTTATTTTAAAAAGCAAAATCATTTCTTAGTGTATGCCGTGAGAACAGAGGCGTAGGTGTTCCTACTTACTCTTTTACTCAATAGATATTTATACTTAAAAAATATTAGGAGGAATTTATTATGGGATTCTTATGGTCATTAATTATTGGTGGTATTATTGGTTGGTTAGCAGGAATGATTGTTGGGAAAGATGTACCATTCGGTATTCTAGGTAATATTATCGCTGGATTTATTGGAGCATGGTTAGGTTCATTAATCTTAGGAGATTGGGGTCCAGTCGTAGCTGACTTTGCTATCTTCCCTGCTTTAATTGGAGCTATTGTTTTAGTATTTATTTTAAGCATGATCTTAAGAGGTATGCGTAAAGCTTCTTAATTAACCTAAAAAAAAACCTTCCCAAATCGGGAAGGTTTTTTTTATGCCATGAAATTTGGAAAAATAGGATTTTGATCTAAAAAAGGGGCTGTGCATATAATATTAGTTTCTATAATAGGATGCTGAAATTCCATATGATAAGCATGTAAAGCTTGTCTAGAAAATAAAGGTTTCCCCCCGTAAAGTGTATCTCCTGCCAATGGATGGTTGATATGGCTCATGTGCACACGTATTTGATGAGTTCGACCAGTATCAAGTGTACATTTGATTAAGGTGAGCCTATCCTTTGGAAATCGACTAAGTACTTGAAAATGAGTAATGGCAGTTTGGCCTGAAGGAGAGACTCTTCTTCTAGTAGCATGATGACGGTCACGTCCTATTGGTTCATTTACCGTACCTTTATCAGTATTAATAATACCTTGAGCGATCGCTAGATAAGATCGCTTTATCTTTCGTTCTTCCAGCTGTTTATCAAGCAAAGAACCAACAAAAGGACTCTTTGCAAATAAGACAGCTCCGGTAGTATCTTGATCTAGTCTATGGATATGTTTAAGGTAATTTAACTTGCCTAGTGAATCTAAGTGAAAGGCAACTCCATTCAGCAGCGTATTATGGTGATTAGGGTGAGCTGGATGAGTATCCATTCCAGCAGGTTTATTTGCGATGAGAAGGTAATCATCTTCATATAAAATAGTAATGCCAAGATTTTTTGGGAAAACAGTTTCATTCGTATTATTTTCAAATATGGGAATGGATAATGTATCATCAATATTCATGGGCACATTCCAATTGGCAGGTTTATGATTTAAGGTAATTTTTTTACTCATTCGCCACGAATGAATTAATTTTTTAGGTGCTTTCCAATATTCTCTAAGAAGAGTATCAACGGTAAACCCTTCCCATTCAAGTGGAACTTGAAGGACCATCATTTCACCACTTTTACTAGTATGTAACATGTTTCATCCTACTTTCGACATAATTAGTTGATATCTGCCATTTTTCTAGCTGTTTTTTACAACTAAAGGTAAAATTACGCGCCTTTTATCCTATAATATTTACTTATTGGTTTTTATTCCCATGCCAAATTGATTACACAATATGATATTCTATTAGTAATAAATTATCAGGCAGTTCAGAAATATCATATGATATAAAAGGTGGGCTAAAGGTGAAGACAGTATTTTCATCGACTATTGAGCAAGAACAAGAAATCGAAAACCTTGTCACGTATTTTTACAAAACAGTATTTCCTCAATTTTTCACTAAAAATGAAATTCTTCATTTTATGCAAATTGGTGTATTACATAAAGACAGCGGCCGTTATGCCTATCACGGTACATTAAAATCTGCTTTTCAAATAATGAGCTGTCTGCAAGTTATTTTAACATTGTTAGATAAAAAGATAACATGTACATCATTTCAATTAGATACAGATTCCGAAGATCTACTCAACCATAATATACGCCTGCTCAGTGAAAACGGTCTTTTTTTCCTTTTACGCATGAAAACTTTAATTTACTTGTAGAAACAGATGATGAACGTTTCTCTTATGTAGAACCAGCCAATCAGTTTCTTATCTAAAGAGTATACATAAATAACGACAGAAAAACAGGAGAAGACTCATAAAAGGTCTTCTCCTGTTTCTTATAAATTAATTAATATCGTTCTTTTCAAACCAATTCTTAAACACTTCTTTTTCTTGATAACCACTGATTCTGTCTTGTTCTTTTCCATTTTTGTAATGGATAATTGTTGGTGTTTCTTCAATTCCATAATCGTTCCAACCTTGATCAAACTCAAGAATGTTGTACTGTACAAGGTCAATTCCCATTTCTTCAGCCAATGGAGCAACAACTGGTGTTGTTCTAACACAATGCGGGCATTCAGGACTATAATAATAGACAGTGATATCCGATTTGTCAGCTAATTTTTTGTCTAATTCATCTGGAAGAATGAGGTTTTGATAGTTAGGATCGTCAAGCTGATCAACAGTCGAGGATTTCAAATCATCCTTACCATAGGGATTTCCATCTGATAGTTTATCGTCTTTTTGTATATTAGTCATAATACCGATTATAATAAATAACGCTACAATGATAGTGAGAAAAATTAACATTTTTTTCACGGTTATACCTCCTTATTTTTCCATACGAT
>NZ_AJTN02000240.1 GCF_000305495.1 Peribacillus psychrosaccharolyticus ATCC 23296 | reverse complement strand
TTATGGACTTTTTAAGCAGAAGCAAAGGGTATTTTTTTCCTTTATGGAAGAAAGATTCCTGCCCGCCTCGGCATGCTCGAAAGCAAAAGTATACCCTTTATTAGTATATCACTGGTCAAGACTTTTTAAACATTACATTCTTTACAAAATATTGGAAATATGAGAATCTAATTTGAAATACTTCAACTGGTTGACAGCTTTGTTAAGAATGTTTCATTGTTGCCTAAATATAAGAATATCTGTGTCAAATAGTTAAAAGTAGTGTACCTCAAAACCTCTTTGTTAATAGGATAAACAAGAGAGATATGACTCGATGGTTAAAATGATTGTTACCTTAACATAGGTTATAGGTTATGCCGTTAAGACAATGTAAATAAAGAAGGGGGCGGTCCCGCGTGAAAGATCTCATTAATCAGCTGAAACCAGAATTAAATGATGTATTTGGACATTTACATCAAATTCCGGAGGTTGGTTGGCAGGAGCATAACACAACCGCCTATATAGCTGAATATTTATATAAAAAGGGGTTTAGGGTGCGGACATTTCCAGACTGTACAGGATTATTTGTAGAAGTCGGTGAAGGCGATTTATGCATTGCGGTCCGTACGGATATTGATGCATTATGGCAGGAAGTGGATGGGGAGTTCAAGGCAAATCATTCTTGCGGTCATGATGCACATATGACGATGATCATTGGGACGATGCTTCTGATGCAGAAACTAGGTTTTCCTTCAGGTATTCGTTTTAAATTCATTTTTCAGCCGGCGGAAGAAAAGGGCAGCGGAGCGCTTAAACTAATTGATTTGGGAATAATGGATGATGTGAATTTCTTATATGGTGTTCATCTTCGTCCTATACAGGAAATGGCGGATGGGTTTGCCTCGCCGGCAATCTATCACGGTGCCTCTAGATTCATTGAAGGCAGAATTATTGGTGAAGATGCTCATGGAGCACGCCCGCATCTAGGGCATAATGCAATAGAAATTGGGGCTAAATTCATTCAGGAGATACAAGGTATACATCTTGATCCAATGGTACCTTACTCAGCAAAATTAACTAGATTTCTAGCGGGGGGCAGTTCAGGTAATATCATACCCGGCAAGGCAGCGTTTAGTATCGATGTCAGGGCTCAAAATAATCAAACGATTGATGCACTTTACTCAAAAATTGAAGCCATAGCAGACTCGCTTTCAAGACTTCATGATGTAAAGATACTGCTTGAAATAATGGGGAATACAGCGGCAGCCCGCGTATGTGCTGCGGCTAAAGAATCGATGAAATCAGCTATTATTGACACGATTGGTAAAGAAAAATTGATTGATCCAGTGGTCACTTCCGGTGGGGAAGACTTTCACTTTTATACGTTAAAACGGCCTGATATTCAGGCTACGATGCTTGGACTTGGCTGCGGTCTTACACCGGGCCTGCACCATCCACAAATGATATTTAACCGTGAAGCTATGTATACGGGAATTGAAATTCTGACAAAAACGGTTATTAATACAGCTAAATCTCATCAAGTAAATGCAAAAAAAGCACGTTAACTTAATGAAGAGTTAACGTGCTCAGACTGTAGACAAACTCGGGTGAGATTTAAATTCGAGATGTTGATTTCCATTCCAGGCGCTTCGCTTTCCGCGGGCGGGCGGTGAGCCGCATCAATGCTTACGCTCCTGCGGGGTCTCACCTTTCCCGCTGTTCCCGCAGGAGTCTTCACGCCTTCCATTTCAATCAACTGACTTTCTAAACTTAAATCAAAGGCGTAACACTAGACCAGCTTGTTCCAGCAGGCCAATTTGGTCCAAAAAATGCAAAAGAGGTTCGGAATGAAACCATTCCGAACCTCTTTTATTGTATTAAATCCTAATCAGCCTAAGTTAATCCACACGCTTTTCACTTCAGTGTAGTTATTAAGTGCATAGGAGCCCATTTCACGCCCCATACCTGATTGCTTGTATCCGCCAAATGGCGAAGCCGCATCAAATGCGTTATAGCAGTTAACCCAGACAGTACCAGCGCGAAGCTTGCTCGCTACATAATGGGCATTGGAAATATCACGTGTCCAAAGGCCTGCAGCCAGACCATAGTCACTTTCATTTGCCCGTTTAATCACTTCATCTATATCATCATAAGGCATTGCAGCGATAACCGGCCCAAATATTTCTTCCTTTGCGATTGTCATTTCATCATTAACTGCGGCAAAGATGGTCGGTGATACAAAGTAACCATCGTCTTGTGGTTTGCTTCCGCCGACGAGTACCTCTGCACCTTCACTAACGCCCTTTTCAATGTAATTCAACACTCGATTTTGTTGTTCTTGGGATACAAGCGGTCCGATTTGTGTGTTTGGATCAAGACCAGCACCTTGTTTAATGTTCTTCGCATGGGAAGCCATATCAGCGACGACATTATCATAGTGCTTTTTCTGTATAAAGACGCGAGATCCAGCACAGCAAACTTGTCCTTGGTTAAACATAACTCCGTTCAGTGCACCAGGAATGGCTTTTGAGAAATCTGCATCCGGGAGAATGATATTAGGTGATTTTCCGCCAAGCTCTAGTGTCACCCGTTTTAGAGAGTAAGCTGCAGAACGCATAATGGATTTTCCAACTTCAGTTGAACCAGTGAAGGCGATTTTATTGACTTGTGGATGATCAACAAGTGCTTGCCCAGCTGTTTCGCCGAATCCTGGCACAATATTAATGACTCCATCAGGGAATCCGGCTTCCTGAATAAGTTCAGCAAGGTAAAGAGCAGATAATGGAGTTTGTTCAGCTGGTTTTAAAACAACTGTACATCCTGTGGCCAATGCTGCACCGAGCTTCCACATTGCCATGAGTAAAGGAAAGTTCCAAGGAATAATTTGCCCAACAACGCCAACCGCTTCATGGCGTGTATAGTTAAAGTAATTGCCGGCAACAGGAATCGTTTGACCAACGATTTTTGTAGACCAGCCCGCATAATATCTCATATGTTCAACAGCGAGCGGAACATCTGCATTTGTCGTTTCACTAATAGGCTTTCCGTTATCAAGTGTTTCTAATTGAGCGAGTTCTGTTTTATTTGCTTCCATAAGATCAGCAAGCTTATACATTAATCTACTACGCGAAGCAGCACTCATTTTAGACCATTCACCTTCATCAAAGGCTGTCCTTGCTGCTTTAACAGCTAAATCAATATCTGCTTTATCTGCTTCATATACATCTGCAAGTACTTCCCCTGTTGCAGGGTTGGGAGTGGAAAAGGTTTTTCCTGAGGCGCTCTCAACGAATTTACCATTAATAAAGAGTTTCTTAGGACCTTTTAAAAACTGCTGAACTTTCTCATTGACTTCTAACGTAAGATTTGTCATGAATACCCTCCTTAAAATTTAGCTGGATAGATGAGTAAATCTTGTTGTATGTAATGAATGAAAGCGTTCACATCACCTTGTAAGCATATAGAAAATGATAGTGATTTTCAATAAACAAATACCAACATGATTCTTCCATACTATAGAATTTTGTCGAAATGGGTAAAATAGACTTGGATTATAAGGGAAAAAGTTGAGTGGTTTTTGGAGGAAAAATAGACATAAAAAAAGACAGATATTGTATCTGAAGTTTAAGTATGGTACATTTATAGATGTTGGAATAATAAGTAAAAATATGTATAATTATCCTAATTTACATTATATATCAAAGAAAAAAGGATGTCAATATATTTTATAAAAAGGAGTGGTTTGATGGCGGACTGGGAATTAGAGAAAATTCACGAACAAAATAGAGTAAATGAATTGAAGCGAAAGGTACACTACGAATATAAACGGCTGCAAATACTTCTTGGTGCTGCTGGTTCTGAAATCAAATCGATTAAGAAAAACTTTTGGGATGATGTTACCGTAAATTTGGAAGATGCGCATGAAGCGGCAGAAACACATGCAAGCATCAGGCAGCAGTCAGAGCTATTATCTGAACGTGAAAGGCGGCATAAACATTCTATTGAACAGGTTAAGTTGTTAAACCGTTTAGAAAAGACTCCTTATTTTGGGCGGATCGATTTTATTGAAGAAGAAGAAAAAAATGTCGAACAAATCTATATTGGGGTAGGTTCCTTTTATGATGAAGAAAGCTCCTCGTTTTTAGTTTATGACTGGAGGGCTCCTATTTCAAGTGTTTACTATGATTATTCAGTTGGACCTGCTAAGTACGAGGCTCCTGAAGGAATAATCGCAGGTACGCTGGAGTTGAAACGACAATTTGTCATCCGAAATGGTGAAATCATTAGTATGTTTGATACGGGGATAACGATTGGCGATGAACTGCTGCAGAAAGTTTTGGGAAAACAGGCTGATTCACAAATGAAAAGCATTGTAGCAACCATTCAGAAAGAGCAGAATACGATTATTAGGAATACGAAAAGCAGGCTTCTTATCGTACATGGGGCAGCAGGCAGCGGAAAAACATCGGCTGCACTACAACGAGCTGCTTATCTATTATATCGATTTCGGGACCAACTTAGCAGTGAACAATTATTATTGTTTTCTCCAAATCCATTATTTAATAGTTATGTGGCCAGTGTTTTGCCTGAACTCGGTGAAGCAAATATGCAGCAAACTACATTCCAGCAGTATTTAAATCAGCGTTTGGGTGATTTTTTTGACATTGAAGATCTTTTTCTGCAAATGGAATATGTATTGAGTTCCATTGATGATGAAGAATATGAAGCTAGACTAGAGGGAATTCGTTATAAATCCTCGCAAACTTTTTTACATGAAATTGACTGCTTGTTAAATAATTTGAAAAAAGCCGGGATGATCTTTAAACCGATCTATTTTCGCAGGGAGAGAATCCTTTCTGCAGAAGAAATCTATCATTACTTCTATCAACTAGGTAACGAACTATCATTGCCTGCTAGAATGAATTTGACCGTTGATAAAATACGTAAAGAGGTAAGAAAAAGGGAGTTGGAGGAACGTAAGAAGCCTTGGGTAGAAGAAGAAATGCAATATCTTGATAAAGGTGAATATCTTAAAAGCTATCGTAAGGCACTTAAGAATGAGGAACATGAATTCAATGGAATAGACAGTGAAACTCAATATCTTGCATCGGCGATAGTGAAAAAACGATTTAAGAGTCTTTATAGAAAAATTAATGAGTTTGCTTTTGTCGACACAGAGTCAATCTATCGAACATTATTTGAGGTGGAACATAAAAAAGAGTTAAATCATTGGGAACTAGTTTGCAAACAGTCTATCCATGAAATGGATCAGGGTAGACTCTTCTACGAAGATGCAACACCTTATTTATATTTAAAAGATCAACTTGAAGGGTTTAAGGTTAACACAAGAGTGCGGTATTTATTTATTGATGAGGCTCAGGACTATTCTTCCTTTCAATTTGCATTTTTAGCGAAACTTTTTCCGCAATGCAAAATGACCATTTTAGGTGATCCCAATCAGACTATTGTTGCTCATGGTGAAATGGCAGGAGGTACAGATATCTTAACATCGCTCTTCACAGAAGCAGAAACCGAGAAGGTTGTGTTAAAAAGAAGTTATCGTTCTACCAAGGAAATTGTCGAATTCACCAGAGAAGTAGTAAAAGACGGAGGAAGCATTGAACCATTTAATCGCCCTGGTCAAAAACCAGTGGTATTCACAGTCAAAGACGAGCAGCAATACATGTTATGTTTAGAAAAAACAATATATCACTTACAAGGTCTTGGCTTTCAAAACATTGCTTTAATAGGAAAGACGGCTGCTGAAAGTGAAGGAGTTTATAAAGAATTAAAGAGTAAAATGGAGATCAAACTTGTTAAGAAAGGTAAGTCTGAATTTGAAGATGGGCTCCTTGTGATTCCGACGTATCTGGCGAAGGGCATTGAGTTTGATGCGGTGATTATCCTGAATGCGTCTAAGGATCGATATTATTTAGAAAGAGAACGAAACCTTTTTTATACATCGTGCACAAGAGCCATGCATGAGCTTTGCTTGGTTTCCATCGGGGAAGTTTCACCATTTATTTCCGGATTGAGTAAAGACTTGTTTACAGGTGTAAAGTGGTGTTAAGATATACTTGTATTTAGAATTTATATAAAATTGAAAAATTGCATGGCTTTGATGTCTCAGGAGGAAAATATGGCAAAGAAAACGAAACCTTTATCAAATCGTAAATTATTGAGTATTGCCGGTCTTGGATGGATGTTTGATGCCCTCGATGTAGGGATGCTTTCATTTATTATTGTAGCCTTGCAGAAGGAATGGAGTTTAACGACCCAACAAGTTGGCTGGATTGGAAGCGTTAATTCTATCGGGATGGCAATAGGTGCCTTAGTATTTGGAGCTATGGCTGATCGGGTTGGCCGGAAAAATGTGTTTATTATTACTTTGCTGTTATTTTCAGTTGGCAGTGGATTATCAGCCCTTACAACATCGTTAGCGTTATTTTTACTTCTTCGCTTTCTTATTGGAATGGGATTAGGCGGGGAACTGCCTGTTGCATCAACGCTTGTTTCTGAAAGTGTTTCAGCCGATAAACGAGGAAGAGTAGTCGTACTGCTTGAAAGCTTTTGGGCTGCAGGGTGGTTAATCGCAGCATTGATTTCTTATTTTATCATTCCAGTCTATGGGTGGCGGATTGCGTTGCTCTTAAGTGCTATACCGGCACTATATGCATTATATTTACGTTTGAATCTTCCTGATTCGCCTAGGTATACAGCATTAGAGAGAAAACAGAGACCTTCTATTTTACAGAATATGAAAAGTGTTTGGGCTAAAGAGTATGCGAAGCAGACACTTGTTTTATGGGTTCTGTGGTTCTGTGTGGTCTTTTCTTACTATGGAATGTTCCTATGGCTGCCGAGTGTTATGGTTATGAAAGGGTTCAGTATGATCAAAAGCTTTGAGTATGTGTTAATCATGACACTGGCTCAGCTTCCAGGATATTTTACTGCCGCTTGGTTTATTGAAAAATATGGCCGAAAATTCGTGCTTGTTACCTACTTGATAGGTACGGCAGTCAGTGCATATTTCTTTGGAACAGCAGAGGAACTTCCATTATTGCTTACATCTGGTATTTTGCTGTCCTTCTTTAATTTAGGTGCGTGGGGCGGGTTATATGCATACACACCAGAGCAGTATCCCACCTCCATCAGGGGAACAGGTTCGGGGATGGCAGCGGCAGCGGGAAGAGTTGGCGGCATTTTAGGACCGCTTTTAGTCGGCTATTTAGTTGCAGCAGGGAAAGATATCTCGATCATATTCACCATTTTTACTATTGCCATTGTAGTTGGGGCTGCTGTTGTGCTCTTTTTTGGTAAAGAAACGAAAAACACAGTGCTCAAGGATTAAACTACTCATTTAAAACAAATTATTTGACTCTTATTTAAAGATAGTATATATTCTCAAGTACATCATAAACTATAAATATAAAAAAATATTCTTATCTAGAGAGGTGGAGGGACTTGGCCCAGTGATACCTCGGCAGCAGACCCGTATCCGGGAACTGTGCCAAATCCAACAAGCCTTTGGTTTGAAAGATAAGAGAAGCCGATACGAATGTCAGCCTCTTCTTATTTTAGAAGGGGCTTTTATATTTATTGTTCTTGAAATATGTTTAGAATGTGTATGTAGATGGTATATAAACGTTGGCGATAAAAAGTGAAGCGGTAATTCCGAGTCTAACGAAGGAAGTATGCATACATGTTTTTGGAAGGAGCCAAACAGCTTGACCGAATTATTAAAAACAATAGAACACAGAAAAGCTCTGTTAATTGAAGAATTACTGAAGCGGGGCGTATATAAAACATCAGATGAAAAGCATTTATATGATGCAACAATAAAAGTACTTGAAGATGAATTTTCACTTGCTAAAATCAACGAAGCAGCACCGACTATTAATTCAGTGAGTACCTAGCTCTGCAGAGTATAAGAGAGAAGGGCCATTACTACTATCACATGGGATAGGTAATGGTCCTTCTTTTTACTCTGTTTATAAAAAATACTGTCGAAATCAGACGATTTAACAAAAAAATAAATATTTTTATTTTCTTATTGATTTAATTTGTGAATGATTTTATTATTAGATTACTGTAAAAAAAAAGAAAAGGAGGGTCAATATGTCAACGAAGTTGGTTCATCTTATCATTGAAGAAAAACGCAAGGAAATGATACAGTTGGCAGAAGATTACGGCTATACAAGCAACCTAACTGTTCAGGCAAGTCAAGAGCTGGATTATTTACTAAATACCTTCTCTCCGAGTGACCAACCTTATCTCGTTTCTTCGAATTAGTCTAAATTTCGAGTTTAAAACAGTACTTATCCCTCATTCAACTCATTCCATTATACGTTATATGTGGTATAATTAAACATATCGAACTTCAGGATATTGACTGATTTCTATTGAAATTCGAAAGATGGAGGCCAGAAAAAAGTATTCCTGAGAGGCGGACTAGTATGTTTAAAGACCACAGATTTACGATTCGTTCTAAAATAAGTTTAGGTTATTTTTTCGTTATTGTTTGCCTTGGAATTGCTCTAGTTTTAGTGAGCAGCAGAATTTCTTCTCTACAGAAAGAATTAGATTTTATCGTTGAACATGATTTACAGGTTCATGAGTTAGCCAGCGAAATTGAAACTACTTTGCTAGATATGGAAGCTGGACAGCGTGGATATGTGATTACTCATGATGAAGAATACTTAGAGCCTTATTATAATGGAAAAAAAGATTTTGATAATGTGTATGCGGAGCTGTCAGATTTATTGGCAGATAACCCAGAACAGCAGCAAAATTTAAAGGATTTATACATAGATATTGAAAATTGGATAGATAAAGCCGGAACACCGATAATTAGCTTTGTTCAAAATGGTCAAAGTGATAATATTGAACGTTTTTTTCTGAATGACACCGGAAAACAGGCAATGGGCGAAATTCGTGACAAGTTATCTTTTTTCCAAGATACAGAATATGAGTTAACAACCCAACGCACAGAGGAAATTGCAGACAATAATAATCTATTAAAGGTTCTTATGTACATATTTTGGCTGATTGTTTCTTTATTTACTGTTCTTGCCTCATTGATTGTTTCTCGATCGATAACTAAAACGCTTAAACAAGTTACAGAATCGATTCAGGAAATTGGATCGGCCAGCGGCGATTTGTCTGGGAGAATCCCGGTTAAATCAAGAGACGAAGTCGGGATGCTTGCTTCATCCACTAATCAATTATTAGACAATATTCAAATGCAAAATGGGATTAAATCGCACATAGGTGATTTAGTTGGACTTACTCAGAAGACAACTGATGTAAAGACATTGGCAGAGCAGCTCATTCAACGAGTATCCTTGCTGATTAATGCACAATATGGTGCGTTGTATCTACATACAAATATAATTGAAAGAGATCAATTTATTCATGCTGCTTCATACGCTTGGGAAGGACGTCAGACATGGAAATCTTCCTTTGTACCAGGCGAAGGATTACTTGGTCAATGCGCAGTGAATCGAGAAATGTTAATTCTTGAAAATATCCCAGATCAGTACATAACTATTGGTTCAGGAATTGGTCAATCTATGCCAAAGCAAATTATAATTGTACCGATTCAGTTTGAAGACCGTACCTTAGCAGTGTTGGAGTTTGCAGCTTTGCAGCCTTTTCAAGTTTCAGATAAACAGTTTTTAGAGGATTTAATGGTAACATTCGGGCCATCTATTCAAAGTGTCTCAAGCCGTGTAGAAATTGAGCGGCTGTATAGCGAATCACAAGCAATGACGGAACAGCTTCAAGTACAGACTGAGGAACTAAGAAATCAGACAGAGGAATTAAAAATAATAAATGAAGATTTAGAGCAACAAAAATTTCTTGCAGAAGTTAAATCGCGTGAAGTAGAGCAGGCTAAAGAGGAGCTTGAACATTATGCTGAGCAGCTAAAGCTTAGTTCACAGTATAAATCTGAGTTTCTTGCTAATATGTCTCATGAATTAAGAACGCCTCTTAATAGTATTTTAATTCTATCTGAATTTTTAAATGATAATGAAAATAATACGTTATCTGCAGAAGAACAGGAATATACTAAAGTAATTCTTGATTCAGGTAAGGATTTACTTACGTTAATTAATGATATTCTTGATTTGTCCAAGGTAGAGGCAGGCAAGATGGACATAAAAAATGACTACGTCAATATGACCGCACTTCCTGAGAAAATGGAACAATTCTTTAGACCGATTGCTGATAAAAAAGGACTTGTCTTTTCTATTGATATGCATCGTAATGTTCCAGATCTATTCTACTCGGATGATAAGAGAATCGAGCAGATTCTTAAGAACTTATTATCGAATGCGTTCAAATTTACTGAAAGCGGCGAGGTAAAGCTTGAGATTAGACTGGCAGATCAGGCTGAAACTTCTCAATATGGCTCAATGACCGATAGCATGCCTATTATTGCGTTTTCAGTTATTGATACAGGTATAGGCATTCATATAGACAAGAAAGAAGTAATTTTTGAATCTTTTCAACAGGCAGATGGAGCTACTTTCCGTAAATATGGTGGAACTGGACTGGGACTTTCTATATCTCGTGAACTGGCAGAGTTATTGGGAGGATGGATTACACTGTCTAGTGAAGAGAACGTTGGAAGTACGTTCACCTTATATTTACCTTCAATGGAGCAGGAGTTTTCAGATAATCTCGCTTTAGCTGAGTCAGAAGCTGCAACTGCTGAAATAGATGCAGATTATCCAATACAGGTATCTCGATTACAAGAGGTTTTTTCAGGTAAGACAGTATTGATAGTAGATGATGATGACCGAAATGTTTTTTCTATGTCAAAAATATTGGAAAAACAAGGGATGATAATCAGACAAGCTTCAAATGGTGTGGAGAGCCTGAAAACACTAGCTAATGATGAGCAAATCGATATCGTTCTAATGGATATTATGATGCCAGAAATGGATGGTTACCAAACCATACAGGCGATACGAAAACAGAAGAAATTTGACGTAATACCTATAATAGCTATCACAGCTAGAGCCATGAATAATGAAAGAGAGAAATGTTTGACTGTTGGTGCAAATGACTATATCAGTAAACCAATTCAGCTTGATCAGTTATTATCAGTAATTAGAGTTTGGTTAAGTGAAGATTTAGTGTAAGAATTCCCCGTTATCGACAAGGATGACGGGGAATTTTTACGTAATTAAAGGATAGTTGTCTTATTTTCTCGAATAAATAACAGATGCTTTTTTGAGGAGGAAATAAAATGGAGTATAGAGGATCTTCTGTTTATGATAATGATGATTTTTTAAGTACCTATTTAATGAGGAGAAAAAGGCAGGCGAGTCCTAATAATATCCTTGAAAAACCCGTATTGCTTCAGTTAATAGGTGAAGTAAGGGGAAAAAAGGTGTTGGATTTAGGATGCGGGGATGCAGAAATAGGGAAGGAACTTCTTGAAGCTGGGTGCAGCTTTTACGAAGGTGTAGATGGTTCCGTTAATATGGTTGGAAAAGCCCAACAAGCCCTAACATCTGAAAGTAGCCGTATACACTTAGCTTCTATGGAAGACTGGGATTTTCTTAGAGAGTCCTATGATCTTGTCATTTCTAGATTGGCACTTCATTATCTAGAAGATTTACAAAAAGTAGTCCAACAGATACATCATTCACTAAAACCAGGCGGTCATTTCATTTTTAGTGTACAGCATCCAATTCTAACTTCTTCTATTAATAATCCAGAGGGGGAGCAGAAAAGGAGTTCTTGGTTGGTCGATGATTACTTTAAAATTGGGAATCGAACAGAAAAATGGATGGGGAAAGATGTTATTAAATATCACCGGACTATAGAGGAATATTTTCGTATCATCAACGACTGCGGATTTAGGGTGTCCACCTTAAAAGAATGCACCCCTCAGCGGAAATATTTTACTAGTGAAGAAGAATATCTTCGGAGAATGAGAGTGCCTGTCATTTTGCTGATGAGCTGTGAGAAGGCTGGATAAGAGAGTATATCTCAAATCCAGCCATAGATTAACCTATTCTTTTTCCGAGGATAATTAGATCACGTTCAACTCCGTCAAGTTCAGCAACATCAGGTAAACAAGCCCATTGCTCAAATCCAAATTTCGAAAATAATCGAATACTTGGTAGGTTATGACCGAATATAAACCCTAATAGGTTTTTAATTCCGAGCGAGGGACATTCGTTTATGGCTTTTTCTAAGGCTAGTTGGCCGACCCCTTGTCCACGGCATACTTCGTCTAAATAAATACTAATCTCAGCAGTTGCTAGGTAGGCAGGTCTGCCATAAAAAGATTGAAAACTAATCCAACCTACTATTTTTTTGTCTTGTAATAGGACGTATAGAGGGCGGTTGGTTTTGTTGTGTTCACGAAACCACGGGAGCCGTGACTCAGGTGTAATTGGGTCTAAGTCGGCGGTAACCATGCGCGAAGAGATTGTCGAGTTGTAAATTTCGATAATACGAGGCAAATCATTAAGTTCTGCGTGCTTAAATTGGATCATGCTCATAGATATTAGCTCCCTATATTATAGATGTAAAGATATCATACGGGAATAATTAAAATTATGCTAGTCGAATTTAGTAGAGAAAAGTGTTTGTTCTATTAAAAAAGGGTATAGAAGAGAGATAAAAAACATCATTGGCATGTTACAGAGGAGAGTACCCATGAAGAAAACAGCAATTTTTTTAATTATTTTGGTGCTTATTTGTACGGTGATTTTTCAATTTCAGAAAAAGGAAACTAATAAAGAAACTCGAATAGTGATGGCTTTCGGTGATTCTCTCACGCATGGAAAAGGTGATAAAAAGGGTCAGGAAGGCTATATAGACGGATTGGAAGAACAGTTAAATCAAGATGGCGATAAGCCTAAGGTGAAAATCTGGAATTATGGTATTTCTGGACAAGAAACAGATGGTGTGTTAAAGCAGCTAAATGATCTTGAAATAAATTCAAAGCTGGACCAGGCAGAGGAATTTATTGTGTTTATTGGAACTAATGATTTTATCAATGCTAATGGCGGAGATCTGAAGCAGGTTCATGACAGTGACATTAAGCAGGCTAAAACAGAATACATCAGCCATTTCAAGAAAATAATTTCGATTTTAGAAAAAGAAAATAAAGAAGCACCCATTTCAGTAATCGGCCTGTATAATCCTCAAGAAGATCGAGAGGCGATTGAAAAGCATATTATCGATTGGGATCATACGATTGCTGATATTGTAGAGAGTGATGAACGCATCACCTATATTCCGACCAATGACTTATTTAAAGATAAATCGAAAAAAGATTATTTCTCTGATTCTCTCCACCCCAATCAAAAAGGGTATGAATTAATTACAAAGCGCATATTAGAGAAAAATGACTTCCGTGAATCATAATAAAAAAAG
>NZ_AJTN02000241.1 GCF_000305495.1 Peribacillus psychrosaccharolyticus ATCC 23296 | reverse complement strand
TAGCTGTTCCGCACATAACAGCTGCTGAGGTGCTCCAATCAATCCAGCAGCGCAGGTTCAAAGGCCGTTTTTCTTATAAAAAAGTGTATCTTGCCTTTAGCTGACCTTGATTATCCACTCTTGTTCAGACTTAGCGACTCTTTTTAACAACCCCTGCCAACTAGAAGCTTCCTCTCTTAAAAAAGCCTTCCGCACAAGAATGGCCCTCAAGCGCACACTATATGCCGTTTCCGCACACTAATCAGTTCCAAGCGCACATTAATCTTGCTGTTCCGCACATAACAGCTGCTGAGGCGCTCCAATCAATCCAGCAGCGCAGGTTCAAAGGTCGTTTTTCTTATAAAAAAGTGTATCTTGCCTTTAGCTAACCTTCTCCCCCCAAAAAAGAACGCTGCCAATTAAGCAGCGTTCCACTTGACTTAGTGTTCATCACTTTTTTTATCTACTTGATCAATCGTACCAGAATAATATCCATCCATCACCTGATCATGGGTTTCATCCACTCCTGATGTTATTGAATCGTTTTTGTCCTCAGTTTCTTCATTATAGAAATATCCTTTTTTTTCTGTATTTAGTTCTTCATTTTTAGAATTTTTCATTGTGTGTCCTTTCCGTCAACATATTTTCCGTAATCTGGTTTTGCAATTGAATCAAAATTCTCGGATAGATTCCTAAGCCCCTCTGCTAGTTCATTTCCTTCAACGAAAACACCGTGTCCGGTTATCGCAACTGTAGGATGCAGTTGTTCAAGGGTCTGTACAGATTTTTTAGCTGCAGCCCAGTCTGTGGTTAAGTATCGTGGTGGTCCACTGAATTCTTTTTCTTGGGTTATCACTTTATAAAGATTTTCTTGTTTCACGGTAACGAAGGCATCACCTGCAAGCAATGCTCCATCTGACTTCCGAAACAATGAAATGTGTCCGGGTGTGTGTCCAGGTGTATGCACCCATTCCCAATCTGGCAAATCTTGTATTGAGCCATCAGCCGGAAGTTGATGAATATGATTTTCTAAATTAATGCCTTTATTCGGAAACATTCCCGACATTTTAGCAACCATCCCGCCTTCCACCGTAGAGTCCGGTTTTGGGTAGTCTATGATCCCTGTCAGATAAGGCATTTCAAGAGAATGCGCATATACTGGTGATTTCCAGTGTTCTACTAACTCTACTATTGCCCCAATATGATCAAAATGACCATGTGTTAAAATAATGGCTTTCGGCGCAACACCTTTCCCATATAAAGATTCAGCTTCCTTGATAATCATTTCTGCCGATTTAGGCATGCCTGCGTCTACCAAGACCCATTCATTTGCTCCTTTTTTTCCAATAAAACAAACATTTACAATCTGAATAGGCAGACAAAATAAATCATCTCTCGCAAATTTACCATCGCCATTTGTTACTGACGTTACTGGCAGTATCTTTTTTCCAACACCATTATCATCCATATTTTCCCCCTCCTTTGTTTTTCTTTATTGATACCCCGAAAATGATTTTCTAGTCAAAAGAAACAGCCCTTACACATAGCATGGGCTGTTTCCGAATTAATAAACATCTTGACGGGAAAAAACAGTAAAAGACACAACAAGCGCTGCAACCAGCCATACAAATAAGACCGATACGGATGAGAACAAAGTCATTCCCTCGATAGGCGGTGCGGCACCACTTAAATAACTGGTTAATTTAAGGTTAACCATAAAGAAATACTTAGCAGACGCCCAAGATGAAACCATATTACTTAGAATCATTCCTGAAATTAATGCGGCCAGCATGACACCCATTCCTGCTGCAGTACTGCGGATTAATACTGAAAGCATAAAGGACAGCGTTCCGACAACAACCGCTACGAACCAAACTAACCCCATTTCCATAAGTAAGAATTCCCACTGATCCATCAATTTGACTCCACTTGTATTGAGATTGCTTCCTTCAACAGTAAATCCAGTAATCACAGGAGCTGTCCAGCCATGATAGCCAAAAACTGCACCTGAAATGACATAAGCTAATGCTGCCGTGACGAGGACAATCAATGAAGTTGAGAGCAGCAGCACAACATATTTACTGAGAAGTATTTTCCATCGCTGGACCGGTCTTGTTAGAAGCAGCTTTATCGATCCTAAACTATGCTCTGAAGAAACCAAATCACTGGCAATAATCATAATTAAGAGCGGGATAAATAAATCACTTGAGTTCTCAATAAACATTCGGACAAAAGTAGGTGCACCTGGTTCTGAAGGATTAATATTATTATCAAGATAATATTGTGATTGTTTGATACTAACTTGGAGCTGCTGACGCCATTCATCAGAAATTCGGCTTGACCCCAGTCGGTTTTGTGAATCGATAATTTGCTGCTGCAATAGCGACTGCCATTCCATTGTGCCCAGACGTTCACGTTGTGATTGGGTTTCCTTATATTGAGCATACGTAAACATCGCAACCAATATTGCTACAATAGCCGTGATAATTAACAGACGTTTTCTTGCTAGGAGTTTCAGCATTTCGTTTTGTATCAGCTTATTCAATTGAACTACCTCCCACGCCAGTCACTTCAAGGAATAGATCCTCAAGGGCTGGAAGTTTTCTGTTCATTTCAAGAACTGATATCCCTTCATTAATGAGCTTTACATTCCATTTCGGGATTTCTTTTTCCTCAAATGCTGTAACCAAATATCCATCCGTGGATTCACTGACATCCGTCAATTGTGTTAATACAGCTTTTCCCCGTTCCATCGGATCTACTTTCCAGAGCATTTTTTCTTGGCTGCTAAGTAAGTTCTTTACGGAATCTACCTGAATAATTTCTCCGTTTTTTATGATCGCTACCCGGTCACATAACAACTGAATTTCGCCTAAAAGGTGACTGGAAACTAACACACTGAGTCCCTCCTGTTCAGCCAGCTCCCTAATAAATTGACGCATTTCTCTAATTCCTGCTGGGTCTAACCCATTCGTTGGCTCGTCCAAAATCAAGACTTTCGGATGATTAAGCATTGCCTGTGCAATCCCCAGTCTTTGGCGCATACCAAGGGAATATGTTTTTACTTTTTCATCAATTCTGGCCTCTAATCCGACCATGGCCACTACCTCAGTAATTCTTGTTTCCGGTATATTTGGCAGCATTCTGGCAAAATGAAGAAGATTTTCTTTCCCTGTTAAATATGGGTACAACTCAGGATTTTCCACGATACAGCCAATCTTCTCCATTGCTTTGGTAAAGTGCGTTCGAACATTGTAACCGCATACAACCATACTTCCTGATGTCGGTTTAATAAGTCCGACAAGCATCCGAATGGTCGTCGTTTTACCTGCTCCGTTTGGTCCCAAGAAGCCAAATACTTCACCAGCTTGTAATTCAAAACTAATCCCTTTAATAATTTGCCGTTTACCAATTTTTTTGTTAAATTTTGTACGGAAAGAGTTGTCTTGGTCATTTTTTCTCCTCCTCCCATTTAATCAATGGTGAAATTCGCTTTGCAATCAGTTTATATCCTTCTTTATTAGGGTGAAATTTGTCTGTATACAGATAATCATTGACTGATAGTTGAAAAATATCGTACGTTGGGACAAATACAATATCTGAAAACGAAGAAGCCAAATCCTCAGTCTGGAAATTCCACTCTCTGACGATACTACTCGTTGTTTCGTTATCCTCTAATTCAATAAAGGGATTATAAAGCCCAATCATGTAAACAGTTGCCTGATTATTTACAGATCGAATCGTGGTAAATACATCTTTTAAATTTTGTAAGTACTTTTCCTGAATGTCCTCGATTCCTGCTGTTTCAATGTCAATTAATGTTTGTCCACCCTGAAATAAATCATTCCCGCCAATTGTAAGCATAATTGCATCGGCTTCTCCAAGCTGGCGCTTAATCTCCTTTTGCTTCATCTGATTCTTTAATTCAGATGAGACTGCTCCACTAACGCCTAAATTATGAACACTAATTTTTTTCCCAAATCGTTCTTTTAAATCATCGGTAACGAGCCCTACATACCCTTTTCCAGACTCATCACCCGTCCCTCTCGTTAAGGAATCACCAAGAGCTACTAAAGAAAACTTCCCCGTGTCAACAGCCTTCTCCGGCTCCTTTTGTTTAATCTCAATAGGACTAGCTGCTGAATAATAGTCTTGAACCGCCCATCCTAAACAAAAAAGCCAAAACAAACAGACAATCGAAGCAAAAATCGTTATGTACCTAACCCTTTTCGTATGCAGATGAATCACCCTCTCGCTCTATATCTTTCCATTAAAACACATGATTCCCTTTTTTAGAAAAAATAGAACTCTTACAAGCACATAAAAACCTCCGTTAAAATCACACGGAGGCTGTTACCTACATATCTTTTCTTTTTTTCATAAGCGCTATTACTTTTTCTGTCGGGTCCCAACAGGTAAATTGAAAGGTCGTCTTGGTTTCAAAACCTAATCTTGAGCACCTATATATGGTTTTTCCCGCTGCCTTCTCAACAGTAAAAGATTTACATGTCGCACAACAATGGTACATGAGTGACGTCCTCCTCACCCAATTCGATCAATTGTCTCCATTGGTTCTACTTTCTTTTTATCAGCCTGTTTTGCCCAATACGTTGCCAAGATAGGTCCGGAAATATTGTGCCATACGCTAAAGATTGCACTTGGGACAGCTGCTAACGGAGAAAAATGTGCGGTAGCAAGTGCCGCTCCAAGTCCAGAATTCTGCATTCCCACTTCAATCGAAATTGCTTTTTGATCCGCAAACGGCATCTTAAGGACTCTTGCTGCCAGAAAACCGATAGCAAGGCCAAGTACATTATGCAGGATAACAATGCCTAAAATAAGAAATCCCGATTCAAGGATTTTTTCTTTATTTACACTAACCACTGCAGCCACCACTGCCACGATCGTTACTACTGAAACAAGCGGCAAAGCTTTTGTTACCTCAGTCGCCTGTGTTTTAAAGATTATCTTTACAACAAGACCCAGCACGATTGGGATTAAAACAATCTGTACAATTGAAAGTAACATATCGCTCCCTGATACCGGCAGCCATTTGCTCGCTAATAGGTACGTTAAAGCAGGTGTCAAGAACGGGGCAAGCAAAGTTGAAACGGATGTTACCGCTACTGACAGTGCTGTGTTTCCTTTTGCTAAAAAGGTCATTACATTGGAAGCTGTACCGCCTGGACAACAGCCTACTAAAATTACACCAACTGCCACTTCGGGAGAAAGATTAAAGCCTGTAGCCAATAAATAGGCCAATCCTGGCATAATAATAAACTGTGCAGCCACTCCAACAAAGACACTTTTAGGCTGCTTTACGACTGCTTTAAAATCATCAAATGAGAGCGTCAATCCCATTCCAAACATAATGATTCCTAGTAAAATAGATATGTATGGAGCAATCCAGCTAAATCCATTGGGCAATAACATCGCTAACCCTGCAAATACTAATACCCATATGGCGAAGGTATTTCCTGCTGCTTTACTTACTCTCATTAATAGATTCATCGTGGTGTCTCCTTTTCTAATAAGAAAAATTTAATAAATCAAATTATACTATAAATTCTGACTATTTACTTCATAATTTTTAAAAACAATAGAAGAAAACCTTGCCTGCTTAAAAAAGCATGACAAGGTTTTTTCAATGATTGCTATTTATTTTTCTTTCCAACCAGATTAGCCAGAGAGTCAGGATCACTCCGAATAAGGACAGTACAGCAAAAAATAAATAAACAGTATAGATGTCTGCTTTTTCCATAATGATTCCTGCGGTGAAGGTACTAAACCAGTTGCCTAATCCGTTGCCGATCGCGGAATAAAACGTGATAGCTGTTACCATTATATGAACCGGTACAATTTTACGAAGGTACTGTAGGCCAGCTGGTACGAATAGACCAATAGATAGTCCTTGCATAACCGAGGTAAAATAAACAAGATTTAAGCTCGGCTCAAAATAATAGAGTGCCCACCGAAGCAGCGAAGAAAACGCGGCGATTAGAACAATGGGCAGCAGACCTATTTTCTTGACCCACGAGCCTGCTGCTCGCATAAAAGGAATTTCTGACAGGACAGCGAGTAAGAAGGCAATTCCAATCCCTGTATATGTACCGCCGCGATCTTCTATAAACAGTCCATAGTAAACATTATTGGCAAGATTCGGACCAAAAATCAGAAACGTAATGGCTAAGAAAACGAGAAATCGTTTAATCGATAACAGTTCTTTAACACCAAAGATTAGATTGGGTTTTGCCATACTCTGTGGTTCTTCAGGCAGTCGTAAAGCCAAATAGGCACTAATCACGAGCGTAATAAAGAAACTATAAAAAATAATCGACAACCCAATTGTTGTTTCTGCCAGCCGGCCCATTATAAACACGGCTAGTGCAAAGCCAAGTGAACCATAGAGCCGTAGATTTCCATAATTCGCTTTAACCCGAGTAGCGTACTGCAGGGATATTCCATCTGAAACAGGAATAATAGCGCTCTGAAAGACTGCTAGGATAATAGCAATGATGACCAGCCACTGATAATCATGAATAAACAAATATCCGAGCGCAAGCACCCCGGCAAGTAATGTCGTCAAAGATAAAATCTTTGCTGGTTTTCCAGACCAGTCACAAACCATTCCCCAGATTGGTTGCATAATCATCATTGCGATTGGGCCTGCCGACATGATCGTCCCAATTTGATAACCATTCATCTTTTCTACTTCGCTTAAATACACACTTAAGAGCGGTGTTAAACTGCCGACCGCAAAAAAAGAAAAAAGATAAAATCCCTTAAATTGCAGGAGATTTCTAGTTATTTGTTTATCCAAGTTTCGTCTCCCCCACACTGATTAATTCACTGGATGATATAAGCGGAAGGACAATGGTAAACGTCGTTCCTTTATTTACTACACTATCCACAAGTACATTGCCATTATGACCCTCGATAATTTTAAAGCTGACCATTAATCCCAGTCCATTCCCCGTTTTCTTTGTCGTGAAAAATGGTTCTCCTAATTTCTTCAGCTTGTCCTCAGGAATGCCTATTCCTGTATCTTGAATCGCCAAGCGTACCTGGTCATTTGCATGGCTAAGAATTACAGTTAGCACCCCTCCACCAGGCATGGCTTCCATTGCATTCTTCACAAAATTTAAAATGACCTGCTTTAAACGGTTTTCATCACAAGCAACTAGGCTCACTTCATTATCTATTTTTAGTAATATTTTGATGTTTCGCTTTTCTGAATCAAATTTGACCAAGGATAAAACACTTTCGAGAATCGGAACGATATTTTTATTCTCAAGGTTCAAGATTTGCGGTTTAGATAAAACCATAAATTCCTCAACAATTAAATTGACTCGTTCAATTTCATCTAAAATGATATCCAGGTACTCCAGCCTGTCTTCACTTTCTTCATCGAGTTGTAGAAATTCAGCATACCCTTTCATGGATGTTAATGGATTCCGAATTTCATGGGCGACTCCGGCTGCCAATTGGCCGACAGCTGCCAGCTTATCCTGTTGATGTAGTTTATTCTCAACTTCTTTCTGTTCGGTGATGTCATTTCGGATGGATAAATATTGATAAACCTCTCCATCTCCGTTACGAAAGGGCACAATTGTAGTATTGACCCAATAAACGCTTCCATCCTTAGCTTTGTTACGGATTTCGCCCTTCCATACTTCTCCGTTCTGAATAGTTGACCATAAATCAGCAAAAAAATCTTTTGAGTGATAGTGAGAATTAATAATTCGATGATTTTTTCCAATCAGTTCTTCTTCGCTATACTTCGATATATCACAGAACCCTTTATTCACCTTCGTAATAATCCCCTTTTCATCCGTTATCGCGACAATAGAAGATTGATCCAGTGCATAAGTAATATCGAAAACGTATTTATCACTTTTTGCTAATCGTTTACTAATGATGGTACTTGTGGCAATTAACCCTGCAACAATACAGATTGCCACGAAGAACACTAAATACACCACAAATGACGTATCGTTCATCAGTTGATTAATCGTTTCGATCGGCTCTTTTGCAGGAAGTGATCTTGTTAACAAAAAATGACCTTCTGCAATGGACCCTGTCATGATAAAAGCGCTTAATGGCTTATGCCAGTAGTTAACACCTGTCTTCTGGTGCTTTGAATAGTAAAGAAGCATAAATGCAAACAAAAACAAGGAAAAGATAAATAATACAGATATAAATAGATACCCGCTATGAAACGTCAGATTATGATTTAAGGAATACATACCAATAATGTAATTGGATAATACGGACATCGTAAGCAGCATGCTGCATTCTATCACTTTTCGCAGAGAAATCGAATCAGCCGAAACAGCTAAAAAACCCATAGCTGCCAAAGCTACACCTAGTACGAATGATAAAATCGTCAACGATATATTATAAGAAGTGGAACCTGTATGATCAAGGGATAGGATTCCAAAAAAGTTCATGGTCCAGACAGCCGTCCCCATTGAAAAGCTGCTTCCTAGAAATAAGAATTTTTGATTACGTTTAGATGTACGCAGCATAGTTAATAAATCCAGTGCTGTGTAAGATGCAATAAAGGTGAGAATACATGCAATTAACAAAAGGATTGGATTGGATGAATTAAATACTTGCCCCACTTGGCACCAGCTCTCTATAGATGTCTTTAAATTGGTTTTCTTTTCCTATAAGTTTAAGCCAAGTTACCTGGTTTTGTCGATAGAACTTAGATAATTTGCAATACTCATTATCTTTGCAGCACATGATCCTCTCACAGAACAGTAAAATTCCTCCACATTTCCGGCATCAATCCTTGATATTTAGCTGTCAAATATCGATCATCAACTAAGATGATCATTCCATAATCCTGTTCGGAACGAATTAACCGGCCCCCTGCTTGAAGAACCTTATTCATCCCTGGATAGGTATAGGCATAATCAAATCCATTCTTGCCACGCTTTTGAAAGTGTTTATTCATTAGTTCTCGCTCCTCGCCTAACTGGGGCATTCCAACACCAATTATAAAAACACCGTTGAGACGGTCTCCAATCAGGTTAATCCCTTCTGCGAACACACCTCCCAAAACTGCAAACCCTACAAATAATCCTTTATCTCGTTCTTGAAAGGCATTCAGAAACACTCCCCTTTCTTCTTCAGACATACCACTTGTTTGCATCATACAGTCATCAGAAAAAACAGCCTTAAAATCAGTGAATACTGCATTCATATATTGATAAGAAGGAAAGTAAATCAAGTAATTACCCGTTTTGCCTTCTAACATTTCTTCAATCAATCTTATAATTTGCCTATATGACTTTTCCCGATCATAGAAACGTGTGGATAAGGGTTTGATAAATACATCGTTTTGTTCTTTGCGAAAAGGGGAAGACACTGTGATTGAATAATCTCCCTCCTTGCCTCCAAGCATCTCTGTAAAGAAAGGAAGCGGATGTAAGGTGGCAGAAAAGTAAACCCTCGCCTTAAAGCTGCTGGCCATTTGGTCTAAAGCGTGAGACGGATCCAAACAAAATAATTTAACTTCTACTTCATTTTTACTGACTCTATAAAAGGTTTGATAGTGTGTATCGAATAATTTCGCAATCCGTAAAAACGATTGAACATCAAAATATGTCTCAAGAAGCTCCGAATCATCTAACGAAATCTGCGAGATTAACAGCCGTTCAGCTTCTTCGACAAAATGGTTGAGCAACTCCAGTAAGCCATCAGGTAATGTATCTTCTGCCCAACTTTGTTGTTCAGCCTGTTTACGTATCGTAATAAACCACGCATTGATCTGCTTTGCGGCTTTCGACAAAGCTTTATTACTTATAAAGCTGCGCTTTATAGACAGAAAGGTTGATTTAATCAATTCAGCAGAGAACATCTCTCTTCCTCGATCGACGAGATTATGGGCCTCATCTACCAGTAAAACGGACCGCTTCTTCTCATCGAACCGTTTTAACGAAACTCTTGGATTAAAAAAATAATTATAATCGCAAACAATCGCATCAGCTTGATAAGCTAAATCTAACGAGAATTCAAAAGGACATAAAGTATGCTTTCTTGCATACATTTCTATAATAGGACGATTAATAAGCTGCTCGTGTTCGAGTACATCCAGCAGAGCCTCATTCAAGCGATTATAGTACCCTTGTGCAAACGGACACTCGTTAGGGTTACAAGTCTCCTTCTCATGAAAACAAATTTTGTCTTTCGCTGTAATCGTTACTACCTTCGCTTTTAGACCTTGCTTAACTAATACCGCATATGTATCTTCAGCACACTCTCTCGCTATCGTTTTAGCTGTAACATATATAACTTTGGTCAGCTGATTTTCACCCATTGCCTTTAACGCTGGAAAAATGGTCGAAATAGTTTTTCCAATTCCAGTTGGTGCATAGGCGAATAAGGTTTTACTTTCTCCAATCGTTTTATATACGGCACCGGCGAGTTTTCGCTGGCCTTGACGATATTCCTGAAATGGGAATTTCAATTCTTCAATACTATTTCTCCGTTCATTTCTATGAACACTTTTCCATTTTGCGAATGGATAGATGCCCTTTAACAAGTTCATCATAAATGCAGCTAACTCTGGTTTCAGAAATGTTTGTTGAAATACCTTTATTGTTTCATTTTTTGGATGCACGTATGTAAGCTGTACCTGAATTTCCTTTAAATCAGTATCTTCTATATACATAAACGCGTAACATTTAGCCTGTGCCCAGTGAACGGGATAGGTATTTTCTGTTACACTCTCCCAATCCAATGTTGATTTAATTTCATCAATTGTAATTCGTTCATTCTCTTTAAGCAGTCCATCACATCTTCCATCAATTTTAAAACTCAAATCACGATAAGTAAGGTCGGTTTGTAAATATACTTCCTTACGATCTTCTTCATGATAAAGACTTTGCAGCTTTTGATGAGCTGCAGTACCTTCTGAAAGACTTATATTGGACTTAAATCCTGACTGGATACTCCCCTGACGGTATACATATTCTACTAACGAACGGACTGATAGCTGAAACTGCTCGCTCATATAATCACCTTTTTAAATTTGATTAGCTAAAACATACCGAAATGAGGCAAAATAATCTAGAGCATTATGGATGTAATCAATTTTTCACAACCGAATAGGACAAAATTCTTATCTTTTACCTGCTTATTGTTTATAATTAAATAGTTACCATAAGAATAGAGAAAGGGGCAGGAGAATGTCAGAAGTTGTTGAACTGACTGCAAGTGAGCTCATCCGCAAAAAAACTCACCATCGAAAGCTGACACTACGACAAATAGTCCAGCGTGGAATCCTAATCACCATTGGTGCTGTTTTAATGAGTGTTGCACTTGAAGTCTTCCTAGTCCCAAATCAGATTATTGATGGGGGTATTACAGGAATATCGATTATGCTATCGTATATTACTGGATGGAAACTAGGGTTATTCATTTTTATTTTAAACCTTCCATTCTTTTTTATTGGCTACAAGCAAATCGGAAAAACATTTGCCCTATCTACACTGTATGGGATTACCATTCTATCCATTACCACGTCTTTCCTGCACCATGTATCCGCTTTTACCTCAGATATGACTCTCGCCGCTATTTTCGGGGGAATGATTCTTGGGATTGGAGTCGGAATCGTTATTAGATATGGTGGTTCGTTAGATGGAACTGAAATACTTGCCATCCTTGCCAGCAAAAAACTGCCATTTTCAGTAGGAGAAATTGTCATGTTCTTTAACCTATTTATCCTTGGAAGCGCTGGTTTTGTTTTCACTTGGGATCGTGCAATGTATTCGATTCTCGCTTATTTTGTGGCATACAAATCCATGGATGTTGTTATTGCAGGGTTAGATGAATCAAAATTCGTCTGGATTATCAGCGATGAATTTCAGGATATTGGAGACGCAATTCTACATCGTTTAGGACGAGGCGTTACCTACCTTACTGGTGAGGGTGCTTATTCTGGAGATGATAAAAAGGTGATCTTTTGTGTCATCAACCGGCTCGAAGAAGCAAAGCTTAAAGATATCGTTAAAGATTACGATACTTCCGCGTTTCTTGCTATTGGAGATATTGCTGAGGTAAGAGGCGGACGCTTTAAGAAACGAGATATTCATTAAGTTCAGCTCCTCAAGGAAAGAATGATCTTAGGAGCAAAGGTGGTTCTTTCCTTGAGAAGCTTCATAAAAAAAGCACAACTCATAGAGTGTGCTTTTTTTATAAGTATATTATTTATGACGAGGATTGTTGATGGCCTGCAGCATTTTAGTACCAAGAACCATTTCACTTCCGCATAGTGGACAGCTAGGAACTTCACTGCTCGTAAAGTTATCACGGATCCAACCTTTACAGTCTTCTGATGTACAATCCCACACTTTTGTTTCTTCAGGTATTACTTCTTCAGTATTATTACGTTTATACATACATCCCACTCCTTGGATTTGAATTGGTTTCTTACGGATCCCCAAAATCAAGCTTATTTAACTGGAATAAGATGAAAGACAAGTACCCTAATATGGTCTATTTTGTGGATTTCAACTCTATTATACCACAAATCACTGTCTAAAATGTAATTTTATCTCTGGAAGGGTGTTGGTCCTGATATAAATAAAGCTGCCCTTTCTCATAAGGACAGCTTTTTTCAGCCTGAATGCTGAATATGTTTTGGTTTCCAATTATTACTGCCAAAAGAGTCTTGGCTCTTCGAAAGAATATTGGAAAGCTTAAGAGCAATTATAACCTTAACCTAATACAATGAAAGCCCTGCCTCTCTTATCATCTTACGGTTCCAAGACCGCGCCAGTGAGAATCAGGTTTCAGTTTTAAAATACAAATTTATTAAAGGAGACTGAATATATGCCCGTCTTGGGGTATTTTTTGACTGGCAACATTTTAGTAGAAGTAAGTTAAAAATTTAGAAGTAAAAATCAAGTGAGGACTGTGTTATTGACGTATTTTCGTCATTCATTGAATTTCTAACTTGTTTCTATAAGCCGTCACGGCTGCTTTAATGAAAAAACAAATGGATGTTCCATTTGGCTTTAATAAATATGCTATTATGTTAATCACTCTTTCGTGCCTATTAAGACACTGAAATCTTAGTATAGCATTTGAAATAGTACCTGTCAACCATAAAAAAGAAAAGGCTGATGTCTTTTATCCATCTGCCTTTCCTTTTGGCTTAACGCTTTGGTTTTTATTCAACGATATGCATTATATTCTGTTAGTATTTGCGGCAATTCCCTAACTTCCTCAACAAGATTCCCACCGCACATTGGACAGGGTTGGTTTTCTACTGCAAAGTCTTTTCTCATCCATCCGTTGCAGGATTCTGATTCACACGCATAGACGACTGTATCCTCTATTATTGGTGCTGGTTCCTCTGAATTCTTTTTACCAAAATACATGAGCGACCTCCTTTTTCTATACTATATGCAAAAGGAGGTAAAATTATTTATATTAGACAAGCATTGTCTTTCTTACTAATGCCGCTTTAATCATGAAATAGGTAATGTCTTCAGGCAAAGCCTCTTTGAGCGGTTTTAACTTATCTGCCCCTACTTCTCCAGCTGCCTTAAGAATCAATTGCTGTTGTTCATCAGAAAGAATCCGACCCCAATCAAGTTCCAGCCCTTCTAACGCACATTTAATCAAATGATTTTCAACAGAAACGGGTGACAGACCGCGAATTTCTGCGATTTCATTTACAGACTTATTTTGTTGAAAATAGTGCAGCGATTCAAGATGAGTCGGTTCCCCTTTTTCTTTTGGCGTTGGATGGTTCGGCCCCTCTATCGGCGCTAATTCTGGATGATCGTTCAAAAAATCAGCAATTGCCGAAAGGAACGGTGCACCATACTTTTCTTGTTTTTGTTTACCAACACCTTTAACCTCCAAGAACTGTTCATCTGTTTTAGGATATCTAGATGCCATATCTTTCAACGTTGCATCAGAGAAAATAACGAAGGGCGGTACATTCTCTGTTTGTGCAATTTCCTTACGCAGCTGACGCAGTTCTTGGAACAACTCATCATCTACTGATAAAGCTGCGACTTTAACGATTTCCTTACGTAAGACTTGCTGCTTGCCGAGTAATACTTGCTTACCTTCGTTGGTTAATTTCAAAATAGGGAACTGACCGCCAGAAAGAGCAATAAACTGGCGTGCTGTCAGGAAATCAATAAAGTCCGTAATGTCCTTCGCCGACTTTTTCCCCATTATTCCATAAGTAGAAAGTGTTTTAAATCCGAACTCTTCGATTTTTTTATTCTTCGAACCAGATAAGACTTGAGCAACGAGGGTCTTTCCAAATCTTTCACCCATCCTAATGATACAAGACAAAACCATTTGTGCTTCTGTCGTAACGTCCACAGACGATCGGCTGTCTCGACAATTTTCACAGCGACCGCAATCATCCGGATTTTCTTCACCAAAATAACGGAGGATAAATGCTTGTAGACACCCTTCTGTAAAACAATAATCCTTCATCAAGTTCAGTTTAGTAAGTTCCTGATTCAAACGATCTTCTGAAGGATTAGATTGGTCAAGAAGAAATCGTTGTACTCGAATATCTTGAGGCGAATAAAGAAGGACACATTCACTATCCAGTCCATCACGCCCGGCACGACCTGCTTCTTGATAGTAACTTTCCATATTTTTTGGAATTTGATAATGGATAACGAAGCGAACATTCGATTTATCAATACCCATCCCAAACGCACTCGTAGCAACCATAACCGATATATTATCCTGTAGAAATAATTCCTGCTGCTCTGAACGTTCATGCTCGCTCATACCGGCATGGTATCGACCAGCATTAACCCCGCTTTTGATAAGACGGGTATATAATCTGTCTACTTCCTTCCGCGTTGCCGCATAGATAATACCCGATTCCTCTTTGTTCTCAGTAAGATAGCGGCTGAGATATTGATCTCGGTTTTCATCTTTTAGGGTAGAAAAAATTAGGTTTTTTCTAGCAAACCCAGTAGATATCGCATCATCCTCATCAATTCCAAGTGACCTGCAGATATCTTTCTGCACGATAGGCGTTGCTGTAGCAGTTAAAGCCAAAACAACTGGACGAGAAGGAATTTGTTCTATTAATGGGTTGATTCGTAGATAGCTTGGACGAAAATCATGGCCCCATTGAGAAATACAGTGCGCTTCATCAATCGCAACCAAAGAGATATTAAGCTCTTGAAGTTCCCTCATAAAATACGGGTTCTCCAACCGTTCCGGGGCGACATATACCAGTTTATAAACACCCTCTTTGATATCACGCAGCCGCTGATCTGCTTCCGAGGCACTAATTGAGCTATTTAATAACGTAGCCTCAATTCCATTCTGTAATAAGGTATCGACCTGATCCTTCATCAAAGAAATTAACGGCGAAATAACTAATGTCACACCAGGCAGCATTAACGCAGGAATTTGATAGCAAATGGATTTACCACCGCCAGTAGGCATAACACCAGCGGTATTTCTCCCATTAAGAACCTGTTCAATAATCGCATCCTGCCCGCTTCGAAATTGATCGTAACCAAAATATTTTTTCAAATACTGTCTTGCCTGTTCCATCATCATTTATTCCCTCTTCCCGTACAAACTTCTCCCTTCATTCTACATTGAAACCCATCACACATCAAAGGCGAAGAAAAGAGAATGCCTCCTTTTTGGACTAGATTCGTTTTCGGCTGCGTATTTAGGCCAAACAGCTTTTCAAATGGATTGATCACGTTTCTTGTTGATGGGGTTAGTAAAATGAGTACCTTTTCTGTTCTTAAGAGATAAATACCCTGTTTTGGCAGCCCATCTGAGGCGTAAAGTGCTAAGGAAGAATACTCTCTAGTTGGGGCAGAATATATCACTCATCGGGAAGAATAAAATTGAGTTTGGGGAGAATGTTTGAGCTGTAGGGACGAATGAGCGCTTTTCGACTTCATATTTGGATGAAGACCCCACCTCCAAACACTTTTTAACTGGATTGATCACGTTTTTTGTGGATGGGGTTAGTAAAATGAGTATTTTAAGAGACAGATACACTGTTTTGGCAGCCCATCTGATGAGTAAAGTGCTAAGGAAGAATACTCTCTAGTTGGGGCAGAATATATCACTCATCGGGAAGAATAAAATCGAGTTTGGGGAGAATGTTTGAGCTGTAGGGCCGAATGGGCGCTTTTCGACTTCTTATTTGGATGAAAAACACATCTCCAAACAGCTTTTCAACTGGATCGATCACGCTTTTTGTTTCTAGAAGGCAGTTTTGGCTGCCCATCCAATTGAAAAGCTCACTTTCATAGTAAAATACCAAATAAAAAAACCAATGACCCGTCTGAATCAGACGGGTCATTGGTCAGTATATTCTTATGTTAGTTAAGTACTTTTACGTTTACTTGTTTGACGCCCCAATTAACTGCATCTTCTTCATTTGCGAAGAATATGTCAATTTTGTTTCCTTTGATGGCTCCGCCAGTATCGGCAGCAGTTGCATAGCCATAGCCTTCTACATAGACTTTAGATCCAAGTGGAATGACAGTTGGATCCACGGCAATGACCATTGCATCAGGATTAGCCTTCAAGTCTACACCTGTTGCTGTGATTCCGCTGCATCCTTCACAACTTGCGGTATATCCAGTTGATCGAACAGATAGTTCGTTTGCTGCTGTATCAGGCTCAGAAGCATTTTCTTCTTGTACTGGTTCAGCTTGTACAGGTGCTTCCTCTTTTGCAGGCTGCTCTGGTTGAGCTTCCTGGTTTTCAGCATCCTCTTGTACAGCTGCTTGTTTCGCAGGTTCGGCTGCTGGTTGAGAGTCGGATGTATTGGCTGATTGATTAGTTAAAATGGATAATTTATCGTTTGGTTGAATTAAATCAGATGATAATTTGTTCCATTCTTTGATATCCTGTACAGTCACACCGAACGTTGCAGCTATATGTGATAAGGTATCCCCGTTTTTAATTGTGTAGGTTTCATCCCGGGAAACCTTTAAAAGATCATTAGGGTGAATCATATCTGAAGTTAAGTTATTCCAGGATTTTATATCGTTGATCGAAACTTCATACTTTGCTGAAAGCCCCCATAATGTGTCTCCGTCTTGGACTTTAACGTTCTCTGCGTGGGTGTTGGTTCCAGCAGCACCGGATATTATTGCTGCAGTGGCTAAAGATAGAATTATTTTTTTCATAAATATAGTACCTCCTTGGTTACGCTCATTAAGCTAACAGGATTTATAATAACATAGGCACGTTTCATTCAAAGGACAAACAGATAAAGAACAGATGACGAAGGTGACAGCAAGATGTCAGTGTATTACAAACAGACAATTTCTCCGTAAACTGTCATATAAGGAATTAATTCACCCCTGAAAAAGACAATTCTACTTCTAAATGAGTTAATCCGTAATTTATCACTTAATTCGGACTATGGATTTAATCTAAAAAAAACACCGGTGCATGCAGCACCGGCATTTTTTTTGATTCCTATTTCCGATCAGAGGAGTAAGTCCAGCCATCTTCTTGATAGACTTTCCCTTCCTTCATTAGTTTTCCTAGTGCACGCTTAAACGCACCCTTCGAGATTCCAAAATGGAATTCAACATCATCAGGAGAGGTTTTATCACAATAAGGCATGGCTCCCCCACGGTTCATTAAATAACCATAAATAACGCCAGCGTCCCCTTCCATTTTATCTTGTTTAAATGGATGTAATGAGACGTTCAGGCTGCCGTCTTCTTTGATATCAATTACTCGGCCTTCAACAAACTGTCCAAGTCTTGGCTCTTGATCTCGTTCACTTTCGTGAATAAAGCAGCGATACCCTTCTTGAGAAACGAAAAACGAACCAACCAGAAGCAGGCGGTAGACGTTCCCAGAAACAGGTGTATTAAACATTCCCTTTTGCGGTGCTTCTACGACTACTTCCTGCATAACATCTTCAGTTGCCAGCTTTCCGTAGAGCCGGCCTTCCCGATCTGTTTTTAAACATATGTATAGTTTGTCTCCAACAGTCGGCCATAAGTGATCAATGTTTGGTAAATCATCGACTGACACCAACAAGTCTTTAGGAAGACCAATATTAACAAACACACCAAGTCTTCTTTCTACATCGACAACCTCAGCCCAAGCATACTGATCAAAACCGATTTCTGGAATCAATGTTGTAGCCGTAAACCGACCCTGCTTATCTACATATATAAAGACCGTGACATAATCACCTATCGCTACTTCCATACCTTCTTTAATCGCATTATGATGAAGCAAGACACTTTCTTCTGTCTCATCTATTAAGAAAAAACCAAACTCGACTTCACGATCCACTTCTAATTCAACGACCCTGCCGGCCTCTATAATTGACATAATAAAAAAACCTCCTGTAAACAACCATTGTATACCATTAGTGTACCCATTTTTAAATTTCCAACCTATACGAATCTACCATTTTTACGAACAACTGTATATAGCATCAGTGATTCTCATGCCCCAAATCAGGAAAAAAAACTGCATTTCCATTCTTTTTGGATGATTTCTAATAAAAAACGGAGCAAATTTGCTCCGTTAACATGTACATCCTTTATCAATAGTTAGTCTCTCTGTGGAACCATGATTTGGCCCCGCTTGCCATTACTTAAAAGCGTATGGAGAATCATTTTTGATAACTGGCTGGGCTGGTACGGTTTAACTAAATAATCCTTTGCGCCCAAAGAAAAGCCTCTTTCTTTCTCATCTAAGGCAGTCGAGATAAAGATGGGAAGATCTTTCAATTGAGGATTTTCTTTCAGCTTTTGCATAAGAGCCCAACCATCCATGTCTCCTTCTTCAAGCATAATATCAAGGACAATAGCATCTGGAGGTACTTGCTGAATCATCTCCCATGCGGTTGTTCCGCTTTTTACATGGGTAACTTGAAAACCACTATCTTGAAGTTCGTGGTTAAGCAGCTCCGCAAGACTAAGATCATCTTCTATTACCATTATGCTATAACTAAGGGTATGATCATCACGTGCAGCCGGCTTTCCAGTAGGACTAACTACAACCTTGGGAAATTCAATGGTAAACGTGCTTCCCTCACCATATACTGATTCCACAGTAATACTTCCCCCATGAGCCTTTACAATTTCTTCAACAATTGATAATCCTAAACCTGTTCCTCCGATCCGTCTGCGATCTGAATTATCGACTCGATAAAACTTTTGAAACAGATTTGGCAGCGCGTCCTTAGGAATTCCAAGTCCATGATCAATAACCGCAACCTTTATGCGTCCCTCAGTACTTGAGACCTTCACATGGATTTCCCCGCCATTCGGAGAGTATTTTATTGAATTATTGAGGAGATTTGTAAATACTTGTTCGACTTTCACTCGATCACCCATGATAACAGCCTCTTCCATATCGGCAGTAAAGGTTATTGTATGGGCAGCATGTATTTCCTGATGCTCAATGGTTTTTTTCAGGACAGGAAGTAAATCAATGTATTTCTTTTCATATGTCTGTTTGCCCGATTCCATCCGCTGGACATCTAAGAAGTCATTTATAAGTGCTGTTAATCGTTTTGCTTCATTATAAATAGTTTGCAGGTATTTCGTTTTACGTTCTGGCTTCAATTCACGATTCAACATTAATTCTGTAAAACCAAGAACACTTGCCAGCGGCGTGCGAAGTTCATGGCTCACGGTACTGACGAATTCACTCTTCATTTGGTCTACTTCATATTCCTTTGTAATATCCCGGTGGACAATAACCGTTCCGTAGGCTTCATCCCCTAGTTTTAACTTCTTGCAATACACCTTAATAACCTGTTTGCTGTCTTTCTTTTGATAGATAAATGATTGATCCTCCTGCTCTTCAGGCGAGTGAATAGATTCTCTCAAATTATCGACCACATTGTCTTCTACAACTTGTTCAGTTACAAGCGCAGTCCACCTCTCCCAAGACATTCCCACTAGTTCATTGATATTTTCTTTCCCAAGAATCTCAGCAAATTTACGATTTACATGGACGATTTCACCATTGTTATCAACGAGCTGAATGCCCTCTTGGACTGTATTCAAGATGTCTTGATTTAATCGGCTGTTCGCTTCAGATTGCTCATAGAGCCTTATTTTCTCCAAGGAGATACCAATTTGTTTGGCAAGTGTTACACATTCATCTATATTTTTCTCAGTGAACTGGTCTCCATACCGGCTGAATACCATGATTGCTTCTATTTCTTGATAAGCATTTAAAACAGGTAAATACAAATCGTAGCTGTAATTGGTGCCTTCATGGTAGCCTTTTTCAACGTTATCTTGTTCACGCTTAAAGGTAAACGGACGTTTAGTTGTTTTCAATCGTTGGTTAAGGCCGCTGTTTAAATTCATTTGAAACTGTTTGACGCCATAATCAGAAATGCCAAAAACGGCAAAAGCCTCTTCTTTAATAAGAAAAATGATTCCACGCTCTGCTGAGATAATGTTACACATATTTTCGACAATGCTCTGTAATACTTCTGCTTGGTCAAGGGAGGTAGAAATTCCATTAATGAACTCATTTCGGCGTTTTAGCATCTGCTCATTATCTGTTAGGATTTCAAGTGTTTCCTGCAACTGGTCCTGCTGAGAATGCAGTTCATCTTGTTGGGCCACTAATTCTTCATTGTGTGCTAATAAATCCTGTTCCTTCTCCTGAACACTTGCGACCATTTTTGTAAAGGCATTTGAGAGTGTGCCCAGCTCGTCCATCCGGTTTGAATCGAGAGTAATCACCGCATCTCGGCCGGCAATAATCTCATTCGCTGCAATGGATAAATCGGCTAACGGTCTGCCAATATTTCTTAAAAATACTCTTATGCTGTATTGCATGAAAATGAAAAAGATGAAAAATAAAACCACAGCTGCGATTTGTACATTTGATTGACGCTTAGTCAGCTTTGAAAGATTATCTTCAAGTTCATCGTCCATCTCTTTCATAACAAGTACATTATTCTCACGAAAACTATTCACCCTAGGTGTATCTGAGGCAGTTACCTTCTCAGCAATTGCCTGCTTGCCGCCTTTTTCAAAATCAGCAATTCTGCCGGGCAAGGTATTAATATAATAGAAATCAGCAAAATCAATGATATCTTGATAAATAACCTGATCCTTTGCTGTATTCGTAATTTGCTTTAATTCTTTGGCTTTTTTACGAATGATTTCTTCCTGCTCAATGGCACTTTCCTTCAGCTCTAGGTTATCAAATGCAATATACCCGCGAATGTTCAGAAAGGTTGTATCATACGCTTCATATATGTCACTAATAAGATTTTGTTTTTCCTTTATTTCATTCCTCGTTTGAATAAAATCCTGATTTAACTGCTGCAGTATATAAAATAATGCACCCACACAAACGATAAAAATGATAATTGAGCTGCCCATGATCAACAGAACCTGTCTCGCCAGGCTTTTTTTAAAGTAATTTTTAAACTTCATTTAATATTTCCTCAATTTTTTCTACTAATTTCATAGGACTGAATGGTTTAGCCATAAAATAATCGGCTCCCGCTTGGATAATTTTCTCTTGTTCGTATGTTTGGCTTTTCGCAGAAAGCATCATAATTTTCCCCTGAAATGTTTGATTTCCTCCACGAAGTTTTTCAATAATCTCTAATCCAGTAAATACAGGCATCATGTAGTCTAAAATCACAAGATCATATTCATGGTTCTGTAAATAGTCGAGTGCCTCTTTACCATCAGCTGCTTCATCTACGTCATACTCTTCGTCCTCAAGCGTATCCATTATTAACATCCTAAGTACTTCTTCATCTTCTGCTAAAAGAATTCTACTCATCTGTTTTCCCTCACTCACTTTTTTCCATGTTAAAAAAGATATAAGCCTCATTTAACTGTGCTTATATCTTATATCGGCAAACGACTATCATTCTTTGCAAAAAAGAAGAAATCTCTTATTTAACTTGTTTTACCAGCCGTTCAATACGACGCTGAAGTTCTTGAACGCTGAAGGGCTTTGTGACATAATCGTCTGCACCAAGCTGGAGGGCTCGTGCAATGTCCTCTTCACTTTTTCTACCCGTCAGCATAAGAACGGTAAAACATGCGGCATTTTTCGCTTGTTTTACGGTCTTAAGAACTTCTAACCCATCCATATCAGGCATTATCCCATCAAGAATTAAAAAATGAGGATGATTCTCCTTCGCTTGATTTGATGCTAGAAATAGACCTCCATTCTCATAAGCAGCTACCTTCATATCCAGGTGATCTAACTCCATTGATTCCAGAATATTTGTTAACATCGTACGGATGATGACATCATCGTCCACAATTGAAATATTCAGCACTTTCTTTTTAAACAACATATTTGATGATTTCGCTCCCATCGCTCTTGCTCTCCCTGAACGTTTTGCTAGGTAAAGTGAGCCGTCAGCCTTCTTAAATGCTGATTCCGGGGTTACAGCTTCTTCTTCAACCGTATAGACCCCTGCCGAAAACGTTACAGAAAACGTCTGATCCTTACTAGTAAAGAGTACAGTTGAAAAGTTTTGAATCATTTGATTTAACAGCCGTTCAACATCCTCGTTACTTGCACGAGGAAAGATAACAACAAACTCTTCTCCCCCATAACGGAAAACAATATCCGAACTGCGTATACTCTGTTTTAAGAATTTGGCAAATTCCATCAGAACCTGATCTCCCATTAGATGCCCATGAGTATCATTAATACACTTAAATCGGTCTAAATCGAGGACAGCAATAGTGAATCCCTGTTTGGTCCTCTTGAAGTCTTGGAAGAAGCGGGTAATGCTATCCTCAAAGAACCTCCGGTTGTAAACCTGTGTAAGTTCATCTATTAAAACAGACTGATCGAACAGTCTTTTTCTCTGGAGATGCCGATCCATCTTGGCTAAAAACTCTTCGACATCAATTGGTTTTCCTATAAAATCATCTGCTCCCATTTTATAGGCCTTCAATCTTGATTCTTTATCATTTTGAATGCTAATCATTATCTTCGGAATAAAGTACTTTTCGTTATGCTGTTGGATGTCATCTAGTATTTGAAACCCAGTTTTAGAGGGAAGCTGAACGTCTAAAATCAGACAATCCGGCTGCATGTCAAAATATTGTTGAGTAGCTTTCTCTGGATCAGTGTTGGTAATCACCATCCAACCGTTTTCCTCAAGAATATCTTTTAGAAAGATCAGCATCGAAACATCATCATCAATAATTTGAATAAGTCCTGCTGCGGTCTCACGGTCGACTTCGGTTTTTAGTTCAACATCATTAAAATGTTCATATGCATAGGTAAGTTCTATTAAATCAAACAAGAAATTACGAAGTTCATTTTTCCTCCAGTTGACAATTTCCATCTCATTATTCGCGAGGAGTAAATAATCTGAAAGCTGCATGAGCCCTCCTAGCTGCAATGTCCCAGCCGTTCCTTTTATAGAATGAAGAAAACGATAAACTTCTTCATTATTAATTTCATCTATTTTATCTTCTTCAAACCATTGACTAAGTTGTTCTTTGATATTCTTAAACAAATGGCTTTGGTATTTTTCCAATTTCACGTGTATCGCTCCTAACTAACCGGTTCAATGCCAGTTACAGTTAACCAAATCAAATTAATCATCTATATCGAACAGAAACGCATTTTTTCCGTTCAAGGAATATCTTAACGGAAATTATAGTTTGGATATATAGTTTTTTACCAAATAATAAAACGATTGCCATACTTTTCACCAAAATGTCGCTTTCAACCTGTTTACTTTTCTAACAAAAGTAAAGTCATGCTATACTTACCTAATTCAAAATATCAGAAAGGACGATCGAGATGACTAAAAAATTATACTATTCTACCCCTCATACTCACGAATGGGAAACTACCATAACGAGTGTAAAAGAAACAGAAGGACACTTTTATATAACACTGGCGGAAACGGCTTTTTACCCTGAAGGAGGAGGTCAACCTTCTGATCATGGGACGATAAATGGGCTGGATGTTCTTGAAGTGAGTCTTGTGAATGATGAAGTAGTTCATAAACTGAGCTCAGCCCCCCCTTCCGAAGTAGTATCGTGTACAATCAACTGGTCTCGACGTTTCGATCATATGCAGCAGCATAGCGGCCAGCATCTTCTGTCTGCCGTTTGCCGGGAATTATTTGACGCACAGACACTTAGTTTCCATCTTGGACAGGACTATGTCACAATCGATATTGCGCTTACTGATTTGACTGACAGCCAGGTCTTAGCAATAGAAAGTAAAGCAAATCAATACATCTATGAAAACCGTAAATTAATAACTTATTTTGTAACCACTAAACAACTGCAAGAGCTGCCAGTTGTCAAACCGCCAAAGGTCTCGGAGAATATTCGAATTGTGGAAATGGAAGGTATTGAATTTAATCCATGCGGGGGAACTCACGTTGAACGGACAGGAGAGATAGGTCTGCTGAAAATCATAAAAACAGAAAAACAAAAATCTCAAACACGGATTTATTTTCTTTGCGGATTACGTACGTTAACCGATTATACAGAAAGCAGCAAAATCCTCAATCACCTTACTGCACACTTCAATACTCATCGGTCAGAGCTGGTTAATCGAGTTGAAAAATTAGACAATGACGCGAAAAACCAAGCAAAGGAAATTGAACAATTAAAACGAGAAGCGGCGAATTATGAAGCAGCGACATTGCTTTCATCAACTGAAAATGGCCTTTTGTCCAAAGTTTTTGATAATAAAAGCATGAAAGAATTACAAGTACTAGCCCATTCGATTCTAGCAGAAGAGCCAGTCCTTGTTTTATTTGCAACCACAGTTGAAAATAAAGTCTTTCTTACCCATAATGGATCAAATCCTCTTGATTGCGGCAAATTTTTTAAAGAGCAGCTGCCGCTTTTTAATGGTAGAGGCGGCGGGAGTCCTAAAGCGGCACAAGCTGGTTTTACAAACGAGCAGTTACTTAAATTCTTTGAATTCGCTAAGCAACAGCTTCATTAATTCACAAACGCTGCGTGATTTTTCATGCAGCGTTTGTTATAGAAAATAAGGCAAAATCCATGCCAAATGATAGATATTAATGAATACATATAGAACAACAGTCACGTTCATTAAGTGGTAAATCCAGTTTTTATTCACTAAGGGGATGAGAAGCAGCAGGAGCATCGGCAGGCCGAGCTTTACCAGAAAAAAGAGGCCGACATTCCACTCAATTAAGTAATTCATAAGCGGATTTCCTTCCTCAATCAAATGGAGAGAAAGTCCTGCGGTAGTTAAGATTGCATCAACCGCACATAACAGAAAGATCATCGTGGCTGTATTCATTTCATCTACCCCCACTCCCTTTAAAACTCCTTTTAAATCATTATAAAGCACGAGTATTTCTCAATCAAGAACAGACGTGAAATATAAAAACCGTACCAGTAGCTCTCGGTACGGTTTTTTATCAACCATTAGTTATTCGTTTACTTCTGCAACAGAGAAATATGCTGCTTTTTCTGTATCTACAACATAATGGGTATCATCTTTCACCATATTATAAAAGCGATGCTTTTGAATATTGCTAATCAGTTGAGTGGTATCCTCGTTCCCTTCCACTTCATGTGTTAATTCTTTTCCTCCTGCAAAATAAAAACCAACGATGTGTTTCGTCATGATTACGACATTCCCTTCATTTTTTCAAGTATTTCATTATTTTTTTCTTGGCTCTTTTATTAAATAACCTGCGGTGGACCCTTTTAAACATCCAATTCATATAATCAGCAAATATACGACCAATTATCCATCTCCCCGTAAACCAGTAACCTTTTAGAATTCTTCTCGCCAAACGTACCAAACTTTCGTAAACTATACGAAGAAATCAAAAAAAGAAGGAGGACAAAATGGTTCAGATTAGACAAGCAGTATATGAAGATGCTGAAGGAATTGCCTTTGTTCATGTAAATAGTTGGCGGTCAACCTATAAAGGCGTTGTATCAGATGACTACCTAAAAGGGTTAAATATAGAAACTAGAAAGAAAAATTGGCAAAAAATTTTTCATACAATCAACTCTTGCGTGTTTGTAGCTGTAGATGAAAGTGGGGAAATCGTGGGTTTTGCAAGCGGCGGCCCTGAACAAACACACCATCCCAAATATTATCGAACAGGTGAAGTGTATGCCATTTACCTGCTGGAATCCTTTCAACGAAAAGGAATTGGTAAACAATTAATTAAAGCCATTCTAGACCACTTGGATGATCTAGGTTTAGAACAGTTACTTATTTGGGCGCTCGAGGATAATTCTTATCGATTGTTTTACGAACAAATTGGCGGCAGCGTAATCGAAAAGACATCCATAAAAATGGATCGAAAAAGGTATATAGAAATCGGGTATGGCTGGGATTCTATTAAGGAATTACGTTCACAGTTATAAAAAAAGCCGTATGATTCGTCATCATACGGACATCACTTAACTAGTGAAGTAAGAAATCTTCTTTACTGGAACCATAGAAAAATAATTGATGCAGTGGACGTGTCATAACGACATATAATAGTTTAATGTCTAATTCATTTTGCGGCTCATATATCTCATCAATGGATAACGCATACACAACATCAAATTCAAGCCCCTTTGCTAAATAAGAAGGCAGGATCACAATGCTGTCCCTTGGAATTGAGGCATGCTCACCAAGCAGACAAATCCGCTTATCAAGCGGTCCAAGAAGTGCGTATGCTTTTTCACAATCAGCCATCGTCTTTGTAATAACCGCAAAGGTACGGAAGCCTTTTTGATACTGCTGATTGACTTGCTGTATTAACTCCTCCGGCCAAGCAATACTCGCTGTGGAATAAAAACTGGGTTTCTCCCCATGTCGGACGACCGGCTCGACCTGCGGAAACTTGTATGGTAATTTTTTCAATAACTTATTTGCTTCATTCATAATTTCGACTGTGGTCCGATAACTTTTTTTCAATTCGGCATACGTTGCTCTTGGAAAAATCCCTTGTCTCACTTCATCCCAGGTTTCTAACCCCCGATACGAATGAATCCCCTGAGCTAGATCACCGACAAGTGTAAACATATCTGTTTCGAGCGCCGTTTTTAACGCATACAAGGACAGGAAGCTATAGTCCTGGGCTTCATCAATAATAATATTTTTAGCCCGTTTTTCCTTCATTACCCCAAAAAGCTTAGAATATAGATACAAAATCGGTCCCATATCCTCTACTTCATAGCTTTTATTGCTTTTTAGTTTACTTTGATAAAAACAAATACGTTCAGCTTGGGCGAGCGTGAGCCTTTCTCCGCTATATGCTGCCAGCTTTTCAGGATCTTGAAAAAGTTCATCATAGTACTCTAAAAGATTTTTAAGTTTGAATGGCTTAAAATATCTCGGTACAGCTTGACGAATTGCTTTCTTTACCTCTTCCTGCCGCTCTGTTTTCCGATCAAGGAACTTGGTTACATACTCTTTCCGGGTATCAGGATCAAGCCTCTTATTTAATGCCTTCTCAATTTTATGATCATAGAAATCTGTCACTCTATCTGTCATGTATCGTTTTTTAGAACTCACTTGTTTCTGCAGGAGATTCTTTAATTTATCTACACGAGCATTTAGTGGTAAATACCAATAATCATTTTCGAGTAATTTTATAAATTTCTTGGCAGAGAATAACCGATACTTATCACAGTAGAAGTCTTCAGTCGGGTGAAATCGGCTGAAAATGTCCTTCACAAATGAATCTAAAATGACCAAAAACGTATTCGATCCCTTCAAACCGGAAATCCATAATGCTTCTTGGGTAATCGGATCATCCTTTTCTAGAATATTGATCAGCTTATTATCCTCATTTACCTTCACTTTCTTTCCTATCGCATACTGAACATAGTCAGTAAAGGTATATTGTTTAGCCCGTTCAACACCCAATTCGGGAAGCGCTTCCGAAATATAATCTAGAAAGAGATTACTTGGTGCCAAAATCATAAGATCTCGTGCGTCAAACATTTCTTTATAGGTATAAATAAAATAGGAAATTCGATGTAAAGCGATGGTCGTTTTTCCACTGCCTGCAGCACCTTGGACAATAATCGGTTTATTCAGGTCCGCACGAATAATTCTATTTTGCTCTTCTTGGATGGTAGAAACAATTTCTGTTAAACGATTGCTTGAGCTTTTAGACAGCGATTCCTGCAGCAATTCATCAGTAGTGGTTAAATCAATATCTCGAACCTCTTCAAGCTTGCCATTTTCAATCATCAGCTGCCTCTTAAGTGTAATCTCTCCTGCAAAGCTCTCCCCTTCCGCCTGATAGACCACGTTTCCTAAGCGTCCTTCATAATAAAGGTTTGCAATGGGTGAACGCCAGTCAACAATTAATTGTTCCTGACTCTCACGCTGATAAAGAGAGGTTTTGCCAAAATAGAGAGATTCCAGATTCGTACCACCGTCACGATTAAAATCTACACGGGCAAAATAAGGTTTACGTTGAGCTTTCTTCAAGCTTTCAAGCTCTGTTTGTGACATTTCAAAAAAACTTGCCGTTGTTAGAAGTTCTGAATAAAGCCCGCCTTCCGTCCAGTCGGCATCTCCAAAAGCTTCTTGCATATTTTTTCTAAACTGATCCTTACTGCTCTCAGAGGTCTTAATAATTACCTCCATATACCGTTTCGTAAAATCTAAACGCTGCTCTTCTTCTTTGAATGCTGTATGCTGCTCCGTCATCGTGATCTCCTTTCATATGTATAAATACTGGAGAATAAAACTTCGCAGCGGTGAAATGGATATATATATTATCAAAAATAAGACCGTTACACAATGAATTCTAGCAATTTACAAAAAAAAACTCATTCGAGTTTTTTTATCTATAAATGTTGTTTGGTAAAGTTTGAAATCTTCCATATATCATGTTGTCGAATAAGTTCCAATTTTAGTTGCTCTGTGGTGTCACTTTCCGGAAGCACATCATAAACCAGCTTCCCTGCCTCCACGTCTCCTTCTTCTTCACTCAATCTGACAAAAACTAACTCCTGCTCATGATTGTCCTCCTCAAATGGTAAGGATTGACCATTATTAAAGACAATACCAGATGCGTCTAACTGGGCATTTCCTGCTACTCTACGTTTCAATTCTTCCAAATTTCTTTCTCTCATTGCCTGTAAGAAGAGATACACATCCTCTTTGGCATGTTCCGTTATTTTATAATTCCGTTTAAGACGTTCAATTTCTTCCTCTAAATCTGTAACTTTTGCTTTTAAATCCAGATTCTCATCTAGTATTTTCACTTCTTCATCTTGTCTCTCATTTTCAGTACTCGTTGTTATACTGCAAGAGCAAAGGAAAAGTACAGAAAAAATGAAACAGCTAAAGCTAAATTTTTTACCCAACAATCTCTCCCTCCATTCCTTTTTTTCTTATACTCTATAAACGTTTCAACAATAAGAAAGTTTCACTTTTTAACTATTTTTTCCCATTTATAGATAATTACTTTTTTATGGGTACTTTTTACTATGTTTTTTTGCTATAATATGGGGGATTAGGAGGCGATTCATCTGGATCTGTATCATTCTTTCCAAAAACAAATTTTGAGAAACTATTTTATCGGCTCCTTTTGCGCTGTATTTATTTTAGGAAGCCTGCTTATATTTAAAACCATAGACCTTGTCTCTAGAGAAGTCCTTATTCTAATTGGGATTATGTGTGTCTCGTCCGTCATTATGGTTATCTGTGAATTTTATCTTTATCAAATTCAAGTGGCTCCGATTAGGGAGTACTTCAGCATGGATATTCCTTCGATTGAATTGGTAAACAGAGCTTATTCAACGGCTCAAGTCTATCCAATCAAAGCCGTCTATCGTTTGTTAAGTGCTCATTTTCTGGGAATATCTGTACCTGGAATTAGTCTTACTGCCCTATTTATCTACCTGAACTTACTTACGATACCCTATTCTTATTTACTTTTAGCCTTACTTGGAGCTCTTCTCATCACATCCATGCATGCATTAATAGAATATTTTCTTTCATTAAACGCCATAAAACCAGTCATTAACCATATAACAGTTACATCAAATCGATTAAATTCACATACAAATACGCTAAAAACTGGAATTTTTTTAAGAATGCGCACCAAAATTCTTATTAGTTTTATATTCTTAACCATTTTTCCTGTCATGCTCTCTGGAATCGTTTTATTAGCTAAATCTTATGAAACTAATTTTTCCTTTCTAAAGGATTTCATCTGGACCGCCGTTTTCTTTGTTATTATTTTACTTCTTATCGCACTTGGCGGTGCCCTGCTGTTAACTAGCAACCTTCAAGAACCGATTGAAGAATTAAAGACCGGGATGCTTGCAGTAAAGAATGGTAAACTAGCAACCATTGAAAATCCTTATTCAGATGAGTTTTCCCATCTTTTTTCAGGATTTAATCATATGGTTGATGCCATTAAGGAACATGATCAAAAAAATGAGGACCTGCTTAATAATATATTCACCATGCTTGCTGCAACCTTAGATGCCCGTGACCCTTATACTGCAGGACATTCAATCAGAGTGGCAAAATACGCAGGCCTAATCGGAGCAAAAGCGGGACTTGCTCCTGCACAGCTCGATCAATTGCGAAAATCCGCACTTGTTCACGATATCGGAAAAATTGGCATTAAAGATGCCATTCTCTTAAAAACAGGTAAGCTGACTGACCATGAGTTTAACCAAATAAAGCAACACCCTGTTATTGGTGCTGGAATCTTTGAACAGTATAATATGACAAATGAACTTCTTTCACTCGTACCTGGCATTAAGTATCACCATGAACGCTTTGATGGCAAAGGATACCCGGAAGGCCTTGCTGGAGAAAACATCCCATTGTTCGGACGGATTATCGCAGTGGCTGATGCATATGATGCCATGACTTCTGATCGTACTTACCGGAATAGCATGAGTCCTCAAGAAGCAATTTCCATTTTAAGAGATGGAAAAGGCACACAATGGGACCCTGAATTTGCTCAGTTGTTTATTGACTTACAAGAAAAGGAACTTGAACGTCTTAACCAAAACAGCCAAATTGCCTGGTAATGCTCACTCAAATCCGGAAAATATTTTTATCTATGCCCCTTCCATGTTATACTTTTATAGATATTGTCGTTTGGAGGAATGTATATAAATGATTACAGTAAATAATGTTGGCCTGCGATATGGTGATCGCAAGCTATTTGAAGATGTAAATATAAAGTTCACACCTGGCAATTGCTATGGTTTAATTGGTGCCAATGGAGCAGGTAAATCAACTTTCTTAAAAATATTATCAGGTGAAATTGAAGCTCAGAGCGGCGACGTTCATATGGGTCCAGGCGAACGACTTGCCGTTTTAAAACAAAATCACTTTGAATATGAAGAACATGAAGTTATGAAAGTGGTTATGATGGGGCATGAACGTTTGTATCAAGTCATGCAAGAGAAAGATGCCATCTATATGAAAACTGATTTTACTGATGAAGATGGTATGAAGGCAGCTGAATTAGAAGGCGAATTTGCTGAACTTAATGGCTGGGAAGCTGAGCCTGAAGCAGCGATTCTTTTAAAAGGTCTTGGTATTACGGATGAACTTCATGATAAAAAAATGTCTGAACTAGCAGGCGGAGACAAAGTTAAAGTCTTACTTGCACAAGCACTTTTTGGTAAACCGGATGTTCTTTTACTCGATGAGCCTACCAACCATCTTGATTTACAAGCAATCCAATGGCTTGAGGAATTCTTAATCGGTTTTGAAAACACTGTTATTGTTGTTTCCCATGACCGTCACTTCCTCAATAAAGTATGTACACATATTGCTGACCTTGATTTTTCAAAAATTAAAGTCTATGTGGGTAACTATGATTTCTGGTATGAATCAAGCCAGCTTGCTCAACGCTTATCTCAAGATTCTAATAAGAAAAAAGAAGAAAAAATTAAAGAACTACAGGCATTTGTTGCACGTTTCAGTGCGAATGCTTCGAAGTCCAAACAAGCAACATCAAGAAAAAAATTATTAGACAAAATATCATTAGATGATATCCAAGCTTCTTCCCGCCGCTATCCTTTTGTTAACTTTACTCCTGACCGTGAAGTTGGAAATGATTTGCTGCAGGTAAGTGGACTTACAAAAACCATTAATGGTGAAAAAGTGCTTGATAATATCACTTTCATTATGAATAAAGGGGACAAAATTGCCCTTATTGGTCAAGACGAGAATGCACAAACTACTCTATTTAAAATTTTAGCTGGTGAAATGGAACCTGACAGCGGAACGTTTAAATGGGGAATTACTACGACTCAAGCGTATTTACCAAAAGATAACGCAGAGTTTTTTGAAGGCTGCGATTTAACACTGGTTGATTGGCTGCGTCAATACTCGCCTAACGACGAAAGTGAAAACTTCTTACGTGGATTCCTTGGCCGGATGTTATTCTCTGGTGAAGAGGTCCAAAAGAAAGCTAGCGTCCTGTCGGGTGGAGAAAAAGTTCGTTGTATGCTGTCTAAGGCTATGCTGGGCGGCGCTAATGTTCTTATGCTTGACGAACCTACCAACCATTTAGATTTAGAATCCATTACAGCATTGAATAATGGCTTGATCGCCTTTAAGGGCTCTATGCTCTTCACTTCTCACGATCACCAGTTCATGCAAACCATTGCAAATCGAATTATTGAAATTACGCCAAAAGGTATCGTAGATAAGCAAGTGTCTTATGACGAATACCTAGAAGATGCAGAAGTACAAAAACAAGTAGCAGAAATGTATAAATAAAAACAGACAGAGGAGTCTCATTTTTGAGGCTCCTCTTCTGTTTGCAATAATGCACGTTTTAAATCTCCTTATATCTGGAATAATGAAAGAGTAAGGGGTGATAAAGTGGAATCTAGAGAAGTTGAATATGTATTTGAAGCAGCTGGTTATGACTTTCTGTACCGTAATTTTCACTATCAAGTCTATGTATCAGGACTATTCGAACAAATTGATAATCCAGCACTATTAGAAAAGTTCTTAGAATGCTATGGATTCGAACCTGAACAGTCATTAATATTCGATGAATTTGCTTTCCATTTTCGGATATTCGAAAATTTGTACCATAAAAACAACTTAAAACATGATCCTGATTTTTATTGGCATTAACTTTTCATTTACTTATTAACCACCATTTGACATAATTAATTATGCTAATGGGTGGGAGAAATCGGTGTGAAAATAAGAAAAAAACGTAAACAACTTGATAAGAATACCCTTTTTGAAACGATAGGTGAATTTTTTGTTGACGTTTTGTTCGAAATTCTATTGCTTCCCTTCAAATTAATTTTGCGGGGATTAGTAAGGTTTTTTGATTGATAAACAGCCTGCTTTGAGATTAACGAGTTTACCTTTGGGTGCAAAACATCAATTCATAGTTCAAAAAGCAACAATAATCGCTAAATTTTCACAGAGTAATTCACATTCAAATTCACAAGAAAAGAGCTTGAGTTATTTCAAGCTCTTTTTAGTTATCCAATATTTACTTTTAAGTCTTATGAATGAATTCAACGGCTTCTTTTAATAAATCAGTAAAATCAGTAGGGAAAAAGTGACCCAATCCCTCTTTGACCATCAATTTGCATTGAAATTCGTTTTCTTCTAAAAGTTTTACTAATTCAACGGTTTTATTGTAAAAAGGGTCTTTATCTCCCGTGATAATGCAACCCTTAATTTTATTTCCATTTCCCACTAATAAACTTTTTAAAGAAGTCACATCCTGAATTGCAGGAATAACTGCAATAAATCCTTTTGTTCCAAGAATATTTCCATTTAAACTTAGTTCAATCGCTAATTTCCCACCTTGCGATGCACCAGCAATAATATCCTGTTTTGTATTAAATTTTTTTTTGAAATCCCTGAATGATACCGTAATTTCTTCAACTGCAATATTTTGATTGTCCCAGCAATAAGCGTTGTATCCGAAGACCTGAGATGATTGCGGAAATGCAAAAAGAAAATCGTCTAACAAACCGTTGTCAAACCAATAAGGAGCGAAATTTTTCACATTAGAACCCCGCCAATGCAAAGAAAATAATCCTGTATTTGATTTATCATTTCCGTAAGTAAACAGTTGGGGTTTAGATATATGTTTGTGATTTCCCAAAATTTCCTGGCACTCATTTACTATTATTTTAAATTCTTCGATGTTTTGGAGGTTATTTAAATCTTGGTCACGAGTTAATGTCAAAGGATTCCACCATATTCCTTTTTGCAAACCCTCTTTAAGAGCTGCGATGGCGTTTTCTTGGTTTCCTTGAACAGAATAAACACAAGCCCTCCAAAAAATTGTTTTATCTAGTCTTTCGGGAAATTCATCCTGTGCTTTTTCAATCAGTGAATGAACTTCATCGTATTTACCTAGTTCATTTAAGCCAAAAAGTTCTTTTTGAAGTTCAACAAACTTTGTTTCCGACACGATATTCACGCTCCTCATTCTTTTTTTAAATCATACCATCGTAATTCAAAATATGACCTAAATATTAGGGATTTGCCAAAAAAAAGAAAACCCAAATCATCGGGTTTTCTTGAAATACGATATATCATTCAAGGTAAATTGTTTGTCAATAATGCTAAATTAGCATCATCCTCCGTATCGAAGAGTTGAGCTAAAATACGCTTATTATAACGTTTGCCTTCCACGCATTTTAGAAACTTCTTATTATCCAAGAGATTGAGCAGAAACTCATCAACAACTTCCTCTTCCGTAAACTCTGTGTATTCCGTATAATATTTCACGATCGAACGATTGCGTTCAGAGATTTTGCATCCAACCTTTTCGGCTCGCTTGTTTTTAAGCTCAATAAACTTCATTCCCATAGGGATTTTAACCTCCGTTTTCTATTCACACTTCCATTCACAGTATAAATCACAAGATTTTTTATGCGAATTAGGGTGTGAAATTTAGAAAAAGATGCACACAAACATTGATATAATAACAAAAAACACATTAGAATTCATCTGTGAATTCTAATGTGTTTTACCTGCTTGCACCTCTAAAATAAACCCGTTATTTGAGATGCAGGCTGTTTTTTAGTTAAAAGAAAAATGGATAGCCAAATCCGCCATACAATGCTGGAGCAAGCAATGTTCCTGCGGCAAGTCCACCGACTAACCCCGGACCAAATCCTGGGCCGAATCCAAATCCTCCGCCATATCCCCCATACCCATAGGGTGGTCGACCATAACCGTACGGTCTCCCGTACCCCCATGGTCTCCGCATATCGCTTGGATTCACACATATTTGTCTATATCCTTGATACATAATACGCCTCCTCAAAAGGTTCTCTCTATACCTCCTTACAACCTATGTTTTTATGGGCTGAAATGCATAGGCATTACTACCAAATTTTCAAATTTTCTTGAGTAAATAACCTATAAAAGCTCAAAACGGGAAAAAGTCTCGACTCAGACTTTTCCCCGTTTTGTGATGACTGCTTATTCTTTCTCAAGTGCTGATGCTGTCGGCACTTTTTCAATAATCTGTTGTTGTTCTTCTTTTGAAAGCTGCGTGTACATGGTTCGTTTCCCTGCAAAGCTTTCAAGCATTTCTTTCACATCAATCCCTGAAGACTCTTTTAACGACTCTTGCAGTGTTGACATTAAGTTTGTTGCATAACCAGTCAGCTTATTCGCTCCGCTTCCATTCCCTGTATCAACAATCGAAATCTTATCGATATTCCCAAGTGGAGCGGCCACCTGTTTGGCGTATTCAGGAAGCATCTTCAGTATCATATCCATAACAGCTGCTTGACCGAATTGCTCAAACGCTTCTGCGATTTTCTGTTTCGCTTCAGCTTCTGCGATACCCTTCAATTGAATAATTTCCGCCTCAGTCGTACCTTGGGCTTTTTCTGCATCTGCTTTAGCTTGACCATCCAAACGGACTCTCTCTGATTCAGCTTTTGCCAATGCCTCAATCCGATATTTATTAGCATCCGCCTCTGTTATTTGTTTCATCTTTTCAGCTGAAGCCGCCTGCTCAACTGCATAGCGATCGGCATCTGCTTTTTTCTTTACCTCTGAATCATATTGCTTTTCCCGACGGAGAATTTCTTTTTCTTCAAGCTCAATTTGCTTTTGCCGCTCAATAATTTTAATTTGCATTTCCTGCTCTGTTACTTCTTGTTTTGAGCGGGCTGTTTCAAGGTCGTATGCTTGGTCAGCACGAGCCTTAGCGATGTCCTGTTCACGACGATATTCTGCAATTTTCAATTTATTAATTTTCTCAGCTTCTGCAATTTCAGTACCGCGTTCAAGCTCGGCACGTTGTGCATCCTTGGATGCTTCTGCACGTTTAATTCTCGTTTCTTTATCTGCTTCAGCAGTGGCAATATCAGCATCTCGTTTTACTTGAGCAATTCTAGGTTTACCAAGTGAATCGAGATAGCCATTCTTATCACGAAGATCTTTAATCGTAAATGATACAATAATAAGTCCCATTTTCGCGAGATCTTGTGAGGCTACACGCTGTACTTCCTGTGAAAATTTCTCGCGATTTTTATATATTTCTTCTACTGTCATTGAACCAAGAATAGACCGTAAATGTCCTTCAAGTACTTCACGTGCTTCCAATTCCCGTTCTTCCTTCAGCTTTCCAAGGAACTGCTCGGCTGCAGTAGCGATTTCACTGATCGTACTGCCAACTTTAATAATTGCTACACCATCTGCCATAACCGGAACACCTTGCTCCGTGTAAACTTCTGGTGTGGAGACTTCGAGTTTACTAGATAATAAACTAAGTGGTGCCGCCTGTTGGAATACAGGCAACACGAACGCCCCGCCGCCACGAACTATTTTAACTTTGTTCCCTGACTCATCAACATGAACACTTTTACTGCCAAGATAACTTCCAGAAATAATTAAGGCTTCATCAGGACCTGCCGTACGATACTTCGTCACAAACACTCCGATTAAAGCAAGTAAAATGACAACGACTCCAACGACCACATAGATTAAATCAAACATATAAAAACCCCCTAGTTAATATCTTCTATTTGCAAATAAGGTGTGACATATAAGATGCCATTTTTAACATCCACAATGAGTACCCTTGTTAAAGCAGGGATCCCCTCATTTTCGAAACTAGCGGCAGGTTTAGCAATGGAACCGCTGTTTCCCTCAATAAGAACTTCACCAAATCCATTTTCAGGAACAGAAGTAAGTACCCTGCCAACCCTTCCTTTCAGTGCCGACTCATGAAAGGAAAGCGATTCTTCTGCTGAAGCTAACGGAATCAATACAAAAATATTCAAAAAACTAACTATTAATAAACCAATAAGTGCTGATAATCCCGCTGCCAAAAGCTCGTTCAGACTAGATACTTTTTCAAATATAAATCCCGAAGCACTAAAAACAGCCAAAAAAGCTACGATCAGTACAGGATTTAAAAAATCAGGACCATCTATTCCAGCAAAAACATCATTAAATAAAATAAGAAATAGAGTTAAACCCCCAGAGATTAATAAGGTATACAAATAAACTGTTTCTAGTGGTAAGCCAAACAATTCCATAGATGATCACCCTTTACACTGCTAATTTGTTGAATAAACAGCTGATGACAGCACATCCCTTTCTTCTTTCTCATTACAGCCTCCCCTTTCATTTCTGGATACTAGTATTTACGTATGAAAAATCAATAGGTTTCAAAGTTTGCCAATTAATTTTCAAAATAATCTAACACATCAACTTTCTTTTGGTTTTTTTAACGACACTCTCACTCATGGGGGGTATTTCCTCTATTTTCTTGCTTCGTTTGTTGTTAATCCCGTCTGGCAACGCTGTATTACCGTCTAGACGAAGCTTATTCCCGTCTGAATACTAGGTATTCCCGTCTCGAGATGCTTATTCCCGTCTGGGTTCTATTTCGGAGCCAGAAATACCCTAGCGGGTATAATTTTGACTTTTTTGAAAATGGGTCGCTGTCTTTTCAAGATGGTTCAGTTTGTTATGAGTGGATTGAAAATGTGAGGGGTGCTTTAGATTGTGGATGTAAGCGTAATATAGTTATGATAAAAAAAAAGCCGCCGAGAGTTTCTCGACAGCCACTTTGCATGATCAACCTTTACCAGCTTGGAAACCAGGATATTTGGTCATCCCGCCATCTGCATATAAAGTCATTCCCGTTACATAACTTGACTCTGTTGAAGCTAACCATACCGCACATGCCGCAATTTCCTCTGGTCTTCCGATATAACCCATTGGAATGAGGTCGATGACTTCTTGCTTAGCTTTAGGATCATTAAATTTCTCTGCATTGATTGGTGTATCAATTGCACCAGGTGAGATATTATTTACACGGATTCCTTTTGGTGCATATTCGAGTGCTAGCGTTTCAGTCAGCATCTTCACACCGCCCTTACTTGCTGCATAGTGGGCGAAATGAGGCCATGGAATTCTGTCATGCACCGAAGACATATTAATAATACTTCCTTTAATATCATGCTCAAGCATATAATCAATGGCATCTCGGCTGCCAAGGAAAACGCCTGTTAAATTTACATCTATAACTTTATTCCAATCTTCAAGCGTCAGCTTTTCAGATGGAACTTCGTTTTCCATTCCAGCGTTATTAATCATAATATCAATACTTCCGAATTTTTCTACGGCAAAATCCAGCAGCTTCTTAATATCTTCTTCTTTTGTGACATCTCCTTTTAGCGCGGCAGCTTTACCGCCAGCTGCTTCAATCGTTTGAATTGTTTCTTTATAATCATTTTTCTCTGAATGATAATTGAGGACTACTTTTGCTTTTTCTTTTCCGAACCTTTCTGCCATTGCTTTTCCTAAACCAGTACCAGCACCTGTAATAACAACCACTTTTCCTTTTAAATCTTCATACATCCTTCATCTCTCCTATACTCATTATTTTTTTGTAATCCCAAGAACGACTCCCCCGGCGATAATCAGCACACATCCGCTGATAACAAAGACCAGTTGCTTCTTAGATTTTTTTTCGCCTAAGAGAAAAATACCTCCAAGTGTTGAAATGACTATACCCATCTGTGATAATGAAAAACCGACGGCTACCCCAACCTTAGGGTTAGCCAGCAATAATCCGATATTTCCGACTGCCCACATAATTCCGGCAAGGATATTACGGACTGTGTATTTATTAAATGGTTTGTGTTTCATAGAAAGAATGAGTGATGCTGCCACCATACCAATTGCCTGCGGCAAGATCGCTGCCCAGCCATTTATATCAAACCATCTGATTATCACTACGTACAAAACATAACCTGCGGTCGATATTGCAAGAAAGGTAATACCCTTTTTCATATTCCCTTTCTTCTCCTCACTTTTACCGCCCATACCGGTTAAGACGACACCTGAAATAATTAAAAGGAGGGCAACGATTCCTAAAATAATCGTTGTTTGCGTACTCCATTCCTTAAAAATAACTACTCCAAAGAAGGTTGTTCCTAAGAGCTGTAATCCCGTCGAAATGGGGACTGTCTTAGATACCCCTAAATGTTTCACACTATTAAATTGATTTAGTTGGCCTAATGCCCAACCCATCCCTGATATAATTCCAATAACCCAGATTAATCCATCCATTTCCGGCTGTTTTACAAAAAACATAACAACTGAAAATAAGAATGCACCGACTGTAATTCCCAGAGTCTGAGCGTGAGCATTTCCGCCTAACTTTTCACTGACTAATACAAGGCTCCCCCACGTTATTGCTGGCAGCAGTGCATAAAAAATTCCATCCATTCCTATATACCTTCTCTCACTGATTTCTTTTTTCATTTATAACGTCTTTCTTATATTCCCCGTTATGAGAAAAAGAAAACGCAATATAGGTTTTCTAAAATAATAAAAATTCAACTACCTAATTGACAAAAATAGAATTACGTCTTAATCTATATGTAAACCTATTTTTATTTTAAGTTTACATATAGAATGGAGATGAGAAAGTGAAACAACAATCTACTCATGAGAAATTAAAGACGATGATGATTATTTCTATTTTTACTGCTATTATTTGTATCTTAGCTCAAGTTACCATCCCTCTGCCTATTGTTCCTATTACAGGTCAAACCTTAGCCATTGGTCTAGCTGCAACCATCTTAGGTTCAAGAAAAGGGACCTTAGCCGTTGGGTTATATTTAATCTTAGGTGCTGTCGGTCTGCCCGTATTTGCTGGAATGAGCGGAGGCGTTGGGATAATTGTTGGTCCAACAGGCGGATACCTGCTAAGTTATCTGCCCGTCGCCTTCTTAACCGGTTTTCTTTTAGAAAAAACCAAATTCACTATATTCAATGCCATACTAGCAAACATTTTAGGGATGATCCTTACACTAGTATTGGGTACCCTCTGGTTAAAAGTAACTCTTTCACTCACATGGACTGCTGCATTTTACTCAGGTTCAGCTCCGTTTATCCTGGTAGGTCTGATAAAAGCCTTTTTAGCGGGATATCTTGGTATTACCGTTTATCAACGTCTTAAGTCTGCTAGGCTTCTCCCTGTGAACACAAAAAAATCCGGCTCCTACTAAACGTAGAGGCCGGTTTTTCCTTATTTTTTCTTCATATATTCTCTTTCTGTTCCATCCGTAAATTTCACATCAATTTCAAGCTTATCATAGTCCTCATCTAGGTTAAATACCTTCGTGACTTCACTAAACACCTCTTCTTCAGAAGTATCTTTATTGAATGTAAGTTTTTCTAGTTTTGGCATTAATTCATCCATTGCTTCATCGCCATGCAAGTGGGTATCCTTGAGTTCATCTGTAATAGAAGCTTCTGTTTTATTATTATCTGTTTCATACTCCGCATTATATTCTTTATATTTTTTATTTTTCTCATCGACAAGATATTCTACATCAAGATCAAAATCTTGATAGGAAATGGTAGAGGTTTCTGCTGATTCCTTATTTCCTGTATTGTTTTCGGTTTGGTTTGTGTTATTTTTAGTTTGATCCGTATTGTCGGTCACATTAGGCTCTTTCACTTCGTCCTTATCGTTACAACCAGTTAACAGAAACATAGCAGCTGCTGGTACGGCTAAAACTTTTAATGATTTTTTCATCTATGATGCCTCCAATTTTTTTTATACTATTATTCTTTCCCAAACTCTGCCGAATAAACCAATTTATCAAAAATAGCTCAAAAAACCGACAGAATTTGTCTGCCGGTGTGTTTTATAGGTTGAAAGGGATGATATAAAAGAAAATTGTAAAGAAATGTAAAATCGATCCTGAGAGAACGAATACATGCCAGATCGCATGATGAAAGGGAAACCCTCTCCATACATAAAAAATGGCTCCAACCGTATATAATAGTCCTCCTGCAATAAGAAGCTGCATCCCTGCTGCTGGTATAACTTCTGTTAATGGCTTCCAAGCAATCACGATCATCCATCCCATCGCAATATATAGAACCGTTGAAAGATAGAGAAATCGTTTAACAAAAAATGTTTTGAACAATGTACCTGCTAATGCGACAATCCAAACAATCCCTAGCAGTGTCCAGCCAAGCTTACCGTTTAAACTGTACATGATAGGTGTATATGTACCTGCAATAAAGAAATAAATCGCTGAATGATCAAATATCTCTAAAATATCCTTTGCCTTCCCTTGAGGAAAACTATGAACGAGAGTAGAGCATGTATATAAACCCAACATGGATATCCCATAAATCACAGCTGCTGCTATATCCCCGGCTGTCCCAAATTCTGAGGAGTGCAGAACTAGGAATACTAACGCAACTAGACTTAACAGCACACCAATCCCATGTGTAATTGCATTGACTAATTCTTCTTTATTTGAATAAACATGTGTATTTGCCACATATCTCAACCCCTGTTCCCACTGAACGAAGCACGTTCCGGATTAGTTATTATTGAACTTAAAGTATACTCTTTTTCACCACAGTATTAAAGAGGTCCTCTGTTAAACTAGATTAGAAAGATGACCCTAAAAATGCCCCAATTAAGCCACGTAATATTCGTATCCATACCGTAACCCTCTAGGATACATGATGGATACGTCGGGGGACATGAGAGTATCGGAAAAATTGATTGGATATTTAACATCAGAAGCCACCATTCATACACTAACATATCGGCCGCACGTGTTAACACCACTGGATTTTTCTGATTAACATTAATCCATTTTTTAACGCCATTTAAAATATTTTTCACAATAAACCTTAGGATTCAAAATACCTATATTGCCAAGTTGCTGAAAAATTAAATCTGGAGTTTCTGTATCAAACATAATCTTCTGAATTTCCAATATAGAATCTAGGTGAAATGGCTTCTTCGTAACCCATTGTTTGGCCACTTCTCCATCACCATTATGTACAATCACACAACGTAAAGCATACGAAAGAACACCCTTAAAAAACACCAGATGATGTTCTTCTATGTCTTCAACAGTATAGGGCCTATTAATTAACTCTAGATATTCTTGAACGGTATGAGTCTCGCCCACTCCCTTACGACGATGTACCGTCTTCTGATAGTCTGTAACGTAAGTATTAAACCATTCATTATAATGTTTTCCTGGTTCACCTTGTACAATTTTTTCCTTCAAATGACGTACAAATATCGGGTAACGTAACAGCAGCCATCAGTTATAAATGCCAGTTTTCAGTTTCGATCACCTTAGATAACGCCTCACAATAAGGGGTCAATACATCCAGTAAATCTATAAAACCATCTCCAAGATAAAGTCTTTGCAGAAATCATAAGAAGTCTAGTAAATAGTAAAAAGAGACGCTCCCCGCTATGGGACTCTGTCCTCTAGAAACTCTAACAAAGTAGATTATCTTACAGATGATAAAGCTGGCAGTAACATCTTCACAACATACAAACCAATAAATACTAATAGATCTTTTTATTTGGCTTTATTATGTGTTTATTTATTGAATATTTCAAGATAAGAATTGGATAACTAGAGGTCCTCCTTGTCAACTTTTTAATTCCTTTAATAAAAGGTCAAAAAAGGTTGAGTATTTAACCAAAGAAGAACAAGAAATTTATAATTAAATTAAAGAACAAGCTTTGGATTATTAATAGAGGCAGAAATCCCTGAATCCGAACAAACGTTAAATAAATGGTGTAGGGATCAACTAATTGATGCGGTTCGGATTTCTTTCGTTAAGTTAACTAAGATCTGATTGAGGAAGCTGACCTTGTGGCGGCTTTCTTATGGAGCTAACAATTCAGTCTTTAAATGATTCCAGACATTCTAAGCACTTTCCCATCCATTTCAGATTTAATCTGTTTCATTCCATTTTTCCTATAAAATACTATTGCGTGTTCATTGGATGGGGAAACACGAAGATGGTATTCACTAACGTAATTGTCTTTAAAGAAATTAATTGCATAATCGTGTAAAAGTGAACCTAACCCCATTCCTCGTTTTTCCGGAATAAGATAATAAAGATTGATATAACCAATTTCTCTTCCCTCATATTCCTTAAAAGTTAATTCAAGTTGACCGATTGGTTCCTCGTTTTCAACTACTAAAATAAAGCCTTTAGGGTTTTTGGCTGACTGCTGTTGTAACCAATCGAGATATTTTTTTTCATATCCAAAATCTTTATCTGTACCAAAACTTACAAAGAAAGAATCCCTACGAAAAGGAATTATATATTCTTTATGCTTACTTATATCAATTGGTATGAATTTCAATAATTCTCCCCCCTTAATTTAAGTTTATAAGCATAATTTCTCTACAAAATTATGTATTCCTTCTGCAACTATTCTGCTTTGATAGCTAAACAAGGGGATTTTTTTATTTGAAATTGCATGTATGATTATACTAAGAATCGTACATGCAAAACAAAACCAGTGCTACACCATAGAGAATGAAATCTAGTCAATCAATAGACTTATTAATAAATGCTTTCCTCTTTTTTTACAATTGAGTAGAGTCTTCTTAGTATTTTTGTTTTTCCATTCTTAAAGAAACTCATCTTCATGATAGTTCCTTAAGAATAG
>NZ_AJTN02000242.1 GCF_000305495.1 Peribacillus psychrosaccharolyticus ATCC 23296 | reverse complement strand
GATGAGAGTTCGTCTGACAGTTGTGAAGAAAGCTGTGATGAAAGCTCATATGACAGTTCAAGTAGTAAATTCGAAGAAGTAAAAATGATGAACTAAAAATTAAGAAAGGAGAAACAGGATGAAAGTAGATTTATGCAGCCTTTCAAAAAAAAAAAGAAAAGGAATATAGTAATTTCTTTTGTTCTTTAATTATCTTTCTTACTCAAACTATTGAGGAACTTATGAATGGGGAATCCACACCAGTAAAAGTAAGGAAACAATTGGAATTAAATGTGGTAACTTCTATCTCGTTATTGTGGAATATGTATATGATCATGTTTACAAAAAATACATCCCACCAAAGGTTACGTTCACAGATATTTATCCAGGTTTTTGATGAAAAATACTCAAGAACATTGCAGCCCTTGATTCAACAATTTATCAAAGATATTGAAAATTATCACTTTATTAATAAAGACCATAAACTACAGACTGTGAAGATGTTAGAGCAAATTAACCAGTATCATTTAGTATGTTCATATGATAATAACTCAATTAATATAGATACACAACCTCCGGCTCCATGGTTAGCGAATCGTGTATACAATTGAAAAATTAAATCAGGAGTGAGTATTAGAATGAATGATTTACCATCGATAACTTTATGTATGATTGTTAAAAATGAAGCTAAGATGATTGATCGTTGTTTAAATAGTGTCAATGGAATCGTTAATGAAATCATTATCGTTGACACGGGTTCTACCGATTCTACCAAAGAAATAGGTGAGAATCATGGCGCCCGCATATATCCTTATCAATGGAGTAATAATTTCTCAGAAGCTCGTAATTATGGATTAAGTTACGCGACAGGGGACTGGATTCTATGGCTAGATGCTGATGAAGAATTAGATGAAACTGATAAAAATAATCTCCCAAAAATCTTGGGAGACACAAAAGCGAATATACTTGCACTGCCTGTATTAAATTACCACGGTCTAACAGAACCTGTAGATAAGAATCATTTGTTTTTAATCTATCAGCCTCGATTATTTCGTAACCATCTATCTATTAAGTTTATAAATCGGATTCATGAAAATGTTCATCTACCGGAAAATATTGACCAATTTATTGAAAATATTTCGGTATCTATTCATCATTATGGTTATTTGAAACAAATTACAGACGAAAAACACAAGGGCCGTCGTAACCTACGTTTACTTGAGATTGAATTGTCTGAGCCATCTCATAGTCCATGGATTGAATACCATATAGCAAGTGAATATTATCGAAATAATCAGTATGAAAAGGCCTTTATGTATGTAAATCAAGCTATTGTTGCCTTTATACAGAAGGGACTTATGCCGCCTTCCCTTTTATACAAACTAAAGTATGCTATTTTAATTGAAACAAATAGCTTAGATGGAGCTTGGCCAAGTATCGAAAAAGCAATTCTTCTTTACCCAGACTATGTAGACTTACATTTTTATAAAGGTTATATTTTGTATGAAAAAAAAGAATACGTTGAATCCTTAGAATCCTTCGAAAAGTGTCTAGAATTAGGAGAAAACAATACTAAATATCTCATATTAAAAGGAGTAGGCACATTTAAAGCATGGCATTATAAAGGACTTTGTCTAGAACATTTAGGAAGGACAGCTGAAGCACAAGCAGCTTTTGAATGTGAAGAAAATAGCCTTCTTTACTAAATGTATGCTCCACCGAGGCCCGAAAAAAATTTAAGAAAGAGAGATGGCGTATGTCTCAAGCGAATATACCGAATATAACTCCTGAGATCTCAATTTCAAGGAGTGATGTTATCAATCTTCTTTTGGCTTCGATAGCTCTTGAAGAAATTGGACTCGCCCACATCATCAATGCGGAAGCTGAAAAAGTACAATATGTACTTGGTACACTACCAGGATTGAAAACAGCAACTACGACAGAAGAAATACTTAAAGTGAATGACAGCGTTCAAGATATGCTTGAATTGGTGATTAAAAAAGAAATGCTTTTAGAAACGAAATTGAATAAAATCATTAAGACAATCTCTTAGCAAGGAAATATACAGTTTTAAAATTTAAAAACGATTTATCACCTTTAGATACAAGAGGGTGAAATAAATCGTTTTTTTTTAGGTATATAGGTATTTGAATTATACCTTTTTAGTAATTCTGAATAAACTACCCCTAGAACATTACTAGTTTTATATAATTTAAAGGATTGTTTGAAATATAAAATAAAGGAGAATATAAATGTCTCAACCAAATATTCCTAATATTTCACCCGACATTACGATTACAAGGGACGATGTAATAAACCTTCTCTTAGCTTCTATTGCATTAGAAGAGTTAGGATTAGCCCATATTATTAATGCAGAAGGAGAAAAGATTCAGTATGCACTCGGTACGTTGCCAGGATTATCAACTCCAGCAACCTTGGAAGAAATCTTACTTGTAAATAACAGCGTACAAGATGTGCTAGAATTAGCGATCAAAAAAGAAATGATATTAGATAATAAATTAAAGCAAGTGACCCAAATAACTACTCCTACAGGGATGACTGGAATTACAGGAGCCACTGGAGCAACAGGAGCCACGGGAGCTACAGGAGTAACAGGAGCAACCGGAGTCACAGGAGTAACAGGAGCTACAGGAACAGGAGTAACGGGAGTAACAGGTGTTACCGGGGCAACCGGAGCCACAGGAGATACCGGAGCACCGGAGATACCGGAGCCACCGGAG
>NZ_AJTN02000243.1 GCF_000305495.1 Peribacillus psychrosaccharolyticus ATCC 23296 | reverse complement strand
TTTTTCAAAAATTAACTCGTCTATGAATGGCTAGAATAAGAGGTGCACCAATTGCCATGACAGCAAATTCACCAATGGCAGTAGTCAGCCAAGTCCACATAATAGGCAGACCAAATGCAAGGTTGAGCTCCAGCGCAATAATAAACATCGTTACGGTAAACGCAAGGATGTTAACTAGCATCCGTTTCCAGATACTTTGAATGAAGCGGCAGCAAATAATTGTAATCGTCAAAGCAATTAAAGACTGACCCACTCCAAAGATTAAATCATAGGCTTTCATTGGCGAAAATAATAGATTGGTTAAAAAGACACCTAATAAAATACCAAAGATATATTTTTTGTTAAAAACGATTAGGTGATTAAACATTTCAGAAACTCGGAATTGAATATTGGTGAAACCGAATGGCTGAATAAGCATTGAGACAGCAATGTACAAAGCGGCCAAAATACCGTTTATAACTAGTGTTTTACTATTCATTTAGCAGGAACTCCCTTAGTTTTTTTAGCGTGGGATGGTTTCGAACCACGTTTTTTAGTGAATACTCGAAGACTAATAATATACTAGAAGGCAGCAATTAGTCAATTGGGAGTGTAATTTCAACAGTTGTTCCTTTATCAATTTCACTGTGAATGTGGACAGATCCTTTATGTGCCTCAATAATTCGATAGGTGATGGTGAGGCCTAAACCAGTGCCCTTTTCTTTGGATGAGTAAAAAGGTTCTCCAAGATGTTTAATTCTTGACTGGGTAATACCAAGTCCGTCATCTGTAATTCTTACTAAGACAGATGAGTTATTTAAAATAAATTCAACGTTAATTTTGGTGGCCATGGCTTCGATTGAATTTTTGATAATATTGATAAACACTTGTTTTAGTTGATTGGCTTCGCAGGATAGTGTCGGTAGTCGTGGGTTACTGCCGATGTAGAGTTCTGTTCCAGAAAGATGAGCTTGTGGTTCAAGCAGAACAGCTACTTCAGTCATTAATTGATGGAGATTTTGTTGTGTTAGCTGTAATTCTTGGGGTTTAGCTAGTACAAGCAGTTCACTGACAATCAAATTAATTCGATCTAATTCATTTAACATAATGTTGAAATAATCTTCGCGTGTATCGGAATCATCCTTAAGAAGCTGAATGAACCCCTTAATTGAAGTAAGTGGATTTCTAATCTCATGGGCGACACTTGCTGCGAGTTCGCCGACTACTGATAGTTTTTCTGTTTTTCTAAGCATCTTCTCAGTTTCTCTGAGGTGTGTGACATCTTTTGCGTAACAAATTACGCCGGAAATTGTGCCGTTTATTAGAATGGGAACAATGATACAAGACAGCCAGATTTCTTTACCTATTTTTGTTTGAAAACGTAAATCTCCTTTATGAATACCCTTCTTACTATGTATAACGTCAGCAAAGGACTGTTTAAGGTTAAGTTGGTCCTCTGGAGATTGAATGATGAAGTCAAAAATAGATACTCCAACTAAACTCACTTCAGATTCGCCAATTATCGCCTCAAATCGAGAGTTCACATCAGAAATTAATCCTTGTAGGTTAAGCATAAAGATAGGATCTGGATTATATTCATATAAAGATTTATATTGCTGTTGGCTGATAGATAATTCATTCTGTGCTTGAATGATATCGGTAACATCACGGCCAATTACAATGAGTGATTTTCTTGAGCCATCTTGTTCAAAAAGAGGGATTTTTGTAGTATCAAATATTCGATGTCTGCCATCTGTGAGCTGGATCACTTCTTGGCATCTTGTCACTTTTTTTGAGTTCCAAGTTACTTCGTCCGACGTTTCACAATATTCGAGAGCACTCGAGTCAGCATGTGTATAGCCGGCAAGTTCTGAGTCTGTTTTCCCTTTATAATCAACATGTTCTAGGTGAAAGAGTTTTAAGCCAAACTCATTAACTTTAATCCAATTGCCCTTCCCATCCTTAAAATTCACGAAGTCCGCCATTGTATCGATTAATGCATGCAGCCGCATCTGCTCTTCGGTAAGCTCTGAAAATTGTTCCATTTTTGAAAGATATAAATAAAGAAATATTCCCGTGCAAATTAGAAGGATGATACCAATGGTTCGGTGAATATAGACTCTTAAATATTGTTCCTGAATCAGGTTATACATAATGTAATCAATAATCAAAATCCCTGAAAGGCCTAAAATAGTATAAAAAAGTAATACTTTATATTTTGACATATTTAATCTCCTTCATCATCGCAGCTTTGAAACCATAATGGATTAGTGGCATACGTTTCTATTTTAGCAAAGTTGTCATAGTAATCCTATAGAAGAAAGTGATGAGAGAAGTGTGGGTTTCGAATCGAATTCCTTTATTTGGGTATAATTTTAAAAATGAAAAGTGAGAGTCGTGACGAGGAGTGTGACGTCTATTGCGATAAGGTGGGATAAACTGTGCATGCGACAGGCATTGTGGAACCATTTAGTTTGAAAGATAAAAGAACTAAATTATCCTCGGTGTGGAAAACACCGATGGGAGAGTGAGAGATAAATAAGGCCCGTTAAACGGGGCCTTATCGTTTGGTATTATTAGATTGTCTGGATAGCCTGCATGACTGATCCACAGGTCTTAATGGATGAAAAATCGATACCTTGCCGAACAGCATGTTGAGCAAGAGCAGGACGAATTCCTGTAATAATGACCTCGACGCCGATTAATCCAAGCATATAATGAATGTTAAAGATGTGACCGGCCACCTCACCATCCATTTTAATAATGCCTGAAAAATCAATAATCAGCCAATTGATTTTATTATCCGCGATTTTAGGCAAGACATTTTCAGTAATATGTGCAGCCCTTTCGTGGTCGATGGAACCATATAAGGGAAGGATGGCAATACCGTCCTGAATAGGAACAATTTGTCCTGCTAGTTCATGTGCCTCTATCTGAGCATCTTTTAAAATTTGGGCAGATTTACGCTCAAAGGCAAGTGTAGTTTCACTGATGCTTAAGTCTAAGAGATAGTTGATTATTTGTGTAATTTTTAATACTTCAGAGTGTGATAGATTAAATTTCTCACAGATATTGACTAAGTTATCAACTAAAATGACACGGGAAGGTGGATAACGATTAATAATCTCAGAAAGGTCTCCATCAGTAGAAGCTCTTCTTTCACCATTTTTCCTGCTCCAAGTCAAAACTTGTTTTGTGTTTATTTCTTTACCTTGTGTGATGGAATCAGCTAAACAGATAAAAAGTCCACTATACATCATTCTTGCTTGCTCGATCTCTTCAGTGGGAATCTCAGATGTAAACTCTTTTAAAATATCACTGACCAAATCACGGGAAAGATCCGCTGCATTTTCTTTAAGGTAAGCGGCCATATCATGGCTGTTTGTTGGATTCACTAATGTTTCACCTTCCTTTTTTCATAATTATACGCTTAAAAGAAAGGTGAAATCTATTGTTAAACTCTTATGACGGTTTACTAGTCGTTAAAAGTCAGGGAGTTCTCCTAAGTTATTTTCTTTAATACCGTCGGGTTCACTTCGCAAGATGTCACGTCCGTATTTCTGGAAAACATCAACATGCCCCAAGTTTCCTTCTTTGGCTTCCATTATCGCAGTTGAATAATCGAGTTCGCGGCCCGTATTCGTCTTAATAGCAATAATATTTCCATCTTCATTCTTTCTCACTGCGATAATTTCCTCTTTGTCTGATTCAGGTTCTTTAGGAACCTTTGATGATCCTGGATGCAAATAATTCTCGTATGCTTCCTCAAATTTGTCCATATCAAATGACCTCCTATATTTCTTTACACCTATCTTGAACATTTTCACCCGAAAGTATGTGAAACAGGTTTTGTCATCTTTGTGCCGTATATTCGGGAAAAGCCAGCCGACTTTTCGGCTTACTTTACCTAAAGCCTATTCCTCTGCGGCAAGAACTGTTGGCACAAGACTTGCAATATCTCTATGTACATCACATTAAGTGATTAGACTGTCAATTCATTGTCAGTCAGATAGGGAGGGATAGTATATGAGTGCGAAGCAAAATGCGAGTACATTAGAAGCGAAGACAGAACAAGAGGTTAAGCTAATGAAAGCAGCCGTAGTGAATGAATTCAATCAAGAATTAGAAATTAAAGAGGTCCCAATACCTGAATTGGCGTATGGAGAAATATTAGTCAAAATTAAGGCGTGCGGGGTTTGTCATACAGATCTTCATGCTGCGCACGGTGACTGGCCAGTAAAACCTACTCTGCCTCTGATACCAGGTCATGAAGGTGTAGGCATTATTGAAAAGGTGGCTGAAGGTGTCACTTCCTTAAAAGTTGGGGACCGAGTTGGAATTCCTTGGCTTTATTCAGCATGCGGCGAGTGTGAATATTGTTTAACTGGCAGGGAAACATTGTGTCCAGATCAATTAAATGCTGGTTATTCTGTAAATGGAAGTTATGCAGAATATTGCAAAGCACCGGCGAAATATGTAGTAAAGGTTCCTGAAGGACAGGATTTTGCTGAGGTATCACCGATTTTTTGTGCGGGTGTGACGACATATAAAGCCCTTAAAATTTCTGGTGCGAAACCAGGAGACTGGGTCGCTATTTATGGAATAGGGGGCTTAGGTCATGTCGCACTTCAGTATGCGAAGGCAATGGGCTTTAATGTTATTGCAGTAGATATTCAGGATGATAAACTAGAGCTGGCAAAAGAACTTGGAGCCGATATAACGATTAACGGCATGAAGGCAGATCCTATAGAGGATATTAAAAAGAAAGTGGGCGGTGTCCAAGCAGCTATCTCGGTAGCTGTTACAAAAAAAGCCTTTGAACAAGCGTATAGCTCTGTTAAAAGGGGAGGGACATTGGTGGTTGTCGGGCTTCCGAATGATGTTCTGCCCATTCCAATTTTTGATACGGTATTAAATGGAATCACCGTGAAAGGTTCAATTGTTGGAACAAGAAAAGACTTAATGGAGGCACTTGAATTTGCGAAACAAGGAAAAGTGAAAACCAATATTGAAACAAAACCACTTAAAGAAATTAATGAAATCTTTCAACGTATGGAAAAAGGCCAGATTAATGGTCGTGTCGTGTTAACGCTGGAATAAAAAACGAAGCAGGCCTCCCTTTGGGGATTCCTGTTTCGTTTTTTTTATGATTTCTTTACGTCTGTTTTATTCTTTTCGTTTAGCAAATAGCGCAGCTTTCGCATTGAAATATGGAGGCGTTTAGCCGCCTCGTTTCTATTTCCAAATGTGTTTTGCAGTGCCTGCTGGACCATTTCTTTGCCAATATCTGTTTCAAGTTGTTTAATCTCAGTAAGAACATTTTCGAGATTTATTTTATTGCTTGCATTAAAGTCGGCAAGTTTCTCATTACGCCACTGCTTTAAATGATTGGTCGTATTAAGAGACGGTTTTTCTGCTTTTGAAATTAGTGCAGGTGAACAAGATGATAAAACGATATCATCAGCTGAAATATCGGAGTCTTGATCCGCAAATGTGAGCGTACGGGTAACTACATTAGAAAGTTCACGAATATTGCCAGGCCAATCATAGGACAAAAGTTTATCTAAGGCAGCGGGCGAAAAAGTAATAGACTGCTGGCCGTTTCGCTCTATGAAGTGATGTATGAGCAGGGGAATATCTTCTTTTCTTTCTCGAAGTGCTGGAAGTTCTAATGTAACAACATTTAAACGGTAAAATAGGTCTTCACGGAACGTACGGTTATCAACCGCTTGTTGAAGATTATCATTCGTTGCTGCAACCAATCGAGCATTGGTTTGAAGTGTTTGACTGCTGCCTACACGCATAAATTCTCTCGTCTCTAACACCCGAAGCAGTTTCACTTGAATCGAAGATGATGCTTCAGCAATTTCATCCAGAAACAGTGTGCCGCTTCCTGCAATTTCAAAGAATCCTTTTCTTTGCTGAGTTGCTCCAGTAAATGCTCCTCTCTCATGACCGAATAGTTCACTTTCTAACAGTGATTCCGAGATCGCCCCACAATTAATGCCGATGAAGGGATCATCTCTCCTGGGACTTGCAAGATGAATAAAACGGGAGAGAACTTCTTTTCCGGTTCCCGTTTCTCCTTCAATTAGTACGTTGACAGATTTTTGTGCTACTTTCCATGTGGTCTCAACTAATTGATTCATTGCTGGACTTTTTCCGATTAACATACCTGCCTCTTTTGCAAGCTTATGAATGTATGGTGGATTAGCAGATTGCGTTCTTTTTAAGAGGGTTTCAACTTGTTTTTCAAGGACTTCAATATCATCAAAGGGTTTCTCAATATAATCACTCGCTCCAAGTTTCATAGCCTCTACGGCTGTTTTAATGGTGCTGTAGCCAGTCATGATGAGAACCTGGCAGCGAAGCTGTTGTTTCTTCAAATGCTTCAATAAGGCAAGACCGCTGCCATCAGGTAGTTTAATATCAATCATGGCCGCATGAAAGATATGAGAGGTGAAATCAATTTGGTAGAATTCGTTTGCACTGACTGCTTTATGTACAGTAAAACCCTTTAGAGAAAATAAATGAGATAAGAAAGTTCCAATTTCTTTTTCATCGTCTACGATTAGCAAATTCATTTCTGTTCACCTCCCCGTTACAATCCAATCAAAGGCAATTTGAGTATAAAGCTGCTCCCTTTTTCGTAAGAGCTTTTAACTTCAATTGTACCGTTATGATCCTTGGCAATTCCTAGACTAACAGACAATCCTAAACCGGTTCCTTTTTCCATATCCTTCGTAGTATGAAAGGGATGAAAAATCAAAGGAATCCGCTCAGGTGCAATTCCGATCCCGTTATCGCGGACCTTTACAGCAAGATAATCTTCCTCAGCGTACGTTTCAATGATTATTCGTTTCTTTTCAGCTTTTCCCATGTCTACTGCATCTCGAGCATTGAGAAGCAGATTAATGATAATTTGTTCAATCTGTGGCTGACTTCCTTTAAGAAGAGGGAGGTCATTCATCAAGGACAACTGTAGCGTAATTCGATTTTTCTCCAGCTGAAACTTCAGTAAATTAAGAACCTGATTTACCGCCTCATTCAACGAATAATAGGTAAAGCTATATTCATTCTGGCGAGAAAAAGTAAGTAGACTTTTTATGATTTCTTTGCAGCGGTCTCCGCAATTTTTAATATCTTGTAATAATATTGTATCTGTATTTTCTGAAGGGGAATTTCGTAAGAGAATTTGTGAATTTCCGAGAATCGCGGTTAATGGACTATTCAATTCATGGGCAATACCAGCTGCCATTTCTCCAATTGCTGCTAATTTTCCGCTATGGAGCAGCTGCGCTTCCATGTTTCTTTTTTTGGTAACGTTTTTAAAGTAAGCAATAACCCCATAGACATGCATATCCCTGTTTTGAATAGGGTAGGTTTGCATATCAAAAATCAGGTCATTTGTAAGATGTATTTCTTTGAAATTGGGTGTTTGGGTGACGAAAGTAGATTGGATAAGTGAATGGGCAGCAGTGAGTAAGCTTTCTAAGGAAGTGAATTCTATTGCAGAATCGTTGCACTGCTCCACTTCTAAATTTTGATTAAAAATAACGATGATGTCTTCAATGGCTTTAAAGGTTTCTACCCATTTTTGCTGAGAGTGCAGCAGCTCATTAAAAAGATGGGTCTTCTCAAGCATAATGGTGATCTGATTTGATAGTTTCCGTAAAAATCCTAATTCTTCTTCGTCCCAATCTTCAAGGTCTTTCCGGCCGAATAGTAAAACGCCTATTCCTTTCTCGTGACAATAGAGCGGCATCATGAGGATGATATGAATATCAAGACTTAGTAGTTTCTCTTTTTCTTTATAAAGAGAAGGGAGTGTGCTGACATGTTTTTGAATAATTGAGCCTTCTAGTAAGGCAAGTTCATGAAGGGCAGTCCATCCTGCATCCTGTTGCTCACAACTTTTCAAGGGATATATATGAATTAAGGATGTTTGATTATCTTTCAAAAGGATTAAATGACAGTTATCAATGACCATCAGCTGACCAAGTCTACCCATCACTTGATGAAGCATTTCCTCGATATTGAGATTAATATGGATGCTGTTTGTGATATCATTCATAATTTCCAGCTGTATATTTTTTTTCTTCAGCTGTTCAACTGTGTTTTTTAATTCAGTATAGTAATTCTTTTTGGATGACCGAACGCCTGTTAGAAGTTCAATTAAATCAGTATTCGCAGCTTGAATCGTGTACGCCTCCTTATAGTGCCTTTAAGAGCAAGTCATTTATTTGAGTTAATGACATATCACGCGGGTTGGTAATCATGCATGCGTCTTCTAGTGCAGTCATTCCAATGACATCTACCATTTCTCTGGTTATTCCAACTTCAGTGAGTGTGGAAGGAGCACCAATATCCTGAGACAGCTCTTTAACAAACTTTATTGCTTCTATCCCAGCTTCGGTATCTGTTAACGTTCTTGTGTCAATTCCCATAATATCAGCCATTTCTCTAAAGCGGCGAGGCACCGCCATCCGATTGAATTCCATTACATGCGGCAGCAGGATGGCATTTATCTCTCCATGCGGCAGTAAATATTTACCTCCAATTGAATGAGAGATTGCATGGGCTGCTCCAAGAATGGCGTTAGAAAAGGCAAGGCCCGCTTGCAGACTTGCCATTGCCATGGCTTCCTTGGCTTCAATATTACGTTTGGATGCGACGGAAGGACGTAAAAAACGAGAGACGAGAGACAAAGCATTCTTAGCCTGAACATCTGTAAGAGGAGTAGAGGCAATACTTACATAGGACTCAATTGCATGTGTCAAAACATCCATCCCTGTGGCTGCAGTTAATTCGGCTTCTTTAGTGGTTAAGGTATTCGGATCAATAATCGCAATATCAGGGACAAGTGATTTTGAGATGATAATCATTTTCTTTTCACGGTCAGAATCAACAATAACCGAAAACTGTGATACTTCCGATCCAGAACCTGCGGTCGTCATGACCATCACCATTGGAGGAAGCGGTGTATGAATTTTATCTATGCCTTCATAGTCTCGTATTTTGCCTTTGTTTGAGGAGAGAAGTGCGATTCCTTTAGCCGAATCTAAGGCACTGCCGCCCCCGACACCGATTACTGCATCGCATCCATGAGTTAAGAAATGCTTGCTGCCTGCCTCTGTTTCTGAATCCTTTGGGTTTGTGGTAGTCTCGATAAAAGTAGTGTACGAAAGCTTTGCCGTTTGACATGACTGGATGACAATGTCGAGCCAGCCGGCATTTGCGACCCCGCTGTCACTCACAACTAGAGCTTTAGTGGCACCAAGACGCTTACAGGCTTCTCCTGCTTGGTGAATTGAATTCATTCCAAATATAATTTCTGGAATGACAAATTTAGTAATCGTCATGGTTTAGGTACCTCCTTAAATACAATTACTTCTAATATTTACCAACAAGGCGGCACATTCCTGTTTATTTATAAAAAAAATTTTCCAGTAAAAAACACGCCGCATCAAAAGGAGAACCATTTCGATGCGGCGCGTCATGATGTGTATATATACATTATTTCAATTCTTGTACGATATAGTTCTTACTTACCCAGCCATATGTACCGTCATCCAATTGGATTTGGTACCATGTTTTTTTATCATTCATCATTAATGTGCCATCTTTTTTGAGGACGAGCTGCACATAGGAATTAGGTGTCAATTCAGCGAGTTTCCCGCTCGATGCAGACGCCTCTTTACGAACATTAAGATTTTGATTTCCTTCAGTGCCGCTGACCCGGCCTAAATTCTTAACGGATATTGCTTTTTTATATTCGACAAAATTAATGCTGTTGGTCCAGTATTCTTTATCAGCGACTTTAATTCGTACCCAATAGTCATTTGCTTTTTCGAGCAGAGTAAACGATGTACCTGATTTCAAAACTGTTTTTGTTGTGGAGACTGCCTGACTGTTATAGAGCGTTAACGCTTTATTAGCGACCGTTTCGATGTTTTTTGGAAACAAGTCGCTGCCAATTGGTTTACTTGGCTCGCTTGGATAAACCGTATTAATCACAGCATTTTTGTACTCTGCTTGATTATAAGGGTAGATTCTTTCCATATGCGCGGCAATCTTTTTCCCCCATTCAGGGTCACTTGCATAATAAAAGTTCATTCCTTCGCTGTTGGCAGCAATTCGGGTATTTTTCATATCCTTCGTACTGAAGCCAAGGTAGGCAAACTTTTGGTACCGCCAATCAGCTGGATTCAGGTAGGTAGCTTTTAACTGTTTGGCGATGTATTCGATACTGGCATCAATAGAATTAAAGCGGTATGACGCGATAAATGGAGCGGCGTCATAGGATCCAAAACCGAATAAATTGTTTTTCCCTAAAGAAATATCCGAGGTGCCATATCCGCTTTCATGAATCGCGTGTGCAGCTAAATATAATGGATTGACTCCATATGCATTCCCAGTTTCTATAAACACTTTCCCTTTTCCTGTTAAAACACTCATTTTGTTTTTGGGGGTTACAAATGATGATATATACTGATCAATCTGAGCTGCTGTTACTTTTGATTGTGTGCGTAAATCGATAAATTGGTACCCAGTGCGATTCATGATTGGGTCACCCGTTCTAACTTGGTTAAGCGAGTCAGCAGAGACGTAACCAGTCCTGCTGCCATCAGTGACTTTATACATTTCATTTGAAGTTCGTGCATTTGCCATAATTATTGTTGATGGTTTAAGAGTAAAAGCAGCCGATCCTTTTCCATCCGCTTTTTTATAAGCAGATACTTCAGAAGTCGTCACAAACGTTGTGTCGGACATTTTTTCTTCTGTAATCGGTGCCTCTGCAGGTGCTTCGTACTCACTGAAATCGCCGCTGAAAATATATCCGATTGTATTTTCATAGCTTATTTCGTACCAGTCGCCAATTTTTTTCTCGGTGGTATACTGGGTGCCTTTTGTAATAGTGCCTAATTTAACGAAATCAGTTCCATAAGAGGCATAGACGTTTGTTTCCATTTTAGCCTGTAGAATAGTTAGTTTGATAGACGAAAATGTTTTTTCCACGACATCATCACCCTTTAGGTAGTTTTCTTGGTCATTATACATAATCTTATACCAAATACCCGTCTGATTTACTGTCTTTTCTTTAGAAATAAAGCCATTCCCCATCGAAATGGTTCCTGTCGTTAGACTTGTAGATTCGGGAGCTCCGTACACCTTAGCTGCCTTATTCGTAAAATAAATGCCGTTTATACTATAAATCATTTCTTTATTTTCGCTAAAATCTTTAATGTAAACGTAGCCGGTAAGCCCATTGTAGCTAACGCTTAACCAATCGCCGTTTCTTTTTTTCGAAGTAACTTCAGTTCCTTTAGGAATCACCGTTAATTTCTTATGGGCATTACCATAGGATTGATAGAGATTTGTTTTCTTTTCAGATACATACTTGGTTTTGGCAAAAGAAGTAAAGGTACTTTGTGTAAGCCCACTGTCCTTGAGATAGAGTTTTTTGCCATTTAAGTAGACCCTGAACCACGTTTCACCGATGCTGTTTATGATTTTTTGAGTACTATAAAAGCCATTGTTGGCAGCTACGGTAACGGGCGTACCTTTTGCAGACGGTTTTGTATAAAGGGCAGCAGATTTTTTTGTGAAAAGATAAATTTTACTAATAGATTGTTCCTTTATGTACTCCTTCACATACCCGCTGCTTACCCAACCTGTCTTTTTAGTAGATTTATAGCTGTACGTTACCTTATACCAGCTGGTCTTTTTTTCCGTTGCCGTGATAATTGTTCCTTTCGGGATGGTTGCAAGCTTTTTGGCTTTTGTACTGGCGGACTCACGCAAAAGTAATTCAGCCATCGTTTGCAGTTGGGTTTTCTTAATTACGCTTGCTTCAGCAGAGCTGATTCCAAGGGGTGTGGCTGCAGGGAGAGCAGCTGTTGTGACTAAAATTCCTGCTGATAGAGTAAGAACCATACTCATTTTTCTCAATAAAATCATTCCTTTCGTACGTATAGATCATCTTTTTTATTAATCACTAGTAATATCGGTACAAATAAAGAATTAGTAGAGTAAAGTAAAAAGATTTTAATATACATATATAGTATGTATTTGAAAAAGGTGGAAAACAATATAAATTTACCTTTTTTTAGTATTTTAGGTTCAGTTTATTTTTTTAGTAGGGAAATATCTTGGATGTCACGAATAGAATTAAGTAGAAGTATAGTTAAAGGAGTGATCTAGTGAATGAGCCGGAAGAGTTATTTACGGTTATTCCAAATGTTATCTGTTTAAAATGCGGGAATAAAGGAGCCGTACAACCATATGGGAAGTATTATCCAGACGGTGTCGGTGAGCTAGCTGATCAATATAAATCCTTTGAAAGTGTGAAGGATAAGCCATACATGTCAGCAGCGATGGGTTTTGGGGGGACACTGCCTTCCAGATGCTTGAATTGCGGAAATACCGGTTTAATAGATATTGCAGGATTAGAAGGATACAAACAAGCCTTTAAAACCGTGCATAAATAATATTTAAGTCGGTTACAATTGCAAGGAAAAGGTAGACTAGTTTATATTTGTAATATATGATTAATAATGTAAAAATAGGGTAATAGAGTGGGGTACATATTTTTACTAACTATAAGAAAATGGGGGGTCTATCGATGAAAAAGGGTAAATTATTTACCGGTATTTTTTCAAGTCTGTTTTTGGCAGGAGCCGTGTTGAGCGGATGTTCATCCTCTTCAAGCGGCGGGGATTCAAAGGATGATCTCACACTAGAAGTCTTTCAGTTTAAAGTAGAATTCAAAAACCAATTTGAGGAATTAGCAAAAGCTTATGAAAAAGAAAATAAAGGCGTAAATATCAAGGTTTCGACTGTTGGGGGAGGTAATGACTATAAGCAGTCATTGACAACTAAATTTGCATCGGGCGAGGAACCCGCAATTTTCAATATTGGCGGACCCACAGATGTAGAGCAATTCAGTGATCGTTTACTGGATTTAGGGGAAACAGAAGCATCGAAGGCTGCGCTGGAAGGAACGCTGGATGGAGTTACGGTCGATGGAAAGGTATTAGGACTGCCGTTCAACCAGGAAGGCTATGGGTTTATTTATAATAAACGAATTTTTGAAAAGGCAGGGATTAAGGCCGAAGAATTAACGTCTTATGACAAACTTTTGGAAGCGGTTAAAACACTGGATAGTAAAAAGAAGGACTTGGAATTAGAAGCAGTCTTTGCTTTTCCAGTTAAAGAGAAATGGGTGACAGGGAATCATTTATCAAATGTTTTCTTGGCGCCAGAGTTTGAGGGGAACGTACTAAAAGCCTATGAGTCACCAACTGTGGAATTCAAAAACAGTGAAGGGTTAAAACAGATGGTCGATTTGCAGAATGACTACTCGGTACAACCGACTACAAGCTTAGATTATTCACAACAGGTAGAGGAATTGTTCTCACTTGAACGGGTGGCTATCATTCAACAGGGAAATTGGATCTATAACACTGTTTATGAGATGGACCCTGAATTAGCTGAGAAAGGAATTGGCATTATCCCGATTCCAGTTAACGGAGAGTCTAAAATGCCAGTAGGGGTGCCTAACTACTGGGCAGTAAATACTAAAGTTGATGAAAAGGTTCAAAAAGAAGCGAAGAAATTCTTAGATTGGATGTACACTTCAGATACAGGAAAACAAGCGGTGCTGGAAGACTTTAAATTTATCCCTGCCTATGAAGGCTATGATGGGACAAAGATTGCTGACCCAATTTCACAGGAAATTTATAAATATTCTGAAGCAGGAAATACGATTGGATGGGCCTTTAATGGCTTCCCGATTGGGTGGAATGAGGACGAATTCGGAGCAAGTGTTCAAGCCTATGTCTCTGGTAAATTATCTTGGGATGAATTAGTCAAAAAGAATATGGACGCATGGAAAGAGATTCGTTCACAACAATAAAATAATAAATTGAGAGAAACGGAGAGGAGTCCGCTCCACTTCGTTTCTTTCTATGTTAAGAGCTTTAAATCACTTGGGAAGGAATGGAGGGTTGATTGGATGCGAAATCGTGACTTGTCATTTTGGCTTTTTCTTTCACCAGTTCTTATTTGTTTAATTGCCGTGGTTATTATTCCTCTATTAAATGGACTGTTTTATTCCTTTACTGATTGGAACGGGCTAAGTTTGAATAAGTTTGTAGGATTGGATAACTATACGAAGTTACTCAGTGACAATGAGTTTATGACCTCGTTCTGGTTCACGATTAAGTTTTCGGCGGCGGCTATTATTGTCATAAATATTATTGGTTTAGGATTAGCCTTAATTGTAACGCAGCACATTAAAAGCAGCAGTTTTTTACGGACAATCTTTTTTATGCCGAATTTAATCGGCGGATTGATTTTAGGTTTTATCTGGCAATTTATTTTCACAAAGGCATTTGCAGCAGTTGGTGATGCAGTTGGTATTGAAGGATTGAAAGGATGGCTATCAACCTCAGAAACTGGTTTTTGGGGACTTGTCATTTTGACATCTTGGCAAATGGCTGGCTATGTCATGCTCATCTATATAGCATATTTGCAATCGGTCCCGCAGGAATTAATAGAAGCAGCCCAAATTGACGGAGCAAGTAAGTTTCAGCGCTTTAGAACCATTACCGTACCACTAATTGCTCCAGCATTTACGGTAAGTCTATTCTTAACTCTGTCTCATTCTTTTAAAATGTACGATCAAAACTTATCTCTGACTAACGGGGGACCATATAATTCGACAGAAATGGTTGCAATGAACATTATCAAATCGGCCTTTACTGATAACGCTATGGCCTATGCTCAATCGAAGGCTGTCATTTTCTTTGTAGTAGTAGCAGCCGTCTCGCTTGTTCAGGTATTTTACAACAAGAAAAGGGAGGTTGAACTGTAATGAGCAATCGCCGGATACTCTATCTGGTCGAGATTATGGGAATCCTTCTAGCCCTAGTCTGGCTTTTCCCATTTTATCTAATGGGAGTAAACGCATTTAAAGAAAAACGAGATATTTTCGCTGATACAATTGGACTTCCCAAAACATGGACTTGGGATAATTTTGTCCAAGCCTTTGAGCAATTAGGATTCTTAAATGCTTTTGGAAATTCACTATTGATTACGGGTGTCAGTACCGTCTTAATAATCATCTTTTCTGCCATGGCAGCCTATGCATTATCACGAAACAAGAGCAAGTTCAGCTCCTGGATTTTCTTCGTGTTTGTGGCATCCATGTTAATCCCATTTCAATCGGTCATGATTCCACTTGTGGCTCAATTCGGCAAACTCGACATGCTTAATCGAGGCGGCTTAATTTTTATGTATATAGGTTTTGGAGCAAGTCTTTCAATTTTTCTCTATCATGGTGCATTAAAAGGAATTCCGGAGTCACTTGATGATGCGGCTAAAATTGATGGATGTAATAAATTCCAGACTTTTTGGTATATTATCTTTCCATTATTGAAACCGATGTCTGTTACAGTCGGCGTATTAAATGTTATTTGGATCTGGAATGATTATCTATTGCCTTCTCTTGTGATTGGTGGAAATGGTACGGAAACCATCCCATTGAAATTGTTCTTCTTCTTTGGGCAATACACGAAACAATGGCATTTGGCACTTGCCGGTCTTACGATTTCCATACTTCCCGTTATTATTGCGTACTTCTTTGCACAAAAACAAATTATCAAAGGCATTTCAGACGGAGCTGTTAAGTAAATCACATCTTAAGGGAGTGTATAACAATGAAAGTGGTTGTTTGGAATGAAAATCGTCACGAAAAAACGAATGCGGCTGTATCAACGATTTATCCAAAGGGGATTCATGGTGCAATTGCAGAATTTCTTCAAGAACAAGGAATAGATGCATCTACGGCCACGTTGGATGAACCAGAACATGGACTGAGTGAAGAAGTATTAAACGAGACGGATGTCTTGGTATGGTGGGGACATAAGGCACACGAAGATGTGAATGATGAGATTGTTGAACGAGTTTACGAGCGGGTTTTAGAGGGCATGGGGCTCATTGTTCTTCACTCAGGGCATTTTTCGAAACTTTTCAAGAAGTTAATGGGGACCACTTGTGATTTAAAATGGCGTGAGGATGGAGAAAAGGAACGGATATGGGTCGTGGATCCCAGCCACCCGATTGCCGAAGGAATTGGAGAGTATTTTGAGCTGGAGCAGGAAGAAATGTATGGAGAGCATTTCGATATACCTTCCCCTGACCAACTGGTATTTCTCAGCTGGTTTGAAGGCGGCGAAGTATTCAGAAGCGGCTGTACATACACCCGTGGAAATGGCCGAATATTTTATTTTAGACCCGGGCATGAAACGTACCCAACCTATTATAATCAGAATGTTCAAAGAGTCATTCGAAATGCGGTTGAATGGGTTAAACCAGTAACGAGGAATCGACCTGAATATGGACATTCCCAAGCAATCGAGGATCTATCATCAAAGAATAAACAATAGGGAGAGAATGATATGCATAAATTGAAGGTAGGAGTCATTGGCTGTGGAAGTATTGCAAGATATCGTCATCTTGCAGAATATCAGGCACATGAAAATGTTGAAATAATTGCTGTATGTGATGTTGTCCAAGAAAGGGCACTCGAAATGGCAGAAAAATTTGGAGCAGCTGCATATACTGATTATCAGGAACTGCTTAAGAACGATGAAGTGGAAGCAGTGAGTATCTGTACTCCAAATGCCCTTCATGCACCTATGTCAATTACAGCCCTGCGGTCTGGAAAACATGTGTTGTGTGAGAAGCCAATGGCAACATCTTTAGTCGAAGCTGAAGCGATGATTGAGGCTGCAAAAGTAAATAAAAAGAAATTAATGATTGCTCATAATCAACGATTTGTGCCCTCACATGATAAAGCCCACGAGCTGATTCAGTCTGGAGACCTAGGCAAAATATACAGCTTTAAAACGTCATTCGGTCATGGAGGCCCGGAAGGCTGGAGTATTGATGGAGCCGACAGCTGGTTCTTTGATAAAAAACAGGCATTTATCGGGGCTATGGGAGATTTGGGTGTGCATAAAACTGATTTAATGCGGTTTTTACTTAATGAAGAATTTACAGAAGTGGCAGCATTTATAGAGACAAATGCTAAGCAAAATACAGATATTGATGACAATGCAGTATTTATTTTAAAAACAGAAAACGGAATTATTGGAACCTTGGCTGCGAGCTGGTCTTATGGTGCAAAAGAAGATAATTCCACCATTATATATGGGGAAAAAGGGATTATGCGTTTAGAGGATGATCCCGACCATTCATTGATTATTCATTATACCAACGGTCAAACAGTGAAGGAGAACCTAGGGGGAATTCAAACTAATGAAGAAGGAGGGCAGGAGGACTCAGGAGTCATTACTCGTTTTGTCACGAGTATTCTCTCGGACACAGTTCCTCCAGTCAACGGGGATGAAGGGATGAAGTCATTAAAGGTAATTTTAGGAGCACTTGATTCCAACAAAACCAAAAAAATCATTACATTATAAGAGGTGGACCAGCGTGGAAAAGATAAAATTGGGGATTGTTGGAGCAGGTGGTATTTCTCGTGACAGACATATCCCAGCTTTTCAAAAGCTTCAGGATAAAGTCGTTCTTTATGGAATTCAAGATATTGAGGAACTTAGAGCGAAGGATCTAGCCTTAAAAAATAATATTGCTCATGTCTTTACGAATTATCATGATATGTTTCAAGAAGTCGATGCAGTCCTCGTAGCGACACCTAATAAATTTCATGCAGAGATTACGATTGCAGCTCTTGAAGCTGGATGTCACGTTTTATGTGAAAAACCAATGGCGATTACGACGGCTGAGTGTGAAGCGATGATTGAGGCTGCAAGTAAAGCGGGGAAGGTTTTATCTATTGCGTATCATTATCGTTTCATGAGAGAAGCACAAGCTGCTAAGGTTGTCATTCAACAAGGAGAAATCGGCTTGCCATATGTAGGGAGAGTTCAAGCATTACGCCGCAGAAAGGTTCCTGGATGGGGCTTGTTTACCAATAAAGAACTCCAAGGTGGAGGCGGTCTGATTGATTACGGCTGTCATTTACTTGACTTAGCGTTATGGCTGATGGGAGACCCAGAGCCAATTGAAATTTCAGGAACTACCTATAATTATATAAGCAAGGGTCATGAGCAAGTTAATCAATGGGGGAAATTTGATTCGACAACGTTTGATGTAGATGACCACGCAACCGGCTATATTAAATTCGCCAATGGAGCTTCTTTATTATTAGAAACTTCTTGGGCAGCGAATATTCGTGGAGACGCAAACACACTAAGCCTCTCAGGAACAGATGGAGGACTTGATTTATGGCCGTTTACCTTAAATAAAGCAAAGTACGGCATGTTATTGAACAGTGAAGCTGAATGGATTCCTGGTGATGAAACGCCAGATGTCCAGCAGGCTGAAAACTTCGTTGACAGCTGTCTTGGTTACTCTGAACCGCTGGTGAAACCATATGAGGCTTTAAAGGTTTCAAAAATTATCGAAGCTATTTATAAGAGTTCAGAAAGCGGAAAGAGTATACATTTGGATTTGAAGGAGAGGGAGATTACATGAAATTAGGAGTATTTACTGTACTATTCGCTGATAAATCCTTCGAAGAAATGTTGGATTATGTAAAAGAGGCTGGGGTGAAAGCAGTAGAAATCGGCACGGGCGGTTATCCTGGTAACAACCATTGTCCCTTGGATGAATTGTTAGAGAGTGAAGCTAAAAGGGAAGCCTATTTGGAGGCAGTGCATTCGCGTGGATTAACGATTAGTGCTTTCAGTTGTCATGGTAATCCGTTGTCACCCGATAAAGCATTTGCAGATAAATGTCATGATACCTTTGTTAAAACGATTCAACTTGCTGAGCTGCTGGAAGTTCCGGTCGTGAACACCTTTTCAGGTACCCCGGGTGATCAGGAAGATGCTAAATACCCAAACTGGCCTGTAGCACCATGGCCAAATGAGTACAGTGAAGTATTGGCGTGGCAATGGGAAGAAAAACTGGTGCCTTATTGGAAAAAATGGGGGCAATATGCTGAGGACCATCATGTGAAAATTGGGCTTGAACTTCATGGAGGATTCCTTGTTCATACACCTTATACGGTACTGAAGCTTAGGGAGAAAACATGCGAAGCTATAGGCGCAAACCTTGATCCAAGTCATTTGTGGTGGCAGGGCATAGAACCAGTAGGAGCCATTAAAATTCTTGGTAAAGCAGGCGCCATTCATCATTTTCATGCTAAAGATACTTTCTTAGATCAAGAGAATATCAATATGTATGGCTTGACTGATATGCAGCCTTATAGCAGCGTGCAGACACGTTCGTGGAATTTTCGATCAGTTGGATGCGGCCACAGTATTCAAGAATGGTCTGATATTATTAGTGCTCTGAGGACATACGGATATGACTATGTTGTCAGTATTGAGCATGAAGATCCACTAATGTCGATTGAAGAAGGATTCCACCGCGCTGTCCGTAATTTGAATTCCGTTCTGATTAATGAAAGCCCAGCTGAGATGTGGTGGCTTTAATTCATTGTAGATAGCCCAAGGTTAAGCATTCCTCTAGAGGGATGCTTATTTTTCTGAAAATTTATACTCTTTATATGGTTATTAATGGAGATTCCTCTTGTGCTATGAAATAATAAATAAAAAGGTTCGAGGTGAAGGCTGTGAGGAATCACGAGATTACGAGTGTCCATCCATTATTAGATGAACGAGGAATGTTAGCGGAAGCGGGGTATTCAAAAAGGGAGCTTCTAACCTACAATCGCTTCGCCATTAAAGCAAACCCTTGGCGGATTAAAGAATGGGATTATTACTTGATCTCGAATAATGAGTTTGCGGTGGCATTAACGATTGCAGATAATTCCTATATGGGTTTAATCAGCGCTTCTCTGTTGGACTTTAAGAAACCGAGTCAACTAACGACTAGCATCATGACCTTAGCACCGGGAGGCAAAATGAAACTTCCCAGCAGTTCGAAAAGTGGGGATGCCGTATTTCGTAATAAGCGGGTGAAGGCTGAGTTCTATAATGACGGCAGTAAAAGACAGTTAAACTTTAAGATGAAGAAGTTTCATCAAACTGATGACCTGTTTGTTGAACTAGAGCTGTTCGATGAACCAGAGGAATCAATGGTTATTGCTACTCCTTTTAAAGAAGATAAAAAGGCGTTTTATTATAACCAAAAGATTAATCCGATTCGTGCAAAAGGAAAGGTACTATTTGCTGGGCATGAGTATCTGTTTGATCCCGCAGATTCCTTTGCCGTTTTAGATTGGGGCCGTGGTGTCTGGACCTATAAAAATACTTGGTACTGGGGTTCGGCTTCAGGATTAATTGATGGAGTACCGTTTGGCTTTAATATTGGCTATGGGTTTGGTGATACAACAGCGGCGACAGAAAATATGCTTTTTTATCAGGGGAGAGCACATAAACTCGATGATGTAAATTTTCAGATTCCAATTAATAAAGAGAACTCAGAGGAGTATATGAAGCCTTGGACATTCCATTCAAGTGACGGCAGATTTGAGATGACATTTCATCCGATTATTGACCGCTATGCTTATTCATCCGTACTCTTTATTTCGAGTAATCAACATCAGGTCTTTGGACGGTTTTCTGGAAAGGTAATTTTGGACGACGGCAAAGAAATTATTGTAAAAGATTTATTAGGCTTTGCAGAAAAAGTAAGCAACAAATGGTGAAACGGAACTCTTGGCGGGTCTATTCTCTTAATCAATCGATTAATTAAACTTATTTATAGATTTAATCAATCGATTAATTAAATGTTTGTATCTATTGTGAAGTCTCGGTATTTTCTCTTAATCAATCATTTGATTAAAATAGGTATGCATCAAATTAACCGTTAAATTCTCCTTAATTGGGATTGTGTTAAAAATTTTACAGTCGAGGAAAACATTGACCCGTAATTGTTAGTAGAATGAAACTTAATTATAATAAAACTTTGTTAAAATAATATGTTAGAGGTTCATCTCTTCTATTTTAAAATGGTTTGTTTAGAAGGTCCTTATAACGGGGCTATTACTTTGACTTATAGATAAGCGGGGGAAAATCAATGGTGTCTGAAAATCAATTAATCGATAAAAAATTTTATGAAACACTAGTCAGTGAAGAGCAAGCATCCTATGCTATTCAAGTTTTAGGAGAGGCCTATCTTGAGGAACAAAAAAACGAAGTTCCAGAATTAGGAGAAATCCGGTATTCGCAAGGTGAATTATATTACCACTTTAAAGATTACGAGGCTGCTATCTTTAAATGGGAAAGTATTTCCTCAGAATTACGTCCTTGGGCGAGAAAGAACAGTGCAGATGCCTATTACCAACTTGGGATGCTTTCAACAGCTGAAGATTTATATAAATCAATCGAAGCGGAAAGCTTGGTATTAAGAGCGGAAGTAGCCCTGCAGTTATTTTCATTATACATAGAGGAAGCTCGGTTTGATCTTGCTTCACGAACGATTAAAGACGTTGTCGATTTCCACCCTGATTACCCGAATGTAACGGAAGTGGCCCGTTCATTCTTTGAAGATCAACGGGATTGGAACAGTGCGATAGATTTGGCAGCTAATGAAGGAATACGGACAGGTGTCCTTTCATGGTTTGATGTCCTTCAAGGATATGTAGATTACGGGTATACAGCTGCGTTACAACCTGAATACTTCGTTCCTGTTCTGGAAACATTGCACGCTGAGGATAGCCAGCGCTTTGAAAAGTTAGTGTTGTCATTATGGGGAATTTATGAGAAACAACCTTCGTATTTCACATGGCTGAATACGATAAATGCATTCTTTATGAAGGCTGAGATAGATAAACGAAATACATGGTATGGTATTGTCAAAACATATAAGGATACGTATATTTCTTTGTTAGACGGCAGCCATTTTATTAAGGAACTGGAAGAAATTATTCCTAACACACTCACCAATTGGCTAAAGCTCACAGATAAGAATAGTTCGCTGTTTGCATCTACTGCAGTTCTTGCTTGGAATGAAATATTCCGTGGAAGCTTGGATGCACTTGTTGTACAGGAAGCTGAAACCATGCATCGAGGTGCCAGCGTACACCACGAATCGTTTACAGAAAGCGTTGAGCTTTATCAAACTATTATTCGTTGGGCTGAACAGCTTGAACTTCAAGTTGGTGAGAAAAGCAAATGGATGGTTAATCAGCTAATGGATCGTTCTGCACGAACTCTATTGATTGCAGGAATGGATCCTTTAGGAAGTGCGTTAGTTGTCAATGGTCTATCTGGTGAAGCGGTGATTTCGGAAGGCAGCGCTGCGTTTATTACGGTGAGCGACAGTCGTCAACCTGAAATTAATCAGATCAGTAATGGAGGAATTCTTCCATTACCTGATTTAGAAGCCATTGAGGAATCAAGCAATTATAGAGAATCTATTTTCGAGGTGAAGTTCCCATCTCTCTTACTAGAAGAACAGGCATTAACTTTTGTTAATACTCCCGGTTTAACAGGAAGTGCGGCTGTAAGAAATGAATTTTACACATTAACACATATGGCAGATGGATTATTAGTTACACTCGATGCACAGTCACCATTTACTGAGCGAGAGCGTGAACTTGTCTTAGACGTGAGAAAACGGACGCCTCACTTACCAATTCATTTTGTTTTAACAAACTTAGAGAAAATTTTCAACGAGCATGATGCCATCCGAATTCTTGAAGATACAGCTGACCGTATTCATGACTATATCCCAGAAGCAGAACTATTTGCTTATTCAAGTCAACATCATCAAGGTGATGCAGCCAGCTTTATTTGGCGCAATTTCAGCGGTGATCATCTTCCTGTCGATCGTACAGGCAACATGCTGTTCTACATCCGCAAAACTTTAGCAGCCCTGCTAGAGAAACGGATTGAGATGGAAAATCAACATGTTGAATCGATCAGGTGGAATGAAGAAATGGTCATTAAACTTAACGGGGCCATTCATCAAGTAACAGATCAAGAGACAGAAAATGTACGTTCCATTACCAAAGCCTATAAATTACTTAAAGATGACGTTCGGAATGACCTTACAGGAAGGATTCCTGATCTTCTTCGTGACTGTGCTAGTCTATTAAAAGAGGACAGCGATTTCCGACGTATTCATATCTTACTTAATGAAGAGATGAATGTACGGATTCAGGATTATGTCAAGAATCGGGTACTTCCTAAATTCCATGTTTCCTTACAAGATTGGATTAATGAGTCGAAAGAAGACTTTAACCAAAGTCAGCTTCTTTTAAATGAAATGGCAGAAGGTTTTAATACTCTTTATGGCGACGAACGTATTGAACTCGCCTGTGATTACCGAGTGCTTGATGACTGGAGTCGTGATGCAGAGCGGATGACTAGTATGGTGCAAGTTGATGACATGAATATTCTAATGCGCCATACACCGTCACAACTTCTCCTTAAAGGTGCCGGTAAGTTATTCGGAGGAATTACGCAAAATAAAGGAACATTATATAATCAATATAAGAAATATCTAGAAACCATGGATTATGATGATGTAGCAAGTACAGTTGCGGCAAAATTCCTGTCACAATTTGTCTTGTTTGAAAAATCCCTGGAACGAGATATTGCTATGTTCTTTAGACATCCATACAACGTTCTTAATCAACATACGGAACAATGTCAAATCGAAATTTCAGATAGCCAATCCGCACTGGATCGAATGAGAGAACTTCCAGAGTTGTATCGGGATCCAATCACATTATTTAAAATAAGATTGCGCCAATATGAAATGATTCAAGATTCTAGAAAGTAACTATCAAAAAAG
>NZ_AJTN02000244.1 GCF_000305495.1 Peribacillus psychrosaccharolyticus ATCC 23296 | reverse complement strand
ATGTCAGATATAAATATTGCTTATTATGTAACTGAAGTACAATTAAATGAAACCAATATCACTACACAAATCCCAGTCATCTATATAATAGAGGAAACTGCACACGTCATCCGTAAAAACAGCCAGCAAAATTAATGTATGTTTCGTCCAATGCAAAAAAACAGACCTAGAAGAATATCTACTCCTAGGTCTGTTAAAAAATGAGCTCTATAATAGATGTATATTATCTTTACATTCATTTAAAACTTTCTCGTTCCAAACCAAGGCTTGAACTTCACCAATATGAGCTTTCTTTAAGAGAAACATGCATAATCTTGACTGACCGATTCCTCCACCGATGGTATAGGATAGTTCTCCAATCAGTAGGGACTTATGATATTTCAGCTCTTTGCGATCTTCATTGTTTGCACTCTTTAATTGCTCCAGCAAGGTGTTTTCGACTACTCTAATCCCCATTGATGATACCTCAAATGAGCTTTGAGGGGATTCCAAAATACGATGTCTCCATTTAAGTTCCAATCATCATAATCCGGTAAATAACTAAAATTACTTTATGAACTATTCCTTTTTTTGTGACAAAAGAGAAGGATTTCTATAAGTATTACTACTTGCTGATATGACAATCGTTGATAACTCACTGGTTTAGTTTTAGGAGTTTTTTGTAAGGGAAAGATGGGGGGAGAAACGCTTAATGAGGAAGTAGTACGATGACAGAAGCATTGTCAAATCTAAATACGCAGCAAGTAGTGATTGTTATATCTAAGGTTTTTTCAACTCAAACCGTCACCTGTTCCATCATCGTCAACAAACCAAATACTATTATATTTTCCACTTTCATTATGAATTACTGCGTATTTATTGTCGATTGGTGAACCATTTTCATATAAAGTGTTCTCAAAGGATTCATTGCCCACTTGTGCACTCATATTTATAAACCTTTCCAGCCGTTCCTCTGATAGCTTATTAAAACAATTAGGACATTTCCAAAACTCATCTATCTTCATAAAATATTCATTACAATTATCACAAAGTAGTTTGTTTGTTAAATCCATATCAAATCCTCCTATTTATCCACACCTACAAGTATATGTGTAATAAGAAAAATAATTTATGCTAAACATCTTGTAAAATGTGTTTTATATACAATAACTAGTTTTCCCCTAACAAAAGATAAGCATCCCAAAATTCGTATCTATCAAACGAATTTTGGGATGCTTTGTCAACCTGAAATCTCTATTTTTTTCTTCTCTGGTTTATCGCTCCATCTAAAAATCATGTTAAGAAACTTATAAACGCTTTTACTTTCTTTTGTCAAAAGCGGGCCTAAAATAGCCAAGATTAGAACGTACAGAGCCGTAAATGGTGTTAATATTGGGCTTAATCCTGCTGTTATTCCTAAGTTAGCCACAATAATTGAAAATTCTCCTCTTGCCATAATGGTTAAGCCGATATTGCTAGACATTTTATGTGAAAGTCCTGCTTTTCTTCCAGAAATCATACCTGCAGAGATATTACCGACAATCGTAATAATCGCAGCCCCTAAAGCCAGCCAGATTGCATCGGTTAAAGTAGATGGATCAATACTTAATCCGAAGCTGAAGAAGAAAATGGCCCCGAAAAAGTCTCTAAAAGGAACAACCAATTTTTCGATCCGATCGCGATGAATCGTTTCTGAAAAAACTAAACCCAATAATAAAGCGCCAATGGCTTCCGCAACATGTAGTTTCTCCGAAAAGCCAGCAACAAAGAATAGGAGGGCAAAGATTACAATAATAAAGTTTAGATTGGATTTGATCATAAACAGTTTATTTAGTATAGGCGCACCTTTTCGCGCAATGACAAAGAATAACAACATATACCCTATCGATATTAGCACCGATGTGATAATACCAAAGGCGGATGTTGAGCCTCCGAGTAATATACCCGACATGGTTGTTAAAAATATTGCTAGAAAGATATCGTCAAATAAAATGATCCCTAGAATTAACTCTGTTTCCGGGTTTGCCGTCCGCTTTAGATCAACGAGCACCTTAGCCACAATGGCGCTAGAGGATACGCTAAGTAATCCTGCTATAATCAGCGTTTCCATCCAAGGCATGCCTACAATCCATCCATAGACAAGACCTAATACAAAGTTAATCGCAACGTAGACACTTCCACCCACTATAATGTTACGTCCTGATTTTATTAACTTACCAACTGAAAATTCAAGTCCTAAATAGAATAGTAAAAAAAGTACCCCGATCCTCCCTAAAAATTGAATGATATCGTTACTTTCAATAAAGGTTAGATCAATAATCCCTATTTTAGGTGCATGTGGTCCGACCAGCATACCTAGAATAATGAGAAATGGAATGATTGAAAAATTAAGCTTATTTGCAATGATTGAACCAATCGCAATAAGTACGAGTGCTGTTCCAACATCTAATATCATTGTATCCATTTATACCCCCTGCCTCTCTTTTATGTCACCTTCTTTA
>NZ_AJTN02000245.1 GCF_000305495.1 Peribacillus psychrosaccharolyticus ATCC 23296 | reverse complement strand
TATTCAAACCTTATACATGAATAATATAATGGTATAATTAAGTGTGTTTAATGGGGTTAAGTTGAACGTGACGAGCTTTCTTTCATCATAATACAGCAAGCTAGAAATCGGAGGAGACAATGAAAGTATTTTTTACTTTATTTAATGGCGTTTTCAGGACTATTAATAATGTTTATGAGCTTCATTAAAATGCTAATTATAACAAAAAGCAAAGAAAAGAAAAGTAAATCAAAATTTATAAAATTAGCAATAGTGGGCTTGTTTATTTTCACATTATCACGTATCTTACATGGACAACTTCTTTAAAAGGAATCCAGCATTTTCACTAACCGTTATTAGATGGTCCTGATCATAGACGATTTCTTCGGGCATTCCTCCAAAGAAAGAAAATGCTTTATGACAATGAATCGTATCTCTTGTTGTCAAATGGCCTGTCTAACCACTCTACATATTTATACCGAGAGTGGAAGAGGACAAAAGTTATGAAGTATAATTTAATATCTTTATTTTCAATATTTTTACCTGTGATTTTTCCCCAGTCAACCTGTACCTGTTGTCCCATTGGTAGTTCTTCAACAGCCTCGTGCATTCGAGGATGAATTATTTTAGGAATTTGATAGATGTCTCTTAAATCACTTACATAACACCGAATCGTACTAGCCCCAACTTCTAACGACGGACGTTCTTCTAACCAATCTTCGATTTGAGCAGATGATAAGTCTGGATGTTCATTTAACCAAGTTACTATCCTTTCCCGTTAGGGATCCTGCTTCTTTTGTCTTCTACATAGAGAAACCATCCACGTTGCTTCATCAAAAGTCATGTCCAAATATTTGTAAACTGTATTTCTAGAAATCTCTAATTTCCTTGCAATGGCAGCCACTTTAAAGCCCTGTTTTTTTAATTGATGCACTTCAACAATCAAAAGTAATTTTTCCACCTTTCAGATCCTCCAGCTAAACAATGATTTTTTTATCATAGCTTAGTTGAACCAATAAATGGATAAAAAGTGTTCAATTCTATTTGTCAGAAACTGTTGATTATATTTTAGCAGTTACAAGTGCTCCAATACCAAAAATTACTTCTAAGATGCTGTCCATTCTTTCACCTACTTTTTTGTCGTTGCAACTAGTCCACTCTTAAACGTTACTTTTCGAAGAGATTCATTTCATCACTTCATAGATAGTAGGGCAAGCGGATCTTTCCTTTTGACCTATTTTCTCTAGCAAGCGCCTTAGGGCCTCTCCTTCCTTTTTTGCTATGGATAACTCTTTTACATATAGATACTGTAGTACGTGTAGTAAGCGATGTTTACATGCGTAGAAATTATGTTTAATTGCTCCTTGTAGTGAACGAACAGCTTCTTCCTCCGTTTTGCCATTTCTAAGATATGATGTGACCCCTAAAAATTAGAGTCAAAACTTTTTAACTGATTACGAGCACTAATTTGCATATGATAACTCCCTGTAATAAAGTTTTCCAGTATGTAATACTATTGTCTCTACAATTACTAAAAAATCTGTTTCCAGGTTAGGTCTAAAAGTTGGTAGTGAAGCAACTGCTTTCATTAAAGCTACTTCTGTAATGTAAATGGCTTAATTTTATGTATCTTCCTTACTAACTAACTACCCACCTTAGATTAAAAAATCATGATTTTCTTGTTCTTTTTCTAGTTGATATAACCAGTGCGTTTGTTTAACTAGAAATCCAGAAAAAGGACCTCCAACAGGGCCTTTTTTTACTGTTTATCAACATTATCGTTTAACAGAGCCTACTTTTAAATAACTTTAAAGTGATCTACGAATTAATCTATTAGATATCTACTCCATTCCATGAGATTAAAAACAAACAAGTTTATCATCTCTATCTTCTTCAAATTTGATTCCTAATTCTAGGGAATGATTATTAATAAAGAATTGAGTTCTTTACTAGTTTATATAAACCTTTATTGACGGTATTACCGAAGAAGAAACGAACTCTGATAGTTCAGTAAGAAAAAGGTTGCCGCAGCAACCTCCTTTTTGAAGTAAAACTCCGTTAGCTTAATATAGATAGCCTAAAAAATCTAGATCTCCTTCGCGCCAACCATACTTACCAACTTCTTTAATCATTAATCCCTCAATTTTTTCATAACCTATACCCCTTGTAATTTGACTTTCATGGTTAATTTTTAACCATTTACACTTATTCGTAACTGACCTATATCCATTTTTTAGATACAACGTTTTGTTGTCAGCAAATAACAATAAAAAATCAATATTTCTATTGCAACAAAACTGTTCAATTTCTAAAAGTAACTTCGAACCTATACCCTTTGAGCGGGTGTTTTGGGTGACACATAAATCAATTAGACCAAGTACTCTTATAGGTTCTCCGTTAAGATTCATCACTCTGTAATCTATTCCTACCTGCCCTATAAGTTGATTTTTTTCGTTAAAAGCTACAAATCTAAAATGAGGTAATTGTTTAAAATAAATTCTGTTTTTTGGAAAGTCTTTTTGAAAACTTTCGTTTAACAATTCCTGTATAGTTGAAGCTAAATCAGTACCCATTTCATAATCAAATACCATATCTATCTTCACAGTATCTTCTCCAATTATATTAATTAGGGCAGCCCCTTTCCTCTTGAGTAAAGAATCGGTTAGTTTATGAAGGAATATTATAGAGTTGGCAAAAACTGTGCAGTAAGAGTGAGTGATAAACAAGGCGAGGGGGGTTGAAATCTGTACCCCCTCTAACTTTATTAAATTCTTGAGTTATTAGATTTCTTAAAAAAGTTCGAAATTATTAAGATAGTAATTCCTATACAGATATAAATAAGTGCCAATGATTTATTTGGTATAAGAGAATTGTAGTCTAGTGGACCGAACCTTGTTCCGAGACCAGAAACAAAAAATAAAAAACCAATCCAAAAGATGATTTTACCAAATAAATTATGTGCTTTTATAGCCAACTCCTCCAGAAAAAAATTCCTAATTTATAGAAATAAATATACATGATTTTTTCTTCAGATTAATTTTTTTTGTCACAATACGAATACACTATGCTTGTTGATCTTCCCTGCCCCTTTAGCTGAACAAGGAATTTTTATTTAATGATACCATAAAATTGTAATTTAACCCTTTTGTATGATTAGCAACAATCCTTACGAAAACAGCCTTAATTTTAAAATGCGATTGTTGATTTCCGTTCCAGGCGTTTCGCTTTCCGCGGGCGGGCGGTGAGCCGCATCAATGCTTACGCTCCTGCGGGGTCTCACCTGTCCCGCTGTTCCCGCAGGAGTCTTCACGCCAGCACTCCAATCAACGGTCTTTCTAAATTTAATTTGGATTTTAGTCCGACGCTCAAATGGAAACACGTGCTAGACTTAGTTGCCTTGATAAGCAGAGAAAATTCCATGAAATGTGTTAAAAATGCCAAAAGAGGTACGGAATGAACCATTCCGCACCTCTTTTGTCTACAAACTGAGAGAAAGCCATTTAGCCTTTCTCTTTTGACTTACCCTTTATCAGCATCGGTCGGGCAACAATAAAGTAAGAGAGTATCGCGATTATTTGGCTGCCCAATATGACCAGTCCCATTGGAAGTGGACTCTCTTCTCCTCCAAGTCCCACAAGTGGAGCCACTATGGCTCCAAGTATAAATGGAATCAGTCCGAGTAAAGCCGCTGCACTTCCTGCATGACTCCGCTGATTCTCCATAGCCAATGCGAAGCTGGTTGTACCGACAATTCCCACACTTGAAACCGAGAGAAACAAGCCAATCAATATCACAATAAGGCCCGCTTGAAGTAAGATACCAGTTAAAAGAATGATTCCCCCTGTCGTCGCCATAAATAAGCCAAACACAAGTAAGACACCTTCTTTCACTTTTCCAGCGAGTCTTCCTGTCACTTGTGAAGCTAGGATAATGCCTACTCCGTTTATGGCAAAGATAAGACTAAACATTTGAGCTGATACCCCATAAATATTCTGCAATACAAACGGAGAACCCGATATGTAGGCGAACATTGCGGCTGAAACAAATCCCTGAGAAAAAGCAAAGCCTATAAATATCCGATCCTTACTAAGACGAGAAAATGTACGGAAGGTATTCGCTATACTACCCTCATTGCGCAGTTCGTTTGGCAATGATTCAGCTAACCCCCAGAAGGCTGCTGCTATCATCATCATACTAAGGATACACAATACAATAAATACACCACGCCATGATGTGAACTGCAGGAGCTGTCCACCAAAAACAGGAGCTAAAATGGGGGCTGCTCCATTTACAAGCATGAGCATCGAAAAGAACTTGGTTAATTCAGTCCCTGAAAAAAGATCGCGGACAATCGCCTTCGAAATCACGATTCCTCCAGCTCCTGATATGCCTTGTATAAATCGCATTAATATTAACATCTCAACGGACGGAACGAAGGCACATGCAAGTGAGGAAGCACTGTAAACAGCCAGTGATAAGATTAGCGGCATTCTTCTGCCTCTTGAATCACTCAATGGTCCTAAATAAATTTGCCCAACAGCCAGTCCAAGCATACAGGCTGTTAAACTTAGCTGTGCTAATGAGGTACTGCTATTCAAATCATCGGCAAGTGACGGCAACCCTGGCAAATACATATCCAACGATAATGGACCGATTGCCGCAAATGAACCCAGCACCACCGCCAGCCAAACCATTTTTATTTTCGAAATGCTTGAATTCATCTGAAATCGTTCCATAACTGCTTTTCCGCCCTTCACCATTATTTAATCTTACGATACATCCTGTTCCTTCCAATCACAAGATAAAAAAAGCTGATTCGATTGGGTGCCTTCCTGCAGCCCATTGAATCAGCAATTAGTAAATTACCTAAAAATCATAATCATCAATATTATCCTTTGTGAAAACGACTCGTTCTGGCAGAAGGATGATTCCACTGTCATCAGCATTATAATCATATCCTTGGATTGAGTTAGGTTCGATTTTTACTTTCCCTATATCCGGTACCTCAAATTCATCTCCCACCTTTAATTCCTTTCCTTCTACCGTCATAAGGTAAGCCACATAAGCCGCAATTGCTCCTTGTTTTTTCACATCCCATAATCCAAATTGTTTAACTGTATCCCTTTTAACGAACTCTCTCATGACATTCGGTGTAGAAAATCCGGTTACGACCACCTCTCCCGCTTTCTTTAAATTTTCCGCTGCTTGCGCCATAGCAGGAAGTGCCGTTGCATCCGGACAAATTACTGCATCAATGTCTTTATATGTTTTTAAAATACTTTCCCCTACTGCCAATGATTTTTGTGCATCATTTTCGCCATATTGTGTAGTGACGACTTCCCAACCAGGATATTGATCTTTTACAATCTCTTTCGCTTTCGTGACCCATTGGTTTTGGTCGGTCACTGTTGGACTAGAGTAAAAAAAGGCTACTTTTCCTTTATCCCCGATTTGATCATGGGTCATTTTGATTAAGAGCTCTGCCAATTGATCCGGTGTCCCTTGATTAATATAAAACGAACGATCCTCTGGGTTAACGTCAGAATCCCAAGTTAGAATTTTAACACCCCGTTCTTTTGCACGTCTGAGTGATTGACTCAATCCATCCACCGAAACTGAAGAAATCATCAAAGCATCATAATTCTGGTTCACATAATTATTAATAAACTGAACTTGGCCGGCAACCGAAGCTTCTGTAGGACCATCATATTTCAATTCTACATTGAGTGATTTCGCCATATCTTTGGCACCTTGCCCACCAGAAGTAAAGAAACCGACACCTACCAGTTTCGGGATAAAAGCTAATTTTACATCCTTTTTCTTCTCTGTTTTCTCCCCTTGTGAATCAGCAGGCTTGCTGGTATCTGAACAGCCTGACAATGCAGAAAAAAGTATTAATGTAACCGCTAACAATAATAGAGACTTCATTTTCTTCAAAACGATTCCCCCTTATTATTTTTTCATGATGGAAAGTGATTTACTCATCTTCTTCCAATGTGTATTTCTGAGTAAAACAGCGATTATAAGCATGGATCCGACTACAATATTTGTTTGTTGGCTGGTCATATTGACCATCTGCAGACCATATTGCGTCATTCCTATCACGATACTCGCAATAGCCGTGCCCATTATACTTCCTTTTCCTCCAAAAATACTAGTACCTCCTAGGACAACTGCTGTAATAATAGGTAAGACCGCTTCACTTCCAAGATCTGAACGAGCTGAACTAAAATACGAAGTTAGAATGACACCACTTAAACCACCCCCAAATCCTGCTAACATATACGTACTCATAATGATTAATCGGGTATTAATTCCAGAATATCTAGCAGCCTTTGCATTGATTCCGACAAGAAAAACATTTCGTCCATAACGAGTAAAGTGAAGAAGAAAGCCAAAGAGTAAGATAGAAAGCCCCAATATCCAGATTGGATTTGGTACACCAACTAGCTGACCATTCGCAAGTCCAACAAATTCATTAGGGAAGCCACTGATTCCTTCATAGCCTGATACACTCGATCCGCCTGACAGAACGAGAGCGATTCCTGAGAAAACGAACATACCTCCCAATGTAACAACCAACGGCTGTACATTTGTCCAGGCAACCAATATTCCATTTAAACAACCGGCTACTGCAGCAACCAATAAAGTAATCAACAGCGCAATCCATACATTAACTCCATTCATCCAGAGAACCCCAAGAACGATGGATGATAACCCCATCACGGCTCCGATTGAAACATCTATTCCACCTGTAATAATGACAAATGTCACAGGAATAGCCGCTAACGCAATATAGACAAAATCATTCATACTATATAAGAGATTATTTAGGTTAAGAAAACTAGGAGATAATTGTCCAAACAAGAATAGTTCAATAATAAGGAATCCAACAAGAGCAAATTCCCATTTAAGTAATCGTTGTCGTTTGTCTTTCACCCTTATTTTCTCCTTTCTGCCCATTCCTAATTATTCTGGCCGATTGTTTACGAATATACGTTTGGAATTGTGAATCCCCAACAACAATGGCTAATAATAAGAACCCAGAAATCGCATCATTATAATAGGCTGGAATCTTTAGGTAAACAAGGGAGTTACTAATAACGGTAAAAAACACAGCCCCAAGACCAGCACCAATCACACTTCCAATCCCACCAGTTAAACTTACACCCCCAAGGACAGCCGCCGCAATGACCTGAAGTTCCATCCCACTCCCTGTTTGATTGGGAACAAACCCGATGTTCATGACAAATAATAACGCTGCGATTGAGGCAGATACAGATGAAAATATAAAAGAGAGTACAAGGACTCTTTTTACCGGTAAACCTACTGAAACTGCTCCTTCTTCATTATCTCCCACTGCATAAAAGCAGCACCCTGACTTTGTCCTCGTAATATACAAATGGCAAACAACTACAAGTACAATGGCAATCCAAACAGGCAGACTTATTCCTAGTAATGCGGCCCCAGACAACTCTTTATAAAAATTGGGTATGTCTTCAATCCACATTCCTTCCGTAAATAAAAGCATTGTTCCCCGTATGATCCCTAGCATACCTAAAGTCATGATAATGGAAGGAATCTTGCCGTATGCAATCCCCAGTCCATTTAATAGTCCAACAATAACGCCGGTTAGCAAGACTGCCGGTACAATCAGCCATAGACTGTAACCATCTGTGAGCAGGACACCTGTAACCGCTGCCGATAAACCCATTGTTGAACCAACTGAAACGTCAATATTATCAGTTAGTAAAACAAAGGATTGACCAATTGCCATAACCAGAAGAATAGCACTTGATTTAATCAATAAAGCAATCGTATCTCCTGTAATAAATTCTTTGTTAATCGATCCAACTAGGATAAAAAAGCCGGCTAAAAAAAGGACAATCGAAAGCTCTCTTGCTTTTAACACCCTGATTAGGAACGGCATCATCTATACTTCACCCCGCTCTGAACACCAAATGCATATGAAGTTATTTCTTCAATAGTAATCTCATTTTCAGGTAGGATCGTAACCATGCTCCCTTCATGCATCACGAGTACCCGGTTGCTTAACTGCTGAATTTCTTCCATGTCTGAAGTAATTAATAAAACGGCTAATCCGCTGGCTTTTAACTGGTGAATCATGTTATAAATATCGTTTCGTGCATGTGCATCAATGCCCCGTGTCGGTTCATCTAAAATAATCACCTTTGGATGCGCTGCCAAATACTTTGCAAGAACTACCTTTTGTTGATTCCCTCCAGATAAACTCTTTAGTTCTTGATCAATGCTTTCAGCTTTAATTTGAAGATCAGCTAGATAGGAGGCTGCGAGGGCTCTTTCCTCTTGAAAAGGGAAAAGAATTCCTTTTAGACGGTGGAGGATTGTAGATGTAATATTGTTTTTAATAGATGTAATGGAAAAAATCCCATGTGCATGACGATCTTCAGGTACGTAAACTAAGCCGGCATTAAGTCTGCGACGGAAGGAATCATTGGTGATATCTCTTTCATTTAATACGACTCTTCCAGCCAATATTTTATCAAGACCTACTATTGCTTCTGCCAATTCAGTACGTCCAGCCCCCACTACGCCAGCAACTCCAAGTACCTCCCCCGGGAATAGTTGGAACGAAACCCCTGCAAATCGACTGCCTGTGAGATCGGTTACCTCTAAGGCTGCTTGATGCGTAGTCGTTGTCTGTTTCAATAACAGTTGTTGCTTTTCGCTGTTCTTCTCTTTTGGTGTAGTCTGGGAAACAAGGCCTTCCACCAACTTTTCGTACGTAAATTGCTTAACAGGTCCTTGTAAAGAAATGACACCATCTCTTAAAACGGCTACTGAATCAGCGAGAGTAAAGATTTCTGAAAACCTATGCGTGATGTAAAGGACACCCATCCCATCATTCGCTAGACGCTTAATGTTAATAAACAGAGAATCAATTTCTCCAAAAGTCAACGTGGAAGTCGGTTCATCTAATATCAACACCTCTGCCTCCCGAACTAATCCTCGGATAATTTCCACAAGTTGCTTTTCAGCAATCGTAAGCGTTAAAGCACTTCTTTGTACATTCAGCTTCCACCCTAGCTTTTCAATTATGATTTTGATTTTTTTTTACATTGGGCTCTATTCTCAGGCACCCCAATCATTATATTTTCTTCTACGGACATATTAGGAAAAATCAACGGTTCCTGCGGTACAAGATATATACCCTGTAAATGGGCTTCATGCGTATTGGTAAAAGATACAGCTGTTCCTTTCACCTTCATCTTTCCACCATCTGGTTTATATAAGCCGGTAATGATTTTCATTAATGTTGATTTTCCTGCTCCATTCCCTCCTGCCATAGCAAAGATTTCTCCAGCTTTAAGGGTTAAATCTACCCCCTTTAACACAGGATTTCCGCCAAATTGCTTATACATATGTTCAATTTCCAGTAAAGGAACTCCGGTTTTCTCCATCTCATTTCACCTGCCGTTTTATTCTTTTGTAGTAATACAAGTACACATTAATTAATATGTTCTCAGTAATAGGAATAGTTCCATTTCAAGTAAAGAAGTTTACTTTTATCCAGTGCTTTTGCACTAGTAGAGAATGGAGGGAATCCATGGACTACATTCTTGCGTTAGATGCAGGAACTGGCAGTGTCCGGGCTGTCTTATTCGATTTATCTGGCAGGCAGATTGGCGTTTCGCAGACTGAATGGACACATATAGAAGATGAAAAATACCCTGATTCAATGGATTTTGATTACCAGCAAAATTGGTTGATTATCAAGGACTGCATTCGTTCTCTTTTAAAGAAGACGAATATTATTTCATCCGACATTAAAGCTATCAGTGCCACCAGTATGCGGGAAGGATTCGTTTTATATGATGCAGACGGCAGAGAAATATGGGCTTGTGCAAATGTCGATGCTCGAGCAGCAAAAGAAGCTGGATTTTTAAAAGCACAAGAAGCAAACTTAGAGCAGATTACGTACCAGCTGTCTGGGCAGACATTTGCGCTTAGCGCTATTCCCCGCTTACTTTGGTTAAAAAACCATGAACCGAAAGTCTATGAAAAAGCAACAACCTTAACTATGATCAACGACTGGATTCTTTATAAATTATCGGGGGAGTTACATATGGACCCCTCTAACGGCTGTACTAGCGGAATATTTGATATACACAATCGAAGCGGCTCACGAGCAGCCGCTTTACTATGCGGAATCAAAAGCACATTCCTTCCGGATGTCAAAGAAGCTGGCACCGTGATCGGTTATATTACCAAACAGATTGCTGATAGTACTGGATTAGCTGAAGGCATTCCCGTTCTCTCAGGGGGAGGCGATGCACAGATGGCCTCAGTTGGAGTCGGCGCCATTGATCATGAACAAACCGTTATTTCTGGTGGTTCTTTTTGGCAGCAAGAAGTGAATATAAATAAACCGATAGTTGATACTCTCGGCCGAATTCGGGTGAATTGCCACGCAGTTCCAAACCTTTGGCAAATAGAAACCATTGCTTTTTCTCCCGGACTTGTTATGCGCTGGTTTCGGGATGCCTTTTGTGCTGAAGAAAAAGCTGAAGCACTTAAATCAGGACGCGATTCATACGAAATATTAGAAGAAAAAGCAAGCATTGTTCCAATCGGCTCTAATGGAATTATGCCAATTTTCTCTAATATTATGAATTTCACCTCCTGGAGACATGCTTCACCTTCTTTTATTAATTTGAGTCTAGATCCTCAAAAGTCAGGCAAAAAAGAATTATTTAAATCCCTCCAAGAAAATGCAGCCCTCGTCACTCTAGGAAACTTAAAGCTAATAGAAGAAGAAACAGGGTTCTATCCAAAAGAAGTTATTTTTACCGGGGGTGCCTCCAAAGGCAAACTGTGGAGCCAAACATTAGCTGATGTTTTAGGCGTTTCGGTTAAAGTGCCGATTGTCAAAGAAGCCGCTGCCCTTGGGACTGCCTTATACGCTGGTGTTGGTGTCCAACTCTATTCATCTATTTCGGAAGCAGTTAAAACGGTAAAATGGGAACGAATTCATTTGCCGAATATGACCAACCATCAACAATATCTTCACATCTATGACCAATGGCTGACTATTTATAATGAGCAATTACGATTGGCTGATAATGGTTTAACCAAGCATATGTGGAAAGCACCAGGGGTTTAACGTTGAGAGGAGGTGAATGAATGAAAAAAGTACATGAAGATGACTTTGATTATCGTTTTGGCGACAATGGACCGAAGTATCTATCAAAAGGTCCCAATATAGATATAGGCGTTGTGGTGCTAAAACCCGGACAGGATTTCCCTAATCACTACCACACCACTTGTGAGGAAGCTTTTTATATTTTAGAAGGTTCGATAGATTTTTATATCAATAATAAAAGGTATCCGGTAAAACCGGGAGATATGATTCAATGCAGTCCTGGAGATTCGCACTACCTGATCAATGAATCTGCGGAACACTTCAAAGCACTGTTTATTAAGTCACCGCATATAGCCGAAAAAGATTCAATAGTACTGGATAAGCCCATGATAAAGGAGCTGAAAGAGGATGAGCTGGGGATTTGAAAACCGCTTGAACAAGATTCTGCCGAATGGCCGTGCTGTGATGCTTGCCATTGATCATGGGTATTTTTTAGGACCCATAAGAGGCCTGGAGAAACCGGGCGAAACGGTAAAGAAGTTATTACCCTATACAGATTCCTTATATGTAACCAGGGGAACTCTGTCAGCAAGTATTCCAGAAAACACGGAGAAGCCTATGGTTCTAAGGGTTTCAGGTGGTCCAACCGTGGTAGGCAAGGACTTAGCCAACGAAACGATTGTTACCTCTATTAAAGAAGCCATTCGTCATAATGTCGTTGGGGTCGGTGTTTCCGTCTTCATTGGTTCGAATTACGAAACTCAAACTATTACCAATCTAGCACATGTCGTTACCGATGCCCATCAATATGGAATACCTGTTTTAGGTATAACAGCTGTTGGTAAAGAACTCGATAAACGCGATGCCCGTTTCTTGTCGTTAGCATCACGGGTAACGGCTGAAATGGGGGCAGACATCGTCAAAACCTATTATTGTGAAGATTTCGAGAAAGTCACCAGCACCTGTCCAGTCCCCATTGTGATTGCCGGAGGTCCTAAATTTGATACGATCCGCGAGGCGTTTGAAATCACCTATTATGCACTGGCTCAAGGGGCAGCGGGAGTGGATATGGGGAGAAATATCTGGCAATCGGCACATCCGGAAGCCATGATTAAAGCGATTCACTCAATCGTTAAGAATAACTACTCGGTAAATGAAGCGGTAGAATTATACGAAACCGCCGCCCATTCGAAAGCAGAATAACCCCTGCCTTGGGCTCATTAATAAACGGAAAAAGCAGCTCTCCCAAAAGAGAAGCTGCTTGTAACGTTTATTTTTTTTCAAGTACATTAATAAATTCTCGTAAATAATCCGGAAGATCCGGCGGACGTCTGCTGGAAACAAGGTTTCCATCAACAACTACGGCCTCATCATACCAAATTGCACCGGCATTCTCCATATCATCCTTTATCCCTGGTGTGCTGGTCACTTTTTTATCTTGGAGAATTTTAGCTGATATAAGCACCCAGCCAGCATGACAAATTTGTCCGATTACCTTATCATTTGCATCCATGCTTTGTATAAGAGAGATGACTTCAGGGAAACGACGGATTTTATCCGGGGCCCATCCGCCCGGCACGAGAATGGCATCATAGTCTCCCTCTTCAATATCCCCGTAAGCAAAATCTGCTGCAGCTGGTACGCCATATTTCCCAATATAGGTTTCTTCAGCTTTCTCACCAGCAAGATGGACAATTGCCCCCTCTTCGCGTAATCGTAATATTGGGTACCATAGCTCTAGATCTTCAAAATCATGATGCACCAGACTAATGACTTTTTTTCCTGATAATCGCATATTCACTTCTCCTCCTAATTACACCAACTTTATCATAGTCTGTACCAGATACCGCAAAAAAAAGCACTTAACCCTGTAAATTATGAGTTTAGCGCTAGTTCCAATCTTACTGAATACCATCATTCAGTTAATTAGAGGAATACTTTATTATACCCTGTAAATAAATGGATTCTTTTAATTGCTTAAATTCTCTAATCTTTATTTTTCCTTCAGCTTCTAATTCATTGGCAAATGCCATCACTTCATCCCCATTTTGGTAGCGGGATTTTTCGAGTTCTATCGTAAAAAAGTTACCGCGGGCAGAACTATGAAGTACTTTAAATAGATCTTCCTTAGTCATTTACTCAACTCCTTATCTCAACTTTTAATTCGACATTAGTTGATGAAACCCTTTAAATAAAGAGCACACACAACAGATATTTTATTTTTGTATGTCATAATGCTTCTCTATATATGCTTTTTCTTCTGCAGCAGACAAAATACCCGTTGCTTTGCCAATGGTCCCAGATTGCAGCCTCCAAATATCATTATGTTGTTTATCTACTGAGCTGAATTCTTGGTTATTCCAACTTTCAAGAATAGTCAAGTATGTGTCTGCATGCTTGTACGTTTCTTCACCATCTTTGACCACTTCGAGTAATCGTTTTACCCGATCCTGCGTCAACGGGAGAAATCCCCATTTGTCCTCAGCTTTTACTTTTTGATGGGACATAGCATGGATAGCATCTTGAATTGCAGGTTCTGTGATTCCGAGCGGAAATTCTTTATTGATATCCGGCTTGTCTTTTTCTATGACTTCTATAAAGGTACCGCCTTTTGGTGCGGCAAGCTCTTTAACTGCTAAACTTGATTTCGAAGCGCTTCGATTACCATCTACAGATGATAAATATAAATAAAGCCCAGCAAGAATGGCTATAAATGAAAGAACAGCTACTAATTTTACAGGTATTTTTTTACCCTTATTCATAATAACTCCTTTAAGGTGAATGATTATTTACGAGTTTAGTACTATCCTTTTATGTTACTTTAACATTACCTTTCAAACTTATAAACAATTTTTTTCCTTTATTTGTTAACAAAGATAAATGAATCCTTTATAAATTAAAAAACCCGTTGTGGAATTCTTGATAAAAGAATTCCACAGCGGGTTTTAGTCAATAAGATTTACGCACCTTTTCTTACTTGAACTTTTTGGTTTTTTGGCTTCCAAAATTGTTCGATTTCTTCTAACGTTTTATTCTTAGTTTCAGGAATAATGGTCATAACGAAGATGAAGCATATAACGTTAATAGCTGCAAAGATCCAGAATGTAATGGCTCCGCCCAACCCGTTTAATAACATAGGGGTAAACTGGCCGATCGCCCAGTTTGCTCCCCACAAAAACATCGTTGTTAACCCGACAGCTCGTGCTCGTAAATGATTCGGGAAAATTTCCGGAATCATAATCCATGGAATCGGTCCCATCGAGATGCAGAATGCAGCTGTGAAACCCATAATGAAGATAACAAGCAATGGTCCGCTGTTAATATCGAAAAAGAAAACGCCTCCAATTAAGAGCATAAATAGTGCCATAAAGAATGAGCCAATAGCCATCAGCTTTTTTCGTCCTGCCTTATCGATTAAAATGACGGCAGCAACTGTTGCAACAACCTGCATGAGTCCAACCATACTTGTGGCCACAAACTCCGTGTTATCTTCAAAACCAACCATCCTAAAAATCTCCGGACCATAATATGTAATCGCATTCATTCCAATCACTTGATTGAAAAGAGCGAGGAAGATTCCTACCCCTAGTGCTTTTCTTAACCCTGGTTTAAACAGCTGTCGCATTGAAAGATTTGTTTCCGTGTCAATGGAATGTTTAATCGCTTTCATTTCAACTTTTGCTGCTTCACTACCATTAATATTTGTTAATACCTGTAATGCTTCTTGATCTCTTCCTTTTTGGACCAAATAACGTGGACTTTCCGGAACGAAAAGCAATGTTAGATAAAAGATTAAGGCAGGAATAACACCGTATCCTAACATCCAGCGCCAGCCGGTTTCCACTCCCCATTCATGTGTTCCAGAATCGGCTACTAATAAATTGACAAAGAATGTAGCTGAAATTCCGATGACAGTAAATAATTGGTACATAGAGGATAAACGACCACGAATCGCAGCTGGTGCACATTCTGTGATATAGGTGACCGCTAATGCAGAAGCAAGACCAATACCGATACCACCGATTATTCTTGCTCCAATCAGCATCGCAACTGAAATGGCTAAAGCAGAGCCAATAGCTGATATCGCAAAGAGGATTGCAGCAACCATTAGAATTTTCTTTCTTCCATAGGCATCACTTAAATAGCCCGAAACAGCAACCCCAATAATACCACCTATCATAATACTCGAAATAACGAACCCTTCCATCGCTGGAGATAAATCATACAACTCTTGTAAAAATCCAATTGCACCAGAAATAACAGCGGTATCATACCCGTAAAGTAATCCTGCCATTCCAGCAGCAGCTGAAATTATAACGATGTACCAAAATGAATGAGTATTCCTTAATTTACTAGTCCCCATCTTCTGTCCCTCAATTCGTAGGTGTATTTGGTGAAAAAATAAATCACTCTCCCTGTACAGCTTGTAACCTTTGCTAAATGAATATTCAGTAAACAGGAAGCGCTTTCTCGAATTGAGTTTATAATTTGTACGTATAAATGTCAAGCGCTAAAAATAAACAAAAAAGTACCAATCAATGATTAGTACTTACCTTTTTATTTCTTTCGTAGATTGTCTTGTAATTAGTTCCGGCTCATAAAGAATAGATTGATCTAAATCACTTGTACCCGATTCTATGAGTTTAAGAATCATTCTTCCAGCATCTATTCCCATTTGTTCTTGAGGATGCCTGATTGTCGTTAACTTTACATCCAAAATACTAGCGATTGGTGAGTCATCGTATCCGACAATGGATAACTCATTAGGGACATCAATTCCTAATTCTTTTGCAATAGAAATAACTTGGACAGCTACTTGGTCGTTATAACAAACAATACCTGTCGGCTTATTGGCGTGTTTGAGAACCGCTCTGATTCGTTCTGGTAATTCTTTTTTCTCTTCATTGGTTTGAAAGGTAATAAACTGACCGATTGATGAGACAGAAGGATTTTGCTGATAAGCGGAAATAAAGCCATTCATCCTCTTAACTCCCTGTTGATCATCGGTTTTGAAGATTCCTAAAATCTCGACATGTCCCAGTTCTAACAGGTGTTCTGTAGCCATGTATCCTCCCTTAAAATCATCCATTGTAATCCTAGGAAAATCAATATCTTGATAAGCAGAATTAATCATCAGACAAGGGATATGGTTATTCTTCATATTCTTATATATTCCGATATTTTGACTAGGATGTGAACTTTTTGTTGGTTCCACAATCATCCCTTCAATGGGCTGGGACAATAAATTCTCTAAGCTTTTACGTTCTACTAAAGGATCATTATGTGTACTGGCCAGGAGAAGGGAAAAGGAATGTTCGGATAATATTTTTTCAATCCCCACAATAATATTAGGGAAAATATAATCAGCAATATGGGTCGTTAGTACGGCTATCGTTTTAGTAGGATTTTGATTGGTCTGTTTTTCCTTCCAATCAGCGGCATAGATGCCTCCCCCTTGAATCCGATAGAGATAATTTTCCACCTCTAGGTCTCCAATAGCCCGCCTAACCGTGTGTCTGCTAACGGAAAACCGGTCCATTAGCTGTGTCTCGGTGGGCAATTTTTGATGTGGAAGAAACTGTTCCTCAAAAAGCCAAGACTTAATTTCTTCAATAACAATTTTATATTTTGGCTGCATGATATCTCTCCTTAAATCAATATTCATATCATACCTATTCTCTAGTTTGATTACAAGACAGCCGGAATAAGTATTATTCATGCATATAAAAAATCTCAATTGACATTTGTACGTATAAATATTATATTGTTTTTATAGAAAGCGCTTACTAGAAAGGATGAATTATATGACTAGTACCTATTCAATAGGAGTAGATTTCGGTTCATTGTCAGCTAGATCTGTCATTGTGGATCTTAAAACAGGAAATATCATTGCTTCAGCGGTAAAAGATTATCCAGATGCTGTCATCACTAACCATCTGCCTAACACATCGATCCCTTTAGGAAAAGATTGGGCCCTGCAGAACCCGAGAGATTATGTAACATGCTTAATTGACTCTGTAAAGGAAGCGATTTCATCAAGCAAACTAGCAAAAGAAGAAATCATATCAATCGGGGTTGATTTCACTGCATGTACCGTATTGCCAGTAAAAAACGACGGAACTCCACTATGCGAGCTGCCAGCGTTTCGTAATCGTCCTCATGCTTGGGTAAAACTTTGGAAGCACCATGCTGCTCAATACGCAGCTGATAAATTAAATAAGATAGCCGAAGAACGGAAAGAACCATTTTTAGCTCGGTATGGCGGGAAGATATCCTCCGAATGGCTTTTTCCAAAACTGATGCAAATACTTGACGAAGATCCTGAGATTTATCAGGAAATGGATGGATTTATTGAAGCAACTGATTGGATTACGTGGCAAATGACTGGGAAAGAAACCCGTAATTCATGTACTGCCGGATATAAAGCCATGTGGAGCGAAGACACCGGCTATCCTGATCCTTCTTTTTTCAAAGCTTTGGATCCTCGACTTGAACAGGTCGTGTCTGAAAAACTAGGTACAGACTTACTTCCAGTTGGTTCTAAGGCTGGAGAATTAACAGCGGAAATGGCTCAACAAATGGGACTATTACCTGGTATTGCTGTCTGTGTAGGGAATGTTGATGCACATGTTTCAGTCGCTCCGACTGGCGTTATAAACAGCGGGACAATGCTGAATATTATGGGCACCTCAACCTGTGATATCACCCTTTCTGATAAAGAAGTCTTTGTCCCAGGAATGTGCGGAGTAGTAAAAAACGGCGCGGTTCCAGGCTACTATGCGTATGAATCCGGCCAAAATGCTGTAGGGGATATCTTTGCATGGTTTGTTGATACACAAGTTCCTGCTTCTTATTTTGAAGAAGCGAAGCAAAAAAACATCAGTATTCATCAGCTGTTAGAAGAAAAAGCAAACCAGTTAGCGATTGGAGAAAGCGGCCTGCTTGCACTCGATTGGTGGAATGGAAATCGATCTGTGCTTGTTGATACCGATTTAACTGGTCTGATTCTTGGGATGACACTTGGTACAAAGCCAGAAGAAATCTATCGTGCTTTAATCGAAGCGACTGCCTTTGGTAAACGCTTGGTGATTGATACCTTTAAGAAAGCTGGCGTGGAAATCAATCAGTTAATGGTTTGCGGAGGATTACCTCATAAAAATCAAATGCTTAATCAAATATATGCTGATATTACACAAAAAGAAATTTCAATAGCGGAACATCTTCAAGCTCCCGCTATCGGAGCAGCCATGTTTGCTGCTGTCGCTGCTGGAAAAGAAGCTGGCGGTTTTACAACGATTGAAGAAGCTGCTGCAAATATTGCACGTATACAAGATAAAAAAGTAATCCCGATTCCTCAAAATATGGAAAGATATGAACTCATTTATCAGGAGTATGTGAAACTCCACGATTATTTTGGCCGAGGAGAGAACGATGTTATGAAAAGGTTGAAAAAGTTGAAAGCAACAAGCAAGAAAGAAGGCGTAAATGTATGCTAGAACAACTAAAACTACAAGTCTATCAAGCAAACATGCTATTACCTGAATATCAGCTCGTTACTTTTACATGGGGCAACGTAAGTGCCATTGACCGAGAAAGCGGGTTTGTTGTAATTAAACCAAGCGGTATTGAATACAACAAATTACAAGCTGAAGATATGGTAGTTGTGGATCTTGACGGTCATCTGATTGAAGGTAAATACAATCCATCAAGCGATACGGCTACACACCTAAGACTTTATCAAGAGTTCAAAGAAATTGGCGGAATCGTACATACCCATTCTCCTTGGGCTGTATCCTTTGCTCAAGCAGGTGTAGAAATTCCCGCTGCAGGTACTACTCAAGCCGATTATTTTTATGGAGATATTCCCGTAACAAGAGCCATGACAAAATCAGAAATTGAAAGAGATTATGAAAAACAAACCGGTGATGTCATTGTTGAAACATTTAACGTGAATGGTCTAGACCCTAATCGTGTCCCAGGCGTACTCGTGAATGATCATGGTCCCTTCACATGGGGAACAGATGCAAAAAATGCTGTACATAATGCTGTCGTACTAGAGGAAGTTGCAAAGATGACGTATCATTCCTTGCAGTTAAATCCACATTGCATTCGGATGGACCAGACTCTCTTAGACAAGCATTTTAATCGGAAACATGGAGCAAATGCCTATTATGGTCAGAAAAAATCAATGATGGACGGAGTGAGCGGAAATGTTAAAAACTGAAAAAAAGAATTTTGGTTTGTTGTAGGAAGTCAAAGTCTTTATGGTGAAGAAGCATTAAAAGAGGTAGAAAAACATGCCTTAGATATGACGGAACAGCTCAATCAATCTGGTAAACTAGCCTATCCAATTCATTTCAAATCGCTAGCTACCTCAGCAGATGAAATCACGAAAATTATGAAAGAAGTAAACTTCCATGATAAAGCAGCCGGCATAATTACATGGATGCATACATTTTCTCCTGCTAAAATGTGGATTACCGGTACTAAATTACTGCAAAAGCCGCTGCTTCATTTAGCCACACAATATAACCAAGAGGTACCTTGGTCGACGATTGATATGGACTTTATGAATTTAAATCAAAGTGCACATGGGGATCGTGAATACGGATTTATCAACGCTCGTCTGAAGAAAAATAATAAAACCGTTGTCGGCTACTGGAAAAATGATGATACCCAAAAGGAAATTAATGACTGGATGAATGTTGCGATTGGCTATGACTACTCGACACAGCTTAAAGTAGCTCGTTTTGGCGATAATATGAGACATGTTGCGGTAACTGAAGGTGACAAAGTTGAAGCACAAATTCAATTTGGCTGGACAGTTGATTACTATGGTATTGGTGATCTAGTCGCTGTGATGAACGAAGTTACAGAAGAAGAAATCAATCAAACCTATCAAGACTATCAAAATCAATATGATTTTGAACTTGGCAATAATGATCCAGAATATTTCGAAGAACATGTGAAAGAACAAGCTAAAATTGAAATTGGCCTGCGTCGTTTCCTTGAAAATGGCGGCTACACAGCTTTCACAACAAACTTTGAAGATTTGCATGGTATGAAGCAATTACCAGGACTTGCAGTACAACGATTAAACGCAGAAGGATACGGTTTTGCTGGTGAAGGAGACTGGAAAACAGCTGCCCTTGACCGCTTAATGAAGGTCATGGCAAACAATATTCAAACCGGTTTTATGGAAGATTACACATATGACTTGAGCACAGGCAAAGAACGAATTATTGGTTCACATATGCTTGAAGTGGATCCTACTCTTTCAGCCAGCAAACCAAAAGTGGTCGTTCAACCGCTGGGTATTGGGAATAAGGACGATCCAGCGCGCTTAGTTTTTAATGGTGCTGGTGGAGAAGGTATCGTTGTATCTATGCTGGATTTAGGAACCAATTATCGACTTATCGTGAACGCAATTAGTGCAGTCGAGCCAGAAAATGAAACACCTCATTTACCAGTAGCTAAAGTGATTTGGGAACCAAAACCAAACTTTAAAGATGGAGTCAAAAGCTGGATCGAATCGGGCGGCGGTCACCATACTGTTCTCTCTCTCTCCCTTACAGTCGAACAAATCTCAGATTGGGCGAAAATGGTTGATCTTGAAACCATAGTTATTCAATAACATAAAGTCAGAGGTTGTAGAGAACATTTTCTCTACAATCTTTTTTCTTTTCTTCGGACTTAATCTGCCCCTATATTGACTGAAAAGTTATACTAATACAACTATTCTAAACTTCAATCTTTCTATTGTAATCCCCATTGAATTCAATTAAACTAATAAACATTCCTACCAAATGCGCAACATTAATATCCTTGTATAATATCAGTGAAAATGGTCTGATAGTTTCTACCTGGCTGCCGAAAATTGCCGGACTACAAGGAAGTTTGAATGATATAAGACGAAGAAACGTGTATGTTACCATTTCCTCCATCGGCTTTCGCTTTATTGAGGAATATTTAACCTGCTATGTTTTGTTTCAGCTCTTATTTTTTCACACTTTCTGTCCTATGGCCAAAGTGTGAAAAAATAAGAGCTTTTTGTTGTTTTCTATTAAAATAAAAAGGATGATATCATGTATTTCTTATTAAATATGCTAGGTGTATTGGTTGTAATGAGCATCATTTACCTTTGTTCACCTAATAAAAAAAATCTTAAATGGAAAGCGATAATAACCTTGTTGGTTGTAGAATTGCTGATCACTTGGTTTATGTTATCAACTACCATTGGCTCATGGGTTATTAATCAGATTGCCTCTTTCTTTACTTGGTTAATTTCATGTGCTAATGACGGTATTTCGTTTGTTTTTCCTTCTGTCATGGCAAATGAACAGATTGATTTCTTTTTCAGCGCTCTAATGCCTATTATTTTTATTATTACGTTCTTTGATATTTTATCGTACTTTGGAATCATGACCTGGATTATTGATAAAGTCGGCTGGATGATTTCCAAAATCTCTGGGCTTCCTAAGCTTGAAAGTTTCTTTTCAATCCAAATGATGTTTCTTGGTAACACCGAAGCGCTCGCTGTTCTCCGTCAACAACTGACTGTTATCGGAAATCAGCGCTTACTGACATTTGGTATCATGAGTATGAGCAGTATCAGTGGATCTATTATTGGTGCTTACCTATCAATGGTCCCAGCTGCCTATGTCTTTGCTGCTATTCCATTAAACTGTTTAAATGCGCTGCTCATTGCCAGCATGCTAAACCCAGTTAACGTGAGTAAAGAAGAAGATATTGTGTATGTTCCTACTAAAGAAGAACGAAAAGATTTCTTTTCTACCATTTCAGACAGTATGCTCGTTGGAGTAAAAATGGTCATTGTTATCATGGCTATGGTTATTGGCTATGTGGCATTAACCGCCGGTGTTAACGGGATATTAAGCTTCTTCATAGATGGATTAACCGTACAAAAGATTTTCTCTATCCTTTTCAGCCCTTTTGCTTTCTTGCTTGGATTATCTGGTAGTGATGCCATGTATGTCGCTCAGTTAATGGGAATTAAACTAGCTACTAATGAATTTGTCGCCTTACTTGATTTAAAAGGTCAACTTGATCACTTAGCCCCTCATACAGTGGCCGTTGCAGTGACTTTCCTAACTTCCTTTGCTAACTTTAGTACAGTTGGGATGATTTATGGAACATTTAATTCTATCCTGGATGAAGAAAAATCAAAAATTATTGGGAAAAACGTTTGGAAATTGCTTCTTAGCGGAATGGCTGTTTCCCTCTTAAGTGCTATGATTGTTGGTTTATTCGTTTGGTAAATTCATATAAAAAAACCGAATCACAGCCGCTAGGAAAAATAAGCGGTGTGCGATTCGGTTTTTTTTAAGGAAAACATATTCCTTTTTATTGATCTATTTCCATTAAATCATTTTCATCTAAAATATAATCATCAAGAGTAATGAGTAATCGACTCGTACATACTGCTTCAGCACGTACTCGACTTTCATCTCGGCAATAGGCAATTACAGAACTGTTGGGGATTTTTGCACACGAAATCCATTCCCCGTATTTATTATTAAACAAAGAAGAAATCACAATTTTTTTTCCACGTATGTGTAACGTACAATGTTCGGCCATTGGCTTCTCCTCCACTTCGACTATTACTATATACCCCATTTGGAATATTTTAAGCCTAGTCGAGGAAAGATACTTCGCTTTTTGACTAACATAAATGCTCCTATTTTGACTCTCTTGGTAAAGGTCCCAATTGAAGTTCATACTTCACATCTATATCCATGTTCTCCCACTTTTTATACCATTCTTTATCGGTTAACGTTTTACCAAATGGGGTGATTGTGTGGGTCCCTATTTGAAACGGATCCGTATGCATATGCTGCATTTTCTTCATTAACTTCTTTGTACGCTCTTCCATAAAAGCTTCGATGGTTGACTTCATTTTCTCAATATTTTTATCGTTCATCCCATTTTCACCTTGATAATCCTCGAGTCTGCCCATCATCTTGACCTTAATGAACAACTTAGAATAAGAACTGTTTAAGTTGAAATCCACAGCTGTGTGAACACGTCCTAATACAACAGAAAGTTTTGGGATTGCTAAATATTTCAGGTAATTGTCGGTACCCACCAATTGAAATACTTGATCATCCATTTTAGTTAGTGTTTTTACTAATGTATCTTTTTTAAAAATGGCTGTACCTTCATAACTAAAATTTTGTTGATCAGCTTTAAAGACAGGTATATACGGATCTGTGTATGGGGTATAAAGCATTTTCTTATACTCATGCAAATTAATTGGAGTTAATTCACCTTGATTTTGATCTTCATAATGTTTAAGCATTCGATATAGATAATATTCTGCATTCTCTTTATCTTTCATTTGCTTTTTTAAATAGCCCTCAAAATCTCCTGTTACAATAACAATGAACAATCGCTGAGAAGTATCTGGATCAATCAATAAGCTATCCACTATTTTCGCAATCCCCTTTTTCGCAACTTGTTCATCAATAAAAATCATACGAAGCTGACCAACTTTCATTTCTCGATAATAAATCAAATTAAAATCTTTTGCACCTTGTTTTAAAAGGTTAACTTGAAGAGAGAACAATTGCTTCTTCTCCTTTAGTATGGGTGGAACGGCCGTGCTAATCTTCAAATTTTTGTTTTCGCCTTTTTTTACGTACCAAAAAATTACGGGAGCGATTTCTTCAATTAAATTATTTTCAGGTCTTACGCCGCAAGAGGTGGTTAACAGCAAGCAGATTAAGGTAAACGCCAAGATAGATGTCCTAACACCTTTTCTCATTTCATCTCCTCCTCCTTTTTATCTTGCTGCAAATAACCAAAAAGGAGGGAATGAATAAGTAGGTGAATCCGCTCATTACGACTTCAATATTCATCCACGTTTTATATTGTCTTTCATTTGTCCACAAGAATTGATTTAGAAAAATAATTAAGGCTGTGGTGATAACACAGGTAATCAAGAATCCTTTTCTTGTCGTTTCTTTGGATACTTTCTTAAAGATAATTCTCATAGCACCGTAAAGAATTAAAAGTAAAATAGATACCATAAACACTAAATGAAACAAGTAGAATGCGATGAGTACGATATCGATTCTTTCGAAAATTGGATTCTGTAAATAACGTGTCATCTCTATATACGGATACTTTATTAACAATAAATAATGATGACCATAGAAAAGAAGAGAAGCGATTAATACTATTAATAATTCTAATACGGTAACAATATTAGCCCATGTCATATATTTCACTATCTTCTGATCTTGTTTCAGCCAAGGAATCAGGCAAATCAAATATTCTGGCCCGGATAAGGTTGCCCAGATAAACAATATTCCTTTCCAGGTTTGTTGTGACCAACTATGAGTTAATGGGAAAAGGTTAATCCAAGCTGCGTTCGGCGGAAAGTAGAACGGTAAAAATAACAAAATAATCCAAATTACAGTAAAAAAAGCAATAATACTAAAACGAATGGTATTCTCCATCCCGCGAATCGCAACATACATACTCATTAAAAGAAAAACAAAAATTAACCAAGATGGATTAACGGATGGAAAAATATAATAACGAGTGGTTGATACAAAATTTATCGTAAGGACAGATAATTTTACTAATATAGGCAACAGGGCGACAGCGGTTAATATCCGAACTTTCCATTCTCCGAATAACTCAATAAACCCAGCATACCCTTTTGTCGAATAAGAAGATGATATCCACTTGGACAAAATATATAAATTACCTTGAGAAAGGATACCCAAGGCAATAATGAACCAAATCATATATGAATGGGCTATATATTGCGGAAAAACAAGAAGAAAAAAGATAACCTGAAAACGATTGGAAATAAAAAAGACCGTAACAGCTTTTATGGGCATGTTTTTTTGAAATAACGATATAGGTTTCATACGATCAATTCCTCCGGCTAGTACGCCATTTCTTCAAAGGTTTTAAATACTCAGGACGCTCTTTCGCTGTTTTGATTGGACCGCGTATGAATACATCCTTCCAATCCTTCATATACAAAGGTGCCAGCGGTGCTAAATAGGGCTGTTTTAATGAAGTCAATGAGTTTAAATGAGATAATATCCCAATAAGACCCATCGCAATTCCGATAACTCCAAGTTGGGACGCTAAAAAGAGTAAAATAAATTGAATCAATGTGTTAGCTTTCGTCAACAGATAATTAGGAACTAAAAAGGACGCGATAGCTGCAATTCCCACTAAAACAATCAAAACTTTACTAGCAAATCCTGCTTCAACCGATGCCTGCCCAATGACAATACCACCAATAACACCAAGCGTTTGACCAGCCTTGGTTGGCATTCTTAAAGATGCTTCTTTAATAATTTCCAGGATAATCAGCATGATAAATGCTTCCCAGAAAGGGGTGAACGGTAATTTACTTCTAGATTCCGTTAATACAAATAACATTTGCAAAGGAATCATTTGAAAATGGAAGGTCGTTAACGCCACATATAATGGGATTAATACAATAGAAAGAAAAAAACTAACATACCGAATCACTCTTAGAAAACTCGCAACAACCCACCGGTTAATGTAATCCTCTGGTGATTGAAAAAGATCGAACAGAGTGACCGGTGCAATTAAAGCAAAAGGCGTATTATTAACCAAAATGATCAACTGCCCGATTCCAAGTGCTCTAGCACAAACATCTGGTCGATCCGTTTGCTGAAATTGCGGGAAGACACTGTTGTTTCCTTTTTCCATTAAAGCTGAAACTTGGGAGGAGTCTGTAAAGAAATCATAATCGATATTATTTATTCCTTCTTTCGCTATCGTAATGAAATCAGGATTCGTCAACCCTTCTATATATAATAAAACCACTGTTGTTTTACTCAGTGAGCCAATAGTGAACGACTCACTTTTCAATTCCATTATAGGAAGTCTTCTGCGAATCAATGTAATGTTTTGATCAATTTGTTCGCTAAAACTGTCTTTTGCACCATATAAAATGGATTCTGTCTCAGAAGATTCTATGGAACGGCTGAGCGGACTTTGCAGTGGGATTGCCCACCACTCATTGATTACCGCCTCATTCAAAAGAATATGACCGTTTAACAGTGCTTCCTTTGCCTCATCCAAGGTATATACCTTTTCTTTAATGGAAGAAATTATTGCTTCGCTTACTGAAATCGACCTATCATGAATCAGTGGTTTAACAATCGCTTCATTTAAACGCTCGTTATCAACTAATGACTTTATATAAATTAGATTTACTTTTATCCCGCTTATTGTTTCATGTTCATCAATCTGCGCATCATTCATATTAGTGAGAGACTTTTTAACACCATCTAAACTTACAGGCGTCTGGGTTGTCCGATTATCAACTGCCTGTCTCTTTTTACCGAACATCTCCATCCCTCCTAAAGCAATTTCAGAAAAATAACTACTTGTAGTATGAGAACGAAAAGGTTCATTTATGCATAAATGGGTAAGAAAGGACTAGATTTGGATGAGAAAAAAGACGGTTTTAACAATAGAGAAACTCCACAATGTAAACCGGTTTTTCTTCATAAAAAAAACACTCTCATGCTGAGAGTGTCCTAATTTTGCTTATAGCTTTTCAATTTCCGGATGTTCTTTACTATCTGATATATATACTTTTACTATTTCCATAGGATGGTCATGTTCATCATCAAAATTAATATCGTAAATAATTTCATTTACCGTTCCTTTATACTCAATATTCTGTTGACCTGTTTTAATGGTGACTTCATTTACTGTTTTCAAAAGAGTAATAAATGCACCGACATCTGATTTATCAGTACCATGGATTAACTCTCCGCCAATTTGATTATAAAACTCTACTCGCATATTAAATCCTCCTTAATTATTCTAAAATAAGTAAGATAAAGCGTCTGTTTCACCTTAGAGTAGGGTCTAGTATTGTTGTACAGGCAACAATTCTTGTACTACTACTTCATTATATCAAGAATAACGATATAACCCAATTTTGGTCACCCTCCTGCCAAAATCCACACTACATACCTTTCCTATAAAGAGATTAAAAACAGTAACCATTGAAGACTGTACAATTGAATCAGATTCCCTGTAATCTTGCTGAAAAACCGCTACCTATCGAAAAGCGCTCAACATTTTAATAAAACTTTTGAATGATAGATGTTAGAACCCCTTAAAACACATGAAAAAGAGGGTGTCCCCTTTTTGTGGAAGCCCTCTTTTATAAAAACCAATCTTTTATTCTACCTTTTGGGTTACCTCTTTTTTATTTCCTGCTTTATCTAATGCAATTATGGTTAGCTTCGATCCCTTCTTTTGTGGCTTGATTTTTACGGTATAGTTTCCTTTTTTATTCACAGTCGTTTTTCCAATTTCCGTTTTTCCTTTTTTAATAATAATTGTGGCACCTTTTTCACTCTTAACTGTTACTTTATCTGTTTTACTAGTAATTTTACTAACATTCAAAATTGCTGGGGGAGTTCTGTCTTTAACAATCTCTTCTATGCTTTCGCTTATATTTCCTGAAGCACCTTTGGCATAGATAGAAATTTTTGTACCAGCACTTTGTTTTTTAATCTTTATCGTAAATTTCCCGTTTTTGGCTGTTGCATGACCAATTACTTTCCTTTCTTTTTCGGCAATTACCATAGTATTCGATTCAGCTTTTCCAGTAATAACCGTAGCTCGATCAGATATCTCTTTAACTTCTGGTTTACTAGGTGCTGATGAAGCATCCCATTTTTTAATATAAGCTGAGGAAATATTACCACTTAATTGTCTATCTGCTGATTTTACAGGAAACCATACAAATTGATTGGAAGTAGAATTTACATCATAGGAAAAATCATTGGTGATCGTTAATATTGTATTTTTAGGAGCTGTTTTTTTTATTTCACTCGATGTAGTAGGTTTATCCCTTAGTTTCCTATTATCTCCTGTAACAATGACCTGATCTCCTTTTTTCAAAAAGTAAGCAGATGTATGTAAAGAGTCAGTCAGTATATATACGTCTTTTTTAAACGTAATAAGGTTAGTAGATTCATAGACAAAGTCACTACTTTTAAAAGGAAATGCTGCTAGTTTAGTGCCAGTCAGGAAGCTATCATTTTCGATTTTAGAATAGACTTTTTCTTGGTAGGCTTTTGTATTTTTTTCTCCATTACTCTGATATACAGGACTATTAATTGCCTTCCTTCCATTGTAAGCCATTACAGGAAAATACCAATTTTCTATCTCATGTCTCCCTGCACCTTTTATCTTAGGAAGATCATAGGCATACTTATCGCTAAGTATTTTAACGCCAGCTTCAATATTATAAGTGATATCGTATTTCAACTTTTCTATATCCGTATCATTTCGATCAGTAACCTGCATGATCCCAATGCCGTCATCTGAAGAAATATTCGGTTCATTCTTCTTGTTAAATTGGATCCAACCACTTTCTTGGGACGCTACCGCTTTGACCACTTCAGGAGGAATATCCGCCTCTATTGCAGCACTCGTTAGTAAACAATTAATATGTTGAAAAGAAGGATTCTTATTTTGCTGTATTGTCCCAAATGATGAGCATTTGGAAGCCCATTTTGACTCCGCAGATGTTTCCTGATTAATAATCCCGAAAAATAAGCAAGTTAACAAGCCTGCTTTAATAACCACTGATTTCATAATTTAATCTCCAATTCTAGTAAATTAGTAATATACCTACCTTACCATAAAAAGGTATATTTATAGGTAATTAATAACTAAGAACTAGCCTAAGACCACTTGCTAAACGATTGTCCTTCGCAAAAGATTGACAAAACCATCCCTCTAACGATATACTAAAGACCTCAAATTTTCTGCATTTATTGCGGCGGGACGTTCAGTTGTTAATAGCATCTGAACGTCCTTTTTTGCGTCTTTGCTATTCAAAGTAACTCAATAAAGGCGGCAGAGCAAATGGCTCTGCCGCCTTTATTTAAAGCATTCTTCTAACTTTGCAAACTTCCCTTCAACCAGGCACGACTTTGATAATGCCCAATAGGGAGTTGTATGAGACTGGTTATTTCATCATTTCGGTATATTTCATCACATACGTTTACATCAAATCCTAATAATGGATGTCCTCCCATACCGAGGGCTGATGATGTTAATAATAATCGTTGGACAAGCATGCCGGCTTCCATTTGTTGAATGCGATATCCTCTGTATCCTAGCTGCGATCTATAATGGTTCCGATCACCGGCGACATGAAGACAAAGCGGGATAATCTGCAAATTCACATTGTCCAACGTCATGCCATATTGCAGCTTATTTCGATAATCCCCTGCATTTAGTTGCCTGAGTATATGACTTTCTTCATCATACATATAGGCACCATTCTGAATCCCTTCAATATTATATAAACAACCGTAAATGGATACACGTGGCTCGCTGTGATCTTGTTCATCCAAATCATTTTGATATTCAAAAGAACTAGTTGCCTCTTTCAATAAAGAAGCTAGCTGTGCATTACTTACCTTCCCAAAGATAAAATCCATTTCAGGTGAAAATCGTTTTCGAGATATGGCAGCTAGATCATACAACAATGGCTTTACAGGCACAAGCTTTACCATTTCCCCATCAGAATGCTTTCGATCCTTCGTAGTAATTGATCCAATCATTTTGGTTGTTTCCATCATTGACGCTTCATTCATTTCGATTAATAAAGGATATGGTTTAAGCCTTTTTGATCGCATATAATGATGACATTGAATGGCTGGGAGTTCTCGACATAACTCATTTACTGAAACTTCACCTACAGAATCTCCACAGATGACAGGGTTCACGGATAAAGGAATGACCGCATACGTGCTTTCTTCCAAGTCCACTAGACCGAGCAAATGATTAATGGCCTTATCAAGAAATTGAAAGAACACACCTGTTGAGAAGCCAAATCGTTTTGCTGTCTCTAGCAGCTGTCCCATCAGTACACCCGCATCTAAGCCTTGCAGACGATAGGAAAAGTTATTGTATTTATAAAAATTTTTCCAAAACATAGTTGATACAAAAACAGTACCAAAGCATTCGCTTATCTTACAACGATTGCCAAGAGCCTCGGCTAAATACGAATCAAAATTTCCTTCACGCAATAAAATCAAACGGTGATGTGCTGCATCATAATGGTAGACACCCGACGGAACGTTCTCAAGCTTAAGATAGACGTATAATTCATTTGGATACAAAGCGCCCCCAGAAGGAGCAAACCGTCTAAAAGATTGCACAATGTCTTTCTCTTGCTCAAACTGACTGAACTGGGAAAGTCCGAATACATACCAAAGAAAATGACCGAAAGAGCGGATATCAGGTTCAGAAGGCGGCGGCTCCCCCTCAAGCGTCAATGGAACTTCTAATGAAAGGGGCAAGACAGGCAAATCACGGTAAAGTTTATAGGGTAACGGTGCGTCTTCCCAATCTACTTCCCAGTCCGGCGGTCTAACCTTCTCTGTGTCGAATTGCAAATTGTAAAGAAATTCATCCAGTCGCATGTCTGTTCCCCCCAAGCTCCTTTATGGAAATGGATGCGGATGCGGGTTTAGTTGGTCTAACGTAAGAGCTTGATTCACATAGCCGAGATCCATTGGTACCTGTAATACTCTTTCAAGCCCCGTAACGCGGGTGAGATGATGACCGAATGTCATTGGAAGCATACCAGGAACCAGTACCTTCACACAATGTAAGTCATTCCGTTTTAATTCAGGTGTGGTTTGGTTCACCACGACCACATCCAGGTTCAACTGACGAAAACGTTGAAGAATATCACCTAAATCATCCGTCAAGTCCGAGTGGTTTACGATGTTCGAAAACTCCTCAGCAAATGTTCGCAGTGGTCGACTTTCATCCAGCAAGAAGTGTAATCGCTCTTCTGTTCGCTTTAAACCAAATAGCATCCCATGATCATCCATCTGCTGAACCTGTGAGGAATCTTGAAACATCTTCTCCCACTTCATCTGATTTCCCTCAAATTTCTGATCAAGTGTCAGCATCATCCCAGCCAACTCGTGCACGGCACTTTTCGCTGCCCGTATCGGATCGAGATGAGCTCCGGCGGCACAGATAATATTCAGCCCTTTTTTCTTTCTGTTTTTTGCCAATGCCCAAACACTCGGAATTCCGTGTTCCATCGTTGCGTTATACAAATTGATATCATATCCGCCAGCGGCACGAGCCCGGTCGATCATTAATCGTAATTCTTCATCCTCCGCAGAATAAGGATCCAGACGTGGAAGCGGCAGTTCTGCATACCAAGTCAATAGAAAGGAATCCCGTTCCACAACTTCAAAAATACCGTATAAAATGGCCTCCTCCAAGCTTCCACCTAAAGCACAGCCATTTGACGTTTCATACACAAACCCCTCCCCGCAGCCTAAGCTGTAATAGGCAAGCAATTCCGGAATTAAAATAGACCGCTCTTGTAAAAACGAATAGCCCCATACCCAATGAATCGGTGCATCAGGATCAAACGGTTTGAAAGGAAAATCAGGCTGTTCATACTGCTCAGTTGAATGAACACCAATTTTCTTAGGATCAAGTGCATAATCCTTCACATTACGATAGCTTTCCCGAATCATCGTCGTCTTGCCGCGGGGCTCTATCCCACAATATCGTTCCAATCCCTCTAAAATGGCGGTCATCTCGCTGATGGCATATGAATTTGTCCGTCCGGCTGCTCCCTCATCTCCATTGAACAAAGGTAAGTTAACACTGGCATCAGCAAAAGGAGGGATTAAATCTATCATTTTATTGTTTAAGAAGCCCATTCGTTGATCCAAATAGTCTGAAGCAAGAAACTTACTTAATTCTTTAATTGATCGGCTTCGATAACTGCCGGGAATCTTTGGACTTGGTTGTAACGAAATTCGAGCTCTAGCGGAGGAATCTTCAGGTAGTTGACTACAAATCGGACACACAGGATCAGGAAGAAACGGATGCCATGAAGCATTCAGGTTTTTCAGATTAATTAAAGAAACGCGTCCCTCTGATTTAGCCTGAAGACCAGTCATTATCCGCTGGACCTCAGCTTCAATCATAAGGGCGGTTTGTAAAAGACCCGTATTAGAATCCCCCATCCCGCCCTTTCCTTGATTACCTTGTAGCTGCTGCCGCAGTGCCCACATCTCTTTTCGATCGCGCCCCGCCATAATATACCTAAGGTCTGCACACTGAGAACACCCTGGAATAGAAGGACGAACCAATGGACCGATTATTCCCTCGCCAAATGCGGTAAACCCCCTAAGCCAAGGAATCTTCATTTCTCCTAGTATATTTTCTGCTTTTTGATGAATGGAGGGGTTCCAGCCATCATCGAGTACCAGAGCCAAATCTGCTTTTTTAGGGTATATTTCTAAATCATTTTTGGCGAATAACTTGGTATTGGCTGGCCAGGTCTTTGTATACATAATCTGTTAG
>NZ_AJTN02000246.1 GCF_000305495.1 Peribacillus psychrosaccharolyticus ATCC 23296 | reverse complement strand
AATACCGGATCAACAATACAAAATGTTAAAATTTTTGCTATGGAAGTTGCAAAAAATACACCAGCTAAACCAAAAGACTTACCAAGTATAACAGATAATATAATATTGATTACGGAGGCAACAATGGGGGTATATTTTGCCTGTTTAAATAACCCTATGGATGTTCTATACAGAGAAGGAATTTGGTTAATTCCTGTAAAATAAAATGATAAAACTAGAGCAATTACTATAGTTGTATCTAATTTATTATCAAAACCTAACCATAGTTCAATCATTGGGTTAAGGAATATAGCCAAGCAAATGCTAGATATTCCAAAAATCCAAAAAGCAATTAAATATAATTGCTCAAAGACTTCCTCTTTTCTTTTATTACTCGCTTCTACATTATGGTTCCCAATACTAGCGGCAATACCATTACACGCCTGCATTAAAACACTGTTTACTCCGTTTATTACCAGAACATAATTTGCACTGAGACCAACATAAGTTGTTTTAAGCATAATTGATATTATTATATTATCTGTACTATTTAATAACATAGCGCCAATACGATAGAAAAATATATCCTTTATATTGGAAAAAAGTTCTTTTTTCTCATTTTTTTCTAATTCATATCCTTTCAAAACACTAACATACTTATACTTTTTATTAACATAGATATCAGTGGAAATATTTGTTAGTAGCGTAGAGAAGATTTGAATAACCAAAAAAATAACAAAATTATGCGTATGAATCAGAAACAATATTTGAAGAATTACCTGAATAATTAGGACTGATTGTTGAAACAAGACTACGATATAGTTTTTTTGATCTGCAATTAACAATGATTTCTTATAAGAAAATACATAAGAAATAATTGTATTTGTTAAGAATAATAAATAGATAAATATGACATTTTCTTTTACATCTGGAACATCTTTAATAATTATATTTAAAAAGGGAATTATAGCGATTCCGATTACTGTTATTGCTAAGATTACAAAACGATATGCCTTAGCATAAAAATTCAATAATGCTTTTACTTTTTTTGTATCACCATTCGCTATTGGACGGTACAAACTGTATATTATAGCATTTCCAAGTCCAAGTTCTGTAAATGATAGTATTGCTATTAGATTAAGTAATAGTGCTTGAACGGAGAGATAATCATTCCCTAAAATGTTAACAAACACAGTTCGACTAATAAATGTAATTATTATTCCAAATATTTGAATAAACGTAATTACTCCTACGTTTTTTATTGAGCTTACAGTACGTGAATTACTCATAAAATAACTATACTTTTGTTACAAGATTTTTATAAGTTTTTACCGCAGTATTAAACGCATTTTTTCTCTTTTTGTATGCAGCTTTACCATTACTAAGTATATTTCTATACTTGCTTCTATCTAAAGGACTTTTAATTGTTAAATGGCTACCGCCATATTCCTTAAGAGGCAAAAACCATTCACTTTGATGCAACTCAAATATTTCCGGCTTAGCTCTAAATGACATAAGTTGAATTAACTGATCATCATCACTTAAACCTACTTTATTTAAGTTAAGCATGGCTTCCTTGTTCAATTTCCAAAGCTCTTCACAAAGATTTGAAGGAGTCACAATTAGACAACCCATAATACAATCACTTAAACGCCTTACAATTTCAAAAATTGGTTTTTCATCATATTTTTTATAATAAAAAAATTGAATCTTATTTGAGAATTCATATTCCCACATGAAATCAAACTGCTCTGGATTTGTATATAGGTCACCACCGTGATTAAAACCAAAATCAATCCATGCAACTTGTTTTTTTGTTAACCCTCTTTTTACAGCATCTGCTAGGAAATAAGATTTTAAAAGCATTAAGTATGAGTATTTAGCAATATTTGAAGTAGCATTAGGTAATATTCTATAATCTAAAAACCATTGGTTTTCTGAAACTTGTTTCATGGCATTATAAACCTCAGGCTCAATATCACATATATTAT
>NZ_AJTN02000247.1 GCF_000305495.1 Peribacillus psychrosaccharolyticus ATCC 23296 | reverse complement strand
AGTTAAACTAGATTGACTCTTTTATACAAGTTTTAATTTAATTATATTGATGCTGAAGTTTATCCTTATTGTTATTTTGAATTATATTTTCCAATCTCTCTTTTCCTAAAGGGAGTTCATATTTATCTTCAAAATATGGTTGATAAACTTCATTTACCAAACAATCAAATTTATGAATTAAAAATCTATATTGAAAGCTAAGAGCCAAATCTCTACCAATAGTACTCCAATCATTATATTCAGAAGAATTGTTCCTTTTTAAATAAGATGAAAAATAATAGATCGCCTCAACATAATAATATTTAATGTGTTCAAGATTTTTAATTGCCTTTGTATAGAATTTGTAAGCTTTTTCAAAATCCTCTTCTATAAAAGCATACATTAAGTTTTTCAATCCAAAAGAATAAGGATTAACGGCAACAAGCTTTCTAATTCTTTCCTCTGTAACTAATTCCATTTTTGCTTGAATATAAGTAAACTGCATAATTTCTAAATGTTCTTTCTTATACAATCCTTTAATTTCTTTATTTAAATACTCGGAGTCAAGTTTATCTAAATTAAATAATACTTCTAATTCAAAGAAGGTGTCATTGCTCGTTTTTAAAAACGGATATTTCTCTAAAAAACTATATGCTCCTACACTAAAGAGTACATCGAAATACGCACTTTTATAATAAATATTATCTTCAATTGTTTTTGTTAATATTTCCATTTCATTTCCGTATTTATATATACTCATGGATTCACTATTTATATATATATCTACTTTATTATTACTATTAATCAAACTATAGCTTTCGTTGAATGGAAGTACTGTTTTCAATTCATTTAGACTTTTTTTAAATTCGCCTTCATAATAACGCAAACGAAGTTTTACTACGTCAAACATTAATTCGGATTTCTCAATGTCTCGAAAATGTTCCTTTAACTTTTCTAATGGTTTTATGCATTTTTTCCCTTGGTATATTGACGCCATGTAATCAACAACTTCAATAGTATAATCTATCAAAGCCTCTTGATCTTTTTTTACATGGTTTAAGTAACTTAAACTAAAGAAAAAATTTTCAAGATTATAATCAAAGAATTCAAGTCTTGACTTTGGAACCTTCAATTTACCAAATTTAAATAACAAGTAAGCATTATATTCATATGCCTTAGTATAATAACCTTCCTTTTCTAATATATTTCTTTGACTAAATTTA
>NZ_AJTN02000248.1 GCF_000305495.1 Peribacillus psychrosaccharolyticus ATCC 23296 | reverse complement strand
GGAGGTACGGGGTTCGCCCAAGGAAAGGGTACTACCAAAAGAGCTAGATACTCTATTTTTGCAACAAGAGTATAAAGGGATAAATGGATTAGCTTGGTCATTTTGATTATGGGAAGAATGATACTGAAGTCGGGCAGAATCAGCGAAGGATAGGGAAGAATAAAAGCGAGTTAGGGAAGAATAATTGCTTAAAGAGGCAGAATGCGGGTTCCACACTAGCTTGAAACGCTAAAACTACCTTAAAATCCTAGTTATTTATCAAAATTAAATCACCTTCTGTTAGTTTGAGAGGCGGGTTTGCCCAGAAAGGGTATCCAAAAGAGCCAGATACACTATTTTTGTAACAAATAAAGGGATAATTAAAATATTTGGATTAGCTTGGTGACTTTGGTGTAAGGAAGAAGAACGGCTAAGATGGTCCGAATCGGCGGTTTCAATGAGCCAATAACGATAAAACTAGCTTTTTATCATTTCTGATAGCTTAAGAGGCGGGTTTGCCCTAGGTATATAGCGGTAAAAATACATTTTTCGTAGTCCCGCCTCCATCCTAACTTTCGAAATAATCCAACAAGCTGGTGGCATAAACGGCTGTCAAGTTTCATAAATTGTATTGGTATCGTTATTGTTTTGAAAGGAGGAATGGTTTTGACCGCGGATAATTTGCCGTTTTTACGTTTTACACTCGAGGAATCGATTTGGTTTCAGAAGGGGCAGGAAGTAGCCGAGCTCTATTCGATTTCACTCGATCCAAATGTGACTATCCAAGAAAGTGATGAGTACGTAGTAATTAGAGGAACTCTTGATTTGAGTGGGGAATATAAGATTAATCTTTCAAGTGGTGAATCAGAAATCAAGCATTATTCACAGGGGTATTATCCAAAGACGATGCAATCCGTAGAAGACTCTGGAAATGGTACACAGGAATTTAATCATCGCTTTCCTGTTGATATTTCCATTCCATACAATCGGGTGGAGTCAGTGGATGATATTGGTGTAAATATTCAAACGTTTGATTATACGTTGATTGAAAGGAATTGCTTGAAGCTTCAGGCTGACTTGCTGGTGACAGGTATTTATGGTGAACAGCCGCAAATCCCACAAAGAGAAGAAATGAAACAAGAAGAATACGAGATCGAAATCGTACAGGAGTCAAGTTCTCAGTCAACCGAAGAGCAGCAGGTAAGTTCTCAATCAAGATACGAATTTGACCAAGAGTCGAGTTCTCAGCATTACGATAAAGTAGAACAAGAGGTAAATGCCGAGGCCAGGGAGGAAAAACAACAAGAATCTAGTTCCCATTCGTCAGCGGAAGTTGAAGTGGAGTCAAGTGTTGAATCGAGCGAGGAGGCTGTTGCTGATCGTAAGATGGAGCCGCTTAACAGGGAAATCCCTGAATCTACTGAGAGTCCCACTGAGGATGAGTTATATAAGCCGTTTTACGTTGAAGCTAGGAAGCAGCCAGATGAAGAATCGTCAACGACTGTCTTTGAACCTAAAAAAGGACCTGTGCTGAAAAGAGACCAAGAAGATTGTCCGACTGAAACTGTAGCGAAGAAAGCAGAAATGGAGGAAGTTCGCTCTGTGGAAGCGGCAGATCCAGTGGTATTTCAACAAACAACAGAACCTGTTTATGAAGAAAGCGGTGAAGAGGAGTCAGCAGTTGAAGCCGAACAAAAACAAGAAAAGAAATACCATCACTTATTGGATCTTGTTCGAAAGCCAGCGCCTCAAGAAGCAGAACCTGTAGAAACTCCGCGATCTAAAAGCTATAAGAAAAATAAACAGGAGTCAAAGGAAGAGACGAAAGAGAAGCATGTTTCACTAACTGATTTCTTCGGCAGGAAACAAGAAGAAGAGCTTGTGAAGATGAAGGTCTGTATCGTCCAACAAGGTGATACACTCGACATCTTGGCGGAACGTTATGATGTCTCTGTTCAATCCTTAATGAACAGCAATATGCTTGAGCCAACAATGGATATTTATGAAGGGCAAGTATTGTACATTCCTAAGGTGACCATATACAAGCACTAACCGATAAAAGCAGGGTCACCATTGGCTCTGCTTTTATTGAATGAAGAAAGGCAGTGACAGACAGTGTATCGAAATAGGGAACCTGATGAAAACCTGGGCGAAATATTGTCTCAATATGGACTTCGTGTAAAATATCTTGAAGACTTTGGGAAAATCACTAAGGTCTACAGTGAACAGGGAGTATTTGCGTTAAAGTCAATGCCAGCACAGGCGGGGATTGATTTTATCCGAAATATCCAAACGCTGTATCAACGCGGCTATAATCGGATTGTGCCGATTTATCAAGCTGAGGGTGGCCGATATGGTGTTCTGAATAACAACCGTGTGTATTATTTAATGCCTTGGCTTGTTGATGAAGAGAGCGGAGAGCGTTCCGAGCGTCACAAGCAGATGTTTCGTGAATTAGCACGTATGCATACGTTATCGGTGAGGGATATGCCGGTTGATACGGAGGAACGAGAAGAGCATTATAACGTAACCGTTGAAGAGTGGAAAAAGCAGCGCGTATTTCTAGATGAATTTGTCGTTGCTTGTGAAAAGAAATGGTATATGGCGCCTTTTGAAATGATGTTTTGCAGCTATTATACCGATATTTCACAAGCAATGGATTACTCCCTGAAAAAAATAGAATCGTGGGCAGAGAAGTCAAAGGACTTGGAAAAAGTCAGGACGGTTGTCACACACGGCAAGGTCTCATTAAAACACTTTATTTATAATGAACGAGGCTATGGTTATTTCATTAATTTTGAAAGGTCACAACAAGCACCGCCGCATTTTGATTTGCTTCCGTTTTTGGAGAAAACGGCCAAAACGTATCCATCTAATAATAATGATTGTATTGATTGGTTATATAATTATTTTCGCTATTTTCCATTTAAGGAAGAAGAAATGCTTCTTTTTCAGAGCTATTTAGCTTATCCCGGAGCTACTGTTTCCATTGCGAGAAAGTATTTCGAAAAAACAAATAAAAGTGAGTACCACTCCGTGAGATCATTACAACGTCACTACTGGCAGTTGAAAAATATCGAATATATGGTGATGAAAATTGAAGAAATTGAAAACAGTAAAAAAGCTGCAGCAGCGGAAGCAGCTCAAGCAGCTGAACAGGAGCAAAGTTAATGCCGGAGCAGGTGGAGAATCATGACCATACTTGCTCCGGCTATTTTTTAACTGGCCAACTCCTTCACTGTACATAACGCGTAATTCTCGCACATACCTGAAATGGCTCGCATAAGCTAGCACAAATCGTATAAAATCTCGGAAATTAGGAAAAGATGATTGACGAAAGCCCTGTTTTTTAAGTAAGATAATAGTATTAATTCTTTTGTGAATAATGACGTAACTACATAAATTGAATGCTGTGACCAGGAGTAGTACGGTGGAAAGCTGCTTTTAGAGAGGAAACCGATTGGTGAAAGGTTTCTAAGTAAGTATCCCCTGAAGTCGCCTGTGAGCTGTATCCGTGAAGTGAGTAACGGGTGCCGGCAGAAGCCGTTATCTTATTTGAGAGCCGATTAAGAATCGCAAAATGCGCGATGATTCTCTTTTTCGGAAAAAAGGTGGCACCGCGAAAAACTTCCTTCGTCCTTTTGAGATGAGGAAGTTTTTTTATGGAAAAAAAGCCATTATAGGAGGAATAATTATGGAAGATAATCTACAATCAATGCCAACGAAATATGATCCGCAAAGTATCGAAAAAGGCCGCTATGAGTGGTGGTTAGAAGGGAAATACTTTGAAGCCGCACCTGATGAAACAAAAGAACCGTATACGATTGTCATTCCGCCGCCGAATGTTACAGGAAAGCTTCATTTAGGTCATGCATGGGATACCACGCTCCAAGACATTCTGACTCGTATGAAACGGATGCAAGGAATGGATGTACTGTGGCTGCCGGGAATGGACCATGCGGGGATTGCTACTCAAGCGAAAGTAGAACAAAAACTTCGTGCAGACGGCATTAGCCGTTATGACCTAGGCCGCGAGAAATTCCTCGAAGAAACATGGAAGTGGAAAGAAGAGTATGCAGGACATATTCGTGATCAATGGGCGAAATTAGGACTGGGTCTGGATTACTCCCGTGAACGCTTTACCCTTGATTCAGGTTTGTCGAAAGCTGTTAATAAAGTGTTTGTTGACTTATACAAAAAAGGGCTGATCTACCGCGGGGAACGAATCATCAACTGGGATCCAGCTACGAAAACGGCTCTTTCGGATATAGAGGTTATTCATAAGGATGTTCAAGGTGCTTTCTATCATATGAAATATCCGCTTGCTGATGGTTCAGGTGAAATTGAAATAGCAACTACTCGTCCAGAAACGATGCTTGGTGACACAGCAATTGCCGTTCATCCAGAAGACGATCGTTATAAACACCTGATTGGGAAAACTGTTATTTTACCAATCGTTGGACGTGAAATTCCGATTGTTGGCGATGATTATGTAGAAATTGATTTTGGTTCAGGGGTTGTAAAAATTACACCGGCACATGATCCGAATGACTTTGAAGTGGGGAACCGTCATAATCTGGAACGTATTCTCGTAATGAACGAAGACGGTACGATGAATGCGAAAGCTGGTATTTATGAAGGAATGGATCGTTTTGAATGCCGTAAGCAAATTGTTAAGGATCTTCAAGAACAAGGTGTATTGTTCAAAATTGAAGAACATCTTCACTCAGTTGGCCACTCAGAACGAAGCGGAGCTGTTGTAGAACCTTATCTTTCAACACAATGGTTTGTAAAAATGCAGCCGCTTGCTGATGCTTCTATTGAATTACAGAAGAAATCCGAGGACGAAAAAGTTAATTTTGTTCCTGAACGGTTTGAAAATACGTACTTACGCTGGATGGAGAATATTCATGATTGGTGTATTTCTCGTCAGCTATGGTGGGGACATAGAATTCCTGCTTGGTACCATAAAGAAACAGGCGAAGTCTATGTTGGGCAAGAAGCACCAGCAGACAGCGAGATGTGGGAACAGGATAATGACGTTTTAGATACTTGGTTCAGCTCAGCGCTATGGCCATTTTCAACAATGGGCTGGCCGGATACTGACCAAGCTGATTTCAAACGCTATTACCCAACCGGCGCTCTTGTAACTGGTTATGATATCATTTTCTTCTGGGTATCACGGATGATCTTCCAAGGTATTGAATTTACAGGAGAACGCCCATTCAAAGATGTACTTATTCACGGACTGGTTCGTGATGAACAAGGACGGAAAATGAGTAAATCACTAGGTAATGGTGTCGATCCAATGGAAGTAATCGAGAAGTATGGCGCCGATTCATTACGTTATTTCTTATCAACAAGCGGTTCACCAGGTCAAGATTTACGTTACAGTACGGAAAAAGTGGAATCCGTATGGAACTTTGCGAATAAGATCTGGAATGCTTCGCGCTTTGCCTTGATGAACATGGACGGCTTAACATATGAAGAAATTGATTTAAGCGGTGAAAAATCAGTAGCTGATAACTGGATTTTAACTCGTTTAAATGAAACGATTGAAACAGTAACAAGACTAGCTGACAAATATGAGTTCGGTGAAGTTGGCCGTGCCCTATATAACTTCATCTGGGATGACTTCTGTGACTGGTATATCGAAATGGCGAAACTGCCATTATACGGTGAAGACGAAGCAGCGAAGAAAACAACACGTTCAATCCTTGCTTATGTCCTTGACAACACAATGCGCCTGCTTCACCCGTTTATGCCGTTTATTACCGAGGAAATATGGCAGAACTTGCCGCATAATGGGGAATCCATCACCATTGCAGCGTGGCCGACGGTTGATCCTGCATTGACAAATACAGAAGCGGCAGAAGAAATGAAGCTTCTTGTTGAAATTATTCGTTCTGTTCGTAACATCCGGGCAGAAGTAAATACGCCGATGAGTAAGAAAATCAACTTGATGTTAAAAGCAAAAGACGAGTCAATCGTTGCGAAGCTTGAGAAAAATCGTGCTTACCTTGACCGTTTCTGTAATCCTGAGGAATTAACGATTGGTGTAAATGTAGAAGGGCCAGCACAAGCGATGACTGCCGTTGTTACGGGTGTTGAACTTATTCTACCACTGAAAGGCTTAATCAATATTGAGGATGAAATTAAACGTTTAGATAAAGAGTGCGAGAAACTGAACAAGGAAGTAGAACGTGTTCAGAAAAAACTAGGCAACGAAGGCTTTGTTAAAAAAGCCCCAGCAGCTGTCATTGAAGAAGAACGTGCCAAAGAAAAAGATTATGTAGAAAAACGTGATGCGGTAATCAGCCGGATTCAAGAATTAAAGCAACTGTAAGCTAATACCCGCTGAAAATAACATGTTGTTATTTTCAGCGGGCTTTTTAAATAGAAGAATGGTAATATGGAAAGAAAAATTTACAGTGCAGCCATGAGGAGTGGAACTAATTGTTTAACACAGTGGAAGAAATGATGAACTATTTACATACTCGAGAATCAGCATTGGGCATGGATTTTGGCCTAGGGAGAATGGAGTCTATCCTAACAGCTCTAGGTAATCCAGAAAGAAAATTCCGGTCCATTCATATCGCTGGTACCAATGGAAAGGGTTCAACCCTAAATGTGATCAAGCAAATATTAATACAGTCTGGTTTACAGACAGGAACGTTTACCTCTCCGCATCTAGAACGAGTGAATGAACGAATTATGATTAATAACACTCAAATTTCAGACAAGGACTTACTTGACTTAATAAATAATGCGTTACCGGTTATTGAAGAATATGGTGCCACCTATTTCGAAATTTTGACGGTTCTTTCTTTTATGTACTTTGAAAAAAGGAAGGTTGATATCGCTGTTATTGAAACGGGGTTAGGTGGTCGACTAGATTCGACCAATGTCATTACACCGCTTCTTTCAGTGATAACTTCTATTGGACTTGACCATACGAATATTCTAGGGAATACACTAGCGGATATTGCTTTTGAAAAAGCGGGCATCATCAAACAAGCAGTACCAGTCATAACAGGTGTACGTGCTCAGGAACCTTCCAGTGTGATTGCTGCAAAGGCAGCCGAACAGTCAGCACGGCTTTACAGGATAGACCAAGATTTAAAGATAAGCAGCTATCAAATACAGAATCAAACTCAATCTTTTTCACTTACATTTGGAGAGGTAGAATTCATAGACCTGATTCAACCTATGTTTGGCAGACATCAGGTAGACAATGCAGCACTTGGTGTTTCGGCGATCTTACTATTGAATCAGCAATATGGTTATCAAATAAATGAAGAAAGTATTCGGAAGGGGTTACTTGCTTCAAAATGGAACGGCAGATTCGAAATGCTGAATCCGCAGGTAATCATTGATGGTGCTCATAATCCTGCCGGCATTACAGTTCTTATTAAAACCTTACAGGAACGTTATCCTGATAAGAACTATCGTTTTGTCTTTACAGCTTTACAAGATAAAAAATTCGACGACATGCTGCATCTCATTGATGAACATGCATCCGCACTGATTTTGACGCAGATAGACATTGATCGAGCTTCCAGTCTTGAGGATTTACTTAAAGCAAGTAAATTAGCTGATAAAATGGCCTTCTCTGATTGGAAAGAAGCCGCTGAATACGGCCTAAATACGGTAAAAGAAAATGAAATACTCATTTTTACTGGTTCATTATATTTTGTTGCCTTCGTTCGTCCTTACTTAAAAAAGAAAATAATTTTCTGAAAACTATCTAATTAGTGTGACTTTAATCCAAATATTTGCTAAAATATTTAAAAACAAGGACTATTTTACCAATATTTACATAGTTTTTGGAAGAAGGAGGGGGAAATGGTGATTTCAAAGCGAAAAATATGGACTATATGGGGATTATGGGCACTAGTTTTTCCAATAGGTCTCTGGCTGACGTTTCATTATTTTCCTCCTCAATTCATCGGCATGGAATGGCACATTTTAGCCTTTCTAGCATTAATGTGCATTCTTTCCATGTTGCCGATCATGATTAACAAGGAACCGGTAACGGTCGTACAAGGTGTTTCTTTAGCTCTCTTTCTCGAATTTGGATTATCAGCAGAAATCATTGCGACACAGATTTCCTTCATATTTATCCTTTTGATGGTACACATACGACGCACGGAAGTATATCGCATTCCGCTTAATTCACTAATATTTTTTATTATGAGTTTAATGAGCGGTTTAGCCTATTATTCATTTGGCGGTGATCATCAATTTGGTTCAACACTAGATGGAAAGCACATTGTTTTAATCATGGTCTACCAGTTAGTCTATTTTGTTACCAACTCAATTACGCTCTCCATCTCAGACTATTTTTACATAATAAGAAATTCACGTTTAAGGATGAAGGTCTCTTATGGGATGGCATAGCGACTTTGTTGATACTGCCAATCGGAATTATCTTATTCATTCTCTATCAACAAATCGGACTACTTTCAATTCTTCTTATTGGTGTACCTGTCATTAGTTTGACTTGGATTTTAAAACTATATAAACAATCTAAACAGATTAATATTCATTTGAAAAGTGCTGGAGAATTTGGTCATCAGCTTACTCAAAAACTGCATATCGATGGTGTCCTTGAATTATTCATCAATCGGATATCGACGATTGTTGAGACTGAACAGGGCTATATATTCGATATATATAACGCGGAAAAGGAAATTCATCTACTGCGCTATTTTGAAAATGGCGAGGCTATTGAAAAAAATATTGAGCCGCTGCGGAATGGACTTGGGATTACCGGAGAAGTTTGGCAGACTGGGAAAGCGTTACTCTTTCATTCTCGCAAGGAATGGAAGCATCTCGATATGGGCATCATTGAGCCAAATATAGAGAGTATTATGACGATTCCGATTGTCAGAGACAAGCTGGTTGTAGCAGAAGTCATGCTTGTATCGACAAAAAAACGCGCCTATGAAAACCATCAAATGATGATTATGGATATTCTTTGCTCATATCTCGGTGTGGCTATTGAAAATGCTCGGCACCACTCACTTGCCATGCAGCAAAGTGAGCGCTGTCCATTAACAAATTTATATAATTTCCGATATATAGAACGAGAACTACAAGTACAATTTACGAATCTAACTAATCACATTACTAAAAATGTCTCACTCATTTTGATCGATATTGATCGATTTAAAGCGGTAAACGACAGTTTTGGACATCAAAGCGGCAATGAAATCCTTTGCCAGTTAGCAGAACGACTGAATTCAATTGTGGGTAAAACGGGAACGTTAGCCAGATATGGCGGGGAAGAGTTCGTTATCCTTCTACCGAATTTAGCAAAGGAAGAAGCCTTTAAATTTGCTGAATTTATTCGCTTATCGATTGCCAATAAACCATTCGCGGTCCATTCAGATCTCGATGAGTACCGCTCCAAACAGCTGGTGACGATTACAGCAAGTATGGGTGTTGCCACCGCGCCTAATGATGCCGATGATGAACAAGCACTGATCCGTCACGCAGATCGTGCCATGTATACAGGGGCTAAACAAGCCGGAAGGAACAAAGTTGCTCAGTATGTGGGATAAGTCTACCTATGTCACAAAATTTGTAAAATAAACAATATTTTTGTAGGACACTGGTAAACTGCGTTATATAATAAAAGTAAGGAATAATAATAGATTATAAGAGAGCGATGTGTATGGACATGAAGAGACTAATTACAATCTTTTTGTCATTATTGCTGATTTTTTCGATTTTCACACCAATGCCAAATAATGCCGAAGCAGCTATTCAATCAGGTTCAAAATTACGGGTGCTTGAGATAGTGGCCAGTGGTAACAGCCAAATAGATAATTATCTAAGCAAAGGAAATTATCAATATACAAAGACAACGATGACGATGAAGAAATTTGTCGCATTACGTGAGGAATTAGATGGAAAGTATGATGTCATAGCTATTATGGACGGGAGCTATACAAGTACAGGAGTAGTCAAAAAAGAGCATAATACTAGTAACGTAATGAATGATATTACGAACTTAAAAGCAAATGAAATTATTAATGATTTTATTAATAAAGGTCAGCCGGTTATTATACATAAAGACAGTATAAATACAGGAAATAAAATGAAGTCTAATTTTGGGAAATATGTAAATAGTAACTTTAAAAATGTGTTTATAGTTAGCTCGTCTGTGGAAACTTTTTGGTATTACCCTTTTATAAATTATAAATATGATGATAATGGTTTTAATCAATTTATTAAGACCGGTGCCTATCAGCAAGTTCCTAGCTACACCTTGAGCCAAGAACCAAGTACCACTAAGCAATATGAGCCAGGACAGACGCTGGATTTTACTATGAATGTAGCCGTTCCTGCTGATGTCAATTCTAGAAGCTTAAAAGCCAAGCTGTATATTGATTCTAATTTTGACGATAAATATACCACAGATGAAATAATGGTCGAGGAAGAGATAACTTCTTCTTCAACAAACTTATCCTATCAATTGCCGAAGGGCTATTCTGGGGTTCGATACTGGAAACTTGAACTAGTTGATAGTGCTAACAACCTAAAAAGTTATGAAAAAGGCATGGTCAACTTTAAGGGAAAGTCAGTAGATGTAAAAGTTCTTCAAGTGACGAATAGTTCAAATGCGAGTTCATTAAAGACGGAATCAAATATGAAGCAGTCCTATCTAAAAAGAACAGGGGAATACAATATTGAAATAGATGTAGTCAATATGGCAACATTTAACTCGTCTGTTCATCAAACGATTAATGGTAAATACGATATGGTGATCTTTGGTTTTGCAGATTCGTATAATCAAACAGCCGCTATTAACCAAACAGCAGCGGATTCTGTTAATGCCTATATTAACTCTAAACAAAGTGTCATGTTCACACATGATACAATCTTTATAGAAAACAATACAGGAACCAACAACTGGGTTAAAAATTTTCGACAGGCAACTGGACAAAATGATCCAATGACGAATCTAGGTTATGCTGCGCCAAATCCAGCAACTAATACAAAGATAATGAATAAAGGGCTAATTACATCATATCCTTTTCCAATTGATAAAGATGGTCAAGGTAGGGAAAAAACAAATATCACAATTGCAAAAACGCATAATCAGTATTTTACGCTGGATTTAGAAGATCCGGATATCATTTCATGGTATAACATTGATGAAGATAGCCGGGATGCGAATGACAGTTGGAATCATTATTATACGTATTCTAAGGGGAACATTACTTATTCAGGAACTGGGCATACAAGTACTGGGTTTCCTGATGAAGAACAACGATTATTCGTCAATACAATGTATCGAGCATTTCTAGGTTCGAATCATGCACCGGAAATTACTGTGCATACACCTTCAGAGAATCAAATCATTCCAACAAATCAAAATATCGAATTATCATATACACTACAGGATTATGATATGAAAGATAAGAAAGTGTCTACTAAGGTGTTTATAAATGACAAATTAGTCTTGTCCAATAATGATGTCACTAATGGATCGACCATAAATGAATCATTGAGACATGAAATGCCAAATGGCGGCAGGGCCATTATAAAGATTCAAGCTACGGATGCTTCTGGCGCAGTGAGTGAAAAGGTGGTTAATGTTACCATTCAAAAGATAACAGCAAGCTTAGAAGTAAATCGGTCTGTTTCAGTATCTAACCCTGTGAAAACGGGTGAACCGATTATGATCACCTATACAGTTACTCCTAAGGATATTACTGGGACTGCCGCGTCGGCAATTAAGACTAATATAGTGAATGTTCCAAATTTGAAGCTAATAGAAACATTCCCTGCCAATTTGAAAGTCAGCTCAGATGGAATACAAACTGGGAATGAACAAACCGGGATTCAATTAGAAAAGACTTTATCAAATATCACATATAAAAAGTCAGGCGATAAATTTATTGCAGAGCCAATGACTTTTACTGTTCAAGTAACACCAATTAAGAAAGGTCAATATGCTCTTACCGATTCATTCTTAAGTTATACAGATCTAACCGAGAAAAAAGAAAAACCAGCTTTTAATTCTATTAATTTCTTTGCTGACGTGGCTTTAGCCGGAATTAAACTCCCTGAAAGCTATGTTTTAAGCAAAGGTTCTGAAAAGAATTTCAGCATTGATTTAAAAATGCTTCCTGAAAATTCCGGAATTAAGGAGATTGTCTGGAGTGAAGAAAGTGGCGGGAAAAATCTAACGATTAATCCTTCCACGGGGGTCGCTAAGGTAATTAAGGAAGGTCAGACCACGGTTAAAGTAAAAGTGACTGATAACTTTGGGAATGTAAAAGAAGCTAGTACAACGGTTACCGTGCGGATTCCAGTTGAAGAATTCACTGTAAAAGATATGGACATAGAAATTGGGCAGACACTACCCTTGCCGATTACAGCAATAAAACCTGAAGATGGTAAATCTAGTTTAGAAGTTTGGCTTGCTGATGAGCCGGATAATAAGAAAACTGCTTCTATTAATAAAGATGACTTCACTATTAAAGGTTTAAAAGAAGGTACAATTAAACTATTTGTCGCGGGACTAAATTCAGAAGGAGTCAGGACTGAAAAAACAGCTACTATTACTGTGAAAAATGTTCCCGTCACAAATATCATAGTGACACCAAATGAGGTGAAAATCGACAAATCAGAGATTTTCGATAAATTTACGGTTACGGTTGAACCTAGTAATGCTACATATAAGGACGTGGTGTGGACTTCTCTCAGCCCGACTATTGCCTCGGTATTAGACAATAAAAAAGGGATAATTCAAGGCAATGCTACAGGTGAAACTACACTTGAAGTAACATCGCTTGATGGAAAGGTTACAACAACCGTAAAAGTAAAAGTTGGACAACCAATGACATCCATTTCAATACCTACGATCAACCTTGCTAAAGGTGAGACTCAGAAAATTAACTTTATGAAACATCCAGGAGATGCAACAAATATTATTAAAAGTATTAAATATGAACAACTTGATACTGATTACTCTGTAAAGCTTGATGAAAGTACTGGTTATGTAACAGGGCAGCGTGAGGGTCAATCCAAAATTAAAGTTACAGTCACTGATGAAGAAGGAAAAACATTTACTGCTGAGGGGATTGTCAAAGTTAGTGAATCAGGCGGTAGTAACAGTGATGATGATAAGTATTAAAACAAGAGGGCTGCAGTCTCCATGCCCTCTTTTCTTTTTATTTTTCGCTACATACATCATAGAAAGGGTGTAAAATGAAAACTCCTTTGAAGAAATATCTAGTAATAATCTTGATTATAATCGTGGCAGCCGGTTCTGGTTTCTATGCGTATACATCAGCAACTGCTAAGGTGGATCCTGAAGAGCTTCATGCATTTATTGAGAACATTACTTCTGGAAATCAAAAACAGGTGTTGGATTCTTTAGATGATAACTCGAAACTACTAAAAGCAGAAACAGAGGATGGTAGACGACCGCTTGAATATGCGATTGCTTATCAGGAGTATGCTATCGCAAATGAACTAATGGAAAAGAACGCGAAAATCAGTGAACAATCAGCAATGCCGCTGTTTGTTCAGCTGTCACTTTCATTAAATGATAGTATTCAGCTTGAAGGTAATCCTGACATGCAAAAAGAGGTTGTTAAGTTGTTTAAGACAGCCATTAAACAGGATAAGGATCAAGTGAATCTTGTTGATAACGAGGGGAATACGGCCCTTCATTATGCCTCATTAAAAGGGAATGATGAAGTAGTGAAGCTCTTGCTGGGAGAAGGAATATCTCCAGCTGTAACCAATAAGGCTGGTGAAACAGCGCTCGCTTACGCTGTGCAGTCAGGGAAGACGAAGGTATGTGAACAGCTGATAAAGGCGGATAAGAAGCAGGTTAACACCATAGACAAAAGCGGAAATACTCTTTTAATCAGTGCTGTGCTTAATGGTCGAAGTGATATCGTCAGTCTGTTGCTTCCACACAACATAGCCGTAGATACGAAAGATAAAAATAACAAAACAGCGCTCATGTATGCTAGTGAGTTTGGCAACGTTGAGGTAGTTAATTTGTTACTCAAAGCTGGCGCAAACGCAGCGTTAAAAAGTCATGAAGGATTAACTGCTTATGGTTACGCAAAAGAATGGAAGCATAAAGACGTGATGGATACATTAAAAAACTCCGCTGACTAATCTCAGCGGAGTTTTTTTGTTAGTTATCTTTTTCAAGACGATCTGGAACGGCGGAAAGCTGTTTGACTTTTGGTAATGCGTCTTCTTGTTCAAAGAATAGTCGTTTATTGTTAACGATTTTAAATCTTGAAAATTCGATATCAGCTTTTTCGGTGAACTTCAGTTCAGGGGTGCCATCTGCAGCATTCCCTCTAAAACTATTAATCGTTAAGTTATCTTTTGAAAAGAGGCCGCCTGTCACATTAAGTAACGACCCTACTCCATAGACATCTGCGACTGAAGCGGTATACAGATATCCATTAATTCCAGATGTACTTTCGTTAAACTTATTAACTAAGTTAATATCTAAATTGCCTTGAGTCATTAAAATAAAGGCAGGATTTTTCCAAATATCTTCATCAATTGTTTCGGTTGTGCAGGAATTTTGATAACAATGAATATCAGCATTTTTTATGGTGGTTTGGCCTAATACATAGATAACAGAATCAAAACTCAAATTCCCTGTCAGCTTTAAATTCCCCGTTATTAAAATATTTCCTTTTATATCGAGTGCTTTTTGACCGTTATCTTCAAAATTCGCGTCACCATCAATAATCAGCCATTTACCCTCAGGTACTGTTAAGGATGATACATTAATATTTGGATCGCCGCGATACAAAATATATGGAGATGCTGGAGGATTTTCTAATTTTTTTGAATCTGTATAGGTTGGAGCTTCTTTTGCTAATTCATCGCGAATATGAGCGACTTTAGCTGCATTTCTTTTTTCCTCTGTATCGTAAAACGCAGTAGGAAAATCTTTTAGCATGATCCCGACATCTCTTACTTTTTCTAGAAAAGTACCAGGGATATCGATATCGGCAAAGGGTGCATCCAGTTGTGCGTATCGTGGGGCATATTTGTCACTAAAAGCTGTATGGATATCTATTGGTAACTTCTCGCGGGATAGGGTTCTCCAGGCGGCTGTTTTTTCAAAAGCATTGGCGGTTTTACTATAACAGTTTCCACTCGTACAAAGCTGAAGATCCCCTTCTTCAATAAAAAGTTCTGAAGTTACTTCGGGTGAATGTTTGCTAACTGGGAGATACGTTGATTTTGATTGAAGCACGCTGTTATTCAAATATAATGCTTCATTACTAATATTTAAGGAAAATCGCGAATAAATATCTCCTTGAATGGAGGGCGAACCATTCATGGTTAGATTCGAACGCGATCCAAGTGCATATTTTAGAAAACTTGGTGTGGCTGTTACATACACTAACTGACTGTATGGTGGACTAGTTACGTTTAATACTCTCGTAAAACCATCTGTCAGAGTAGTGTGGTCGATAGTTACATCCTTAAGTTTGTAACCGCTGTTTTTAGCGTTTTCTTCATCCATAAATAGTTTAAGTTTAGAATCATAGGTAGTGTTTGAGGTAAGCAGAGTCGGGCTGTTATTGGTGATGAATGCTTGTGTCACAGCGACCCCTTCTTTTATGGCAGCGAGCGCATCCAGATTTTCGGTAATATCAGTTTCTCTCATTTCGGTACGCTTAGCACCGCCAATATTTGCAGCTAGAAGGACTAGAAGCAGGGTTGTCAAAACGAGAAAGACCAGCATGACGGCTATAAGTGTGGAGCCTTTTTGACTTTTTAACATATGATCCTCCTTAAAATCCGAAGCTGCTCTCGAGAACGAGCGGTTCTGTTTTAATCAGTGAGCCTTGTATGCGAGGATTATTTTCGATAACCATCGTTACATTGAGTGTGCCATGTGTACATTCTCTTTGGGTACCCTTATTCGTACAGGCAGAAGACGGTGCAAGTGAAATCGCTGTTTTCTTGCCGTCTAACTCTTCAAGTAAGGTGGCACTGGGAATATCTAAAACAGTCGTCTCGGATCCACTGTCTTTGTTTGTATTAATCGTAAATTGACCATTTTTAAAATAAATGTCTATTTCCGCTTTATCTTCATCCGTATCCTCGATAAGATAGCTATCAACTTTTTTCGTCCCCGCTCGATTAAGTTTAATTCCATCTACCGTCGTTTCGATACTTTCAGGAGAATTGCTGTACATTTCATTTAAAATCATCGTCGCTATATAATCGGCTTCATCTCGAAGCTGTCCTTCGATTTGAATTTTTTGATAGAGGTTGAGTCCAGTCGTAAATAATAAATAAATCATGGAAGAGACAATTGTTCCAATAATTACAGTAAGTAATACTTCAATAAGCGTGAATCCACGATTTGATGAAAGTATCTGTTTCATTTTTTTATAATCCCTTTCACCGTTGTTTCCTGTTCATTCCACGTAACGTTAACAGAAATCGGAATCAGATTTTTTTCTAATTGAAGGGGCGTCTCGACTTCTGCATCAATTTTCTCAGTAGGATCTTTTTCATACTTATTCAACGTAACAATGGCTTCATATCGAACGTTATTAATGACAGACTCAAAGATTCTTTGGCAGGTAGAATCACTGCTGAGGTCGGAACAATTATTTTTATTTATGACTAATGGGGTTGTTGTGGTCTTAGTGAGAAAGGTCATCGTTTTATCAAAATCCAGCTGTTCAATATAATTAACAACGTTTCTAGCAACGTTTATTCCTACCGTTTTACTTTGGTTGTTTTTTGTATAATCATAGGATTGATTGAAGAATGATAGGACAGAAACGGAAATAATACCCAGTAGCGAGACTGATAAAAGGACTTCTATTAAGGTAAATCCTTTTTGGGTATTGAAAAAAATCATTTTTTTCATGGCTTTCCCTTCTTTCAATATAACTGTATTTATTATACAATAATTATAGGCGATTTTTGTAATTATGGTTATAAATTCTTTTATACGAAAAAAATACAAGTTTAGAGAAGGGGCAATAAATTGGAAACGATTATTTTTGCGTGTATTTCTCTGGTTTTTCTAATTCCAATTTTTTATTTTCTCCCGATTGGTATCGATTTTAAGGGAAAAGTAATTCTTATGGGGGCAGCTATGATTGCCGCTATGGCGGGATTAATAGCTAATTTTACCTACAATCCTTGGTTAGGTGCCCTGCTATCATTGCTTCTTCTCGTTATATTTACCTATCTATTTGAGAAGAAAACCGAGCTATTTACTTTGATAGGAAAGGAACAAGGTAAAGAGGACTATTCATACAATTACGCTGCCGAATCGACAGTAAATGACAAAGGAACTGAACAGGCGAGCAATTATAGTGAACAAGGAGATCAAGATTTCGAACAGCTTCTTCATGAATCAGAAGAAGAAATAGTTGATTTTGATAGTGAACCAGATTTAGAACACATTATTTTAGAAAAAGAAATTAAGAATGCTCCTGAAGCTCAATCTGAGCCAGCCCCAGTTTTAACTTCCGAAGAGTTTGACTTTTTCCAAAACCAAAAGGACTTGGAAAATTCAAATGTAGAATATGAGGACAAGCCGGCCGCTTCTGAGTCGGAGCTAGTAGAAGAGTGGGACGAGGACTTATTTTTAGAAGTAATGGAGCCTTTGGATGACAAAGAAGTTCTTAGTGAAGAAGGAAGTGTACTGACTAATCCTACCGTTTCTCTTTTGCCGGAAGAAGTAGAAGAGTGGGATGAGGACCTATTTTTAGAGGTTGTAGAGCCTGATGAAACAGAAGCAGAAGTTGTGGATGAGTGGGATGAAGATCTATTTTTAGAAGTGTTGGAGCCGGAGACAATCAAGGAAGAGTTGGTTGCTGAGGAAGAATTACCTGTAAACAAAGATGAAAATCTGATTAGTGATGCAGGTAAGGAATCTGAGGAAGTCATTTCGCTGGCTGAGCTTCTTGAAAGTGAAAATCTTATTGAAGAAATAGATCCACTTGAAGAGAATGTCTATGTTGAAATGTTTACTGACAGTGAAGCCGCTGCTAGTTTAGAAGAACAACCTGAGTGGGTTGGACAGAATGTAGTGGAAGAAATTGATTCAGAAGAAATCCTTAAGTTCATAGAGGAACCAGAAGCAGCAGAAGGTCCTGAGGAAATTGATGAACATTTAGAAATCATGGAGCAGGACGTAGAAGTTATAGCAGAACGTGCTTTAGAAGCACCAGTTATGACCGATATAGATACTAGTACTGAACAACAAGAAGCGGTAAAGGAAGATGCTCAATCTGAAATGCCTGTTCATAAAACCAAGCTCCAACAAGAGTTGTTCCAGACATTGATTGAGGAATTAAAACTTGCTAAAAAACAGAAGAGTGATCATGATTATGAACTGCTGGTCAGCAGTTATTTAGACGATAGTCTGCCGCATCAGGATTATTATATATTTGCCAACATTTTAATTCAGCAGTACGTTCAGACGAAGAATCAAGAAAAACTGTCACAGCTTTTAGAACGTTTAGAGGACAAATTTCAGGCATACCCGGTTGTGCTGGCAGAAATTAATTATCTGAAAAACCGTTTCTGCAAGGGATCATACTAGATTATCATTTTAAACAACTAGATAAGCAGCATACAATAATCTAAATTCAAAGACTAGGTAGGGTGAAGAAATGAGAACAAGCGCACAAATGCTAGGACTTCCCATTATAAGTATTTCAGAGGGACTGGAAATTGGTACAGTTAAATCATTGGTGATCAATCCTGAAAAAGGATCGGTCGATTTTCTAACAATAGAGCATGAAGACTGGCAGGTAAGTGTAAAAGCCATTCCATTTAAAAAAGTAATTGGAATTGGAGAGTATGCACTGACAGTAGATAGTGAGGGCGCGGTTATTGATTTGAATGAAATTCCAATTGCGAACCAGCTCGTCAATAAAAAAATTAAAATAACAGATGCAAGAGTAATGACTCGTAAAGGTGAGCTTCTAGGATCGGTTTTGGAATTTTTTACAGATGAAGAAAACGGTCATGTGATAGGTATGCTGATTAAAATTAAGGATAAAGAAGTGATTCTTCCTTCTGAAACCGTTCTAACATTTGGAAAAGATATTTTAATCGTCACTGAAGATGCGCCGAGTTACTTCCTCGATAACCCGAACCAATTACTTAACAGTGATGATGGGGAAGAGGGAATGTTTTTTGACGAGGGTATGGAAATCAAAAATAAGCAAATTGAGTTGTTAAAAGGAAAGAAATTAATTCGTAATGTCGAAGATCCATCAGGGAACATACTTTTCACTGAAGGCTCTGTTTTATCAGAGGAAGACATTAGGCATGCACAAGAAGTGGGACCGGGTGTACTGGTTGGTTTGTCCATGAATGTGGAAGCGTAATCGTCTAAAAGGAGAGAACTGAATGTGAGGAACCAGCAAACGCTGAAATTATTTCTTGCTCTTATCCTATCAACAGGTTATATCCTCAGTTTTTCACATTTTGGGGCATCAGCGTTTAATAAATTGGTCAATGACCAAGATATTATGGAACCAGGAACGACACTTGGCAGCCTGAATATTTCAGGCAAGACGAAACCAGAGATTAAGAATTTACTAGAGGAAGAGATTGTAGCTTGGAAGCAAGGAACGGCCATTAATCTTACGTATAAAGAAATTGAAAATCCAGCTAAAGATGTCGATATACAGTTTCAAGTGGAAGAAACGCTGGCAAATGTGAAATCTGGTCAAAAAAATCTAGTAACAGTGGTTATTGATCAGGATACTTTGGTGGAAGCAGTATACGATACTTCCATTTCACTATCTTCGGAAGCGGTCAATACGGAGCAGCTGGCAAATGATATCAGTGCTAGCGCGACCATGCTTACCGCTGGTTCTTATCGATTCCATTTAGAAAATTATTTGGATGGAGTGACTGCTGAGGATGAAGTAATCGCAAAAGCAGTCATTAAAACAGGAAAATATAGTAATGAAATAAAAGAGATTATCAGCTTGATACAGCCAGTAGAGATTCAGGGAAGAACACAATTTTCGCTGTTGAACAAACTGAAGGACCTGCAAGAAGATAAAACCTATAGTACGGGTGCTTTGAGCCGGATTGCGACAGGCATCTATGAAACTATTCTTCCAACGAATTTTGCGATTATCGAACGAAGCGTAAATACAAAGCTTCCAAGCTATGCGAATCTGGGTATGGAAGCGAAGGTTAATGCGAAAAAGAATACTGATTTGGTTTTTTCTAACATAAATGAAGATTCGTATTTTCTTGAGTTTACGCAAAGTGGTAAAAACCTAAATGTGGTCCTCAAAGGGAAATCATTTTTGAATCACTACAACGTAAAGAAAAATGCCGAAAAACGGTATCAACCAAAAACAATCATTCAGTTTGACTCACAGCTTACCAGCGGACAGATGACCGTAACTGAACCAGGTAAAGAAGGAATTTCAATTAAAATCACACGGGAAATTTCTGATGAAAAAGGGGATTTAATTGAAACTGAAGAGATTTCAGAAGATTTTTATGCGCCCATTCATCGAATAGAAATTCATCCATTATCTGTTCCAGTAGTTGATAGTAAGGATGAAGAATCAGATGATCCTGCTGATGATGTGATTGATGAAGACAGTGATGGTGTGGAAGATGAGTCGGGTTCCGATAGTGAGGATGGTCGTACGGAAGAAACAGATGAGAGTGACAATCAGGGGGAAACTGGTGACTCTACGGACTCAGATTCGCCCACACCGAACAAGGAAGTTGATTCTGAACGAACAGAGGATTCCGATGATAATATCTGGGAAGATCCAGATGCACCGGAAAAATAAGAAAAGCGGGGTTTAACTATGTCACAAACCCGAAAACGTTTAGGTGATTTATTAGTAGAAGCTGGTCTTATTAATGAAGATCAGCTTCATGCTGCATTAGAGGAAAAAACGAAAAGTCAGCGTCTCGGAGACGTCTTGCTTCGTAAAGGATTTATTACAGAGCAGCAGCTGATCGAAGTTCTAGAATTTCAGCTTGGAATTCCGCATGTCAGTTTATTTAATTATCCATTTGATCCAAAATTATTCGCGCTGCTATCGAAGGAAACGGCTAAACGAAATTTGCTTATTCCCTTGAAAAAAGACGGAGAACGGCTCTATATTGCGATGGCCGATCCCATGGACTTTATAGCAATTGACGATTTACGTTTGGCGACAGGTTTTCAAATTGAAACGGCCATTGCGACAAAGGATGATATCCTGCGGACGATTTCTAAGTATTACGACATGGATGAAGGGCTAGTCGAGCTATTAGATGACCTCTCCAGTTCAAAAAATGCTGTTCAAGAAGAGCAAAGAGGGGATCAAGACTCTCCGGTGATTCGCTTGGTGAACCAAATTCTCTCCAATGCGGTCACACAAAAGGCGAGTGATGTTCATATCGATCCCCAAGAAACTAAGATCGTTGTCCGCTATCGGATCGATGGAGTGTTGCGTACCGAAAAAGTATTGCCAAAATCGATGCAAAATGTTCTGACCGCTCGAATTAAAATCATGGCTAAATTAGATATAACCGAACACCGGGTTCCCCAGGATGGCCGGATTAAAGTCAATTTAGAATTCTCGCCGATTGATTTACGGGTATCGAGTCTTCCAACAGTGTTTGGTGAAAAAATCGTTCTCCGGATTCTCGATCTTGGCAGTTCGTTGAATGATTTAAATAAGCTGGGCTTCAATAACTTAAATCTGCAGCGTTTTCGTACGATGCTCGATCAGCCCAATGGGATTGTCCTGATAACCGGTCCAACAGGTTCAGGAAAATCATCCACATTGTATGCTGCGCTGAATCTCTTGAACAGCGAAGAAGTGAATATCATTACGATTGAAGATCCAGTTGAATATCAATTGGAAGGAATTAATCAAATCCAAGTGAATGCCAATGTTGGGATGACCTTTGCGGCAGGACTTCGTTCCATTCTTCGTCAAGATCCAAATATTATTATGGTTGGAGAAATCCGGGACAGGGAAACAGCTGAAGTATCCATCAGAGCTTCGCTCACGGGTCATTTGGTCTTAAGTACGATTCATACAAATGACTCGCTCGGTACGATCACAAGGCTTGTAGATATGGGGGTTGAACCGTTTCTAGTTGCCTCTTCATTGAGCGGGGTTGTTGCACAACGACTTGTCCGCCGGGTTTGCCGAGATTGTGGGCAAAAACAGGAGCCGTCCAAACGAGAAATTGAGATTTTTGCAAAGCGGGGATTCAAAGTTGATCACGTAACTAAGGGGAGAGGCTGTGCTTCCTGCAATATGACCGGTTATAAAGGCCGGATTGCTCTTCATGAGATACTCGTACTGACAGATGATATGAGAAGGGTCATTATGAACGGTGAATCCTTCTCGAAGCTTCGCGAAATGGCCATTAAGGCTAAAACTGTATTCTTAATGGATGATGGCTTGTTAAAGGTAAAACAGGGTCTAACCACAACGGAAGAAGTATTGCGTGTAGCAGTATTAGAGTAAAGGGGTAGCGGTATGAAAACGAAAATTGATCAACTTCTGCGTGCAGGCCATGAATTAAAGGCGTCAGATATCCATGTAACCGTAGGTGTGCCGCCTGTTATGCGGTTAAATGGAGAATTAAAGAAATACGGAAAAGAGCTTCTCACACCGGAAGAAACAGAGGGAATGGCGCGTGGAATCATCCCAGATAATATGTGGGATGAATTTAAGGAAAAAGGAGAACTTGATTTTTCCTACGGAATTCCTGGTGTGTCGAGATTTCGAATCAATGCTTATTTTCAGCGTTCATGTGTAGCTATGGCAATCCGAATTGTGCCAACGAAAATTCCGACGCTTGAAGATTTGGACTTGCCTCAGTCATTAAAGCAAATTGCAGCCAAGCCTCAAGGACTCGTTCTAGTCACTGGACCAACCGGAAGCGGGAAATCTACCACACTGGCTGCGATGATTCAATATATGAACTATACGATGCGTAAACATATCATCACGCTTGAAGATCCAATTGAGTATTTGCATAAGCACCATAATTGTATTATTGATCAGCGTGAAGTCGGCTTTGATACGAATAATTTCGCCAATGGCTTACGTTCAGCCCTTCGTCAGGATCCTGATGTCATTCTTCTTGGTGAGATGCGTGACTTAGAAACGATTCAAACAGCCATTACCGCTGCTGAAACTGGACATTTGGTTTTTGCTACGCTCCATACATCTAGTGCTCCGACAACCATAGACCGGATTATCGATGTTTTTGAACCAGGACAGCAAGCACAGGTAAGGATTCAACTTGCTTCTGTGCTAGTGGCGATTGTATCTCAACGGTTATTCCCAACCATTGATAAAAAAGGACGAAAAGCAGCCACTGAAATTTTGATTAATAATGCAGCTGTATCTAATCTAATCCGTAATGAAAAAATTCATCAAATTGTGAATGTGATGCAAACATCTCGTGCTCAAGGAATGCATACGCTCGAGAGCAGCATTAAAGAATTACTTGATGCAGGGATTATCTCGAAGGAAAACGCGTACACGTTTTTACAGGGTAGGGTGGAGTAAATGGCTAAGTTCAACTATACCGGCCGAGACAAAAACGGTAAAAAGTCTGGCAGCGTAACCGCTCCTACCAAAAGTGATGCCGTAAAAAAACTCCGAAGCAGCGGAATCCGCGTAATTGAGATGACCATGGTGCCAGAAACGATGCTGACTAAGGATATTACCATTGGTAATCCTGTAAAACTAAAGCATTTCGTCATTTACATCCGACAATTCTCCACTCTGCTTAGAGCGGGGGTGTCGGTGGTTGATTCGACAAGGATATTGGCCGAGCAGACGGAAAGTAAGTATCTTAAAAAAGCGCTCATAGAGGTAGAACAAGACTTGCGTGAAGGAAATCCCATGTCTATGGCGACCGCCAAACATAAAAAAATCTTTTCACCGATGTATATTAATATGATTAAAGCCGGTGAAGCAGGCGGTAACTTGGATGAAACGCTAGAAAGGCTGGCCGATTTTTTTGAAAAGCAAAATGTGACCCGCTCAAAAATTAAATCAGCAATGGCGTACCCGATGGTTGTAGGAATCATGGCCATCGTTGTTGTGATTTTTTTGCTTACAAGCGTCGTGCCGACATTTGCGGATATGTACTCTGATTTTGGTGGAGAGCTCCCCGCAGTTACCCAATTTGTATTAGGTTCAAGTGCTTTTATGCAAAAAGCTTGGTATTTTATTGTTCTAATCATTATTTTACTTACAGTAGGAATTACCTATGTCCAAAAAAATAAAAAACGAAATATTACTATGATTATACGATTATGCGAATTCCGTTATTCGGACCCATGGTACAAAAGGCAGCATTAGCAAAATTAACGCGTACGCTCAGCTCCCTATTCGCAAGTTCAGTCCCGATTCTTCAAGCAATGTCAATTGTGGAGGAAGTTGTGGAAAATGAAGTCATTGCCCGAGTCGTCCGCGACGCCCGCGATGCATTAGAACGCGGCCAATCAATTACGGAACCGATGAAGGGGCACTGGGCTTTTCCGCCGCTGATTACGCAAATGATCAGCATTGGTGAACAAACCGGTGCACTCGATGCCATGCTCTCTAAAGTTGCCGACTTTTATGATCAGGAAGTAGATAATAGCACGGACCAGCTAAAGTCCCTTATTGAACCATTAATGATCGTATTTTTAGCAGGTATTGTTGGGGTAATTGTAATAGCTATTATGGTCCCAATGTTCGATATATTTAACCAAGTAGACAAAATGTAGCATGTAAAAAAATGACATACTATGTATATACTCTTCAAGGAAAATATAGTATTATATGTATTAAGAAAGAAAAATAGGGTAAAAAGCCCTACATATACCATTAGGAGGAATAAACATGAATTTTGTCAAAAAAGCACTCAAAAACGAACGAGGCATGACACTTATCGAACTGTTAGCCGTAGTCGTTATTATCGGAATCATTGCAGCCATTGCTATCCCAAGTATCGGCGGATTAATTGATAATACGAAGAAAGATGCACATGTAAGTAATGCGAAACAGATGATTAGCTCTGCGAAGATTTGGGTTGCAGCGAATACGGATGACGCGGATCTTATAGGTGCTGGGAAAACTCTTACCTTACAGAATATGATTGATGATGGACAAATGGATGAAATTGAAGATCCTGATAATAAGAGTGAAGTAATTGACGCTGCAAAATCATCTGTACTAATCGTAAGACAAGCAAATAAAAAAAGTTATACTTATACAGTAAAAGAAGTTGGTAGTGAAAGAGGTATCTATGCTACAGAGAAAGCAGTAAAAAGATCGAATGTTAAAGATGCAATTCCTACTACTCCTGCAACTGAATAAATAAATTTTGAAATTAATATTTAAACTAAGGATTTGACTCTATGCTACTAACCTATATTCTAGTACTCTTACTCGGCCTTTCCCTAGGCTCTTTCTATAACGTAGTCGGTCTCAGCGTCCCGGTGAAGCAGTCTTTCACAACGCGGCGCTCGGCTTGTCCGACTTGCGATAAAGAGCTTTCGGCTTTTGAATTAGTTCCAGTTCTTTCTTATATAGGTTTAGGCGGAAAGTGCCGCGGCTGTAAGTCGCGGATTTCTCCGCTTTATCCAATTGTTGAATTGTTGACAGGGCTGTTGTTTGCAGCTGCGCCATTATTGCTTGGCTGGACAAGCGAGTTATTTGTTGCTTGGTCATTGATTTCGCTTTGTATGATTATATTTGTGTCCGATGTTACATATATGTTGATACCAGATAAAATACTTCTGTTTTTTACAGTTGTTTTTTTGTTTATACGGTTCTTTCTCCCGCTTGATCCATGGTGGGATTCCTTGCTCGGGGCTGTAATTGGCTTTGGACTGTTGTTGTTTATTGCTGTGATTAGCAAAGGCGGCATGGGCGGCGGCGATATTAAATTGTTTGGTCTCTTGGGCTTTATTGTCGGTACGAAGCTGGTCTTGCTTTCATTTTTCTTTGCCACTTTGTATGGGGCTGTGATTGGTATTGCTGGCATGATGCTTGGTCTGCTTAAACGCAAAAATCCCATTCCTTTTGGTCCATTTATTGTGTTTGGAACATTGACTGCCTACTTTTACGGTGAACAACTACTAAACTGGTATTTTCACTTTCTCTCTGCACCATGACTTTTTAAGATAAGGGGTACTCTCTATGGCTCTCTCATTTACCGGGAATAAAAAAATCGTCAATCTCGTATTTAAAGATCATGTCATCCGGCATACGGAACTTAAATCCATTAATCCACCGGTGATTCAATCATATGGTGAACATTATTTGCCTGCTGGTGTGATTCGCGACGGAAAGATTCTTGATCATGAGACACTGCAAAATATTCTCGATGAAGTCATCGATGAATGGAAATTGACAAAAAAACAGGTTCGTTTTTTAGTGCCTGATCCGTTTATCATTATTCGGAAAATCATGATTCCCAAAGAGGTAAAAGATGATGAAATTGAGGGTTACCTCTATCTGGAACTTGGGGTCACGATCCATCTTCCCTTCGAAGATCCTGTTTTTGATGCAGTTGTCCTTGATGAAACCAACGATAAAAAAGAACTACTGCTATTTGCTGCTCCAGAAAGTGTTGTCTCCGAATATAGTGATCTGCTAGAAGAAAGTAAATTAAAGACGATTGCCGCTGATATTTCACCGCTGTCTTTATACCGTCTGTACGATTTAAGTGGTCAGGCAGGTGCGGAAGATCATCTCATGCTGCTGCAAGTTGACCTTGAAACGGTGAATGCAAGTATCTTTTTCGATGATAAGCCGGTGTTTATGAGACAGATTTCTATCTCAGATGAAGCGGGTGAGTGGGAAAAAGAATTCTCAACTATAACTGAACAGTATGAGTTAGTACTGAAAAAAATGAGAAAAAAGATTATATGACAATGCTTGAAGATACCTATACAGAAATTGAACGTGTGATTGATTTCTATAAATATTCCTTAAATCGCGGAGCAGTGGATGTGACAAAAATTTTGCTTACCGGAGATCATCCATTTTTAGATGAAATTTCAGAAGAAATCGGCCGCCGCTTTGAACCGCCAATCGATTTTATTGATACGGAATTGCTAACACCATCTAAAGGAGAAATCCTGCCAAATCGTTATCTGTTGTCTTGCGGACTCGCTCTGAAAGGGGTGAAGTGATGCTAGTCGATATTAATTTATTACCGAAAAAAGCACCGCGTAAAGCAGGACTGCCTGTCTTTATTATCTTTTTTCTCGTCCTAGCAGCGATAGGAATCAGTTTATTTTACTGGCAATATGCAGCGAAACAAGAAAGTCTCGCTTCGCTTCAATCACAAACACTGCGAATGGAAGAAACGATTGCTGTACAAAGTCAAAAGATTGCTACATTTGAAAGCTCTAATTCTGCGGCTGAACTTGAAAAGATTGTTGAGTGGGCCCGTGATTATCCGATTGAGACAGTACCGGTATTACAACATTTAATCTCCTTTTTGCCAGAGAGAGGATTCTTTAAGAACTTTGCTTATAATGATGATGGCAGTATTAATTTATCGATTCAATTTGATTCGTCACGTGAAGCTGCTTTTTATTTAACGAAGCTGACTGAGTCGGAATGGATTAATGAAGCTAAATTAACTGGGATTACGACGTCAGCCGAAATAATTGATTTGAATGATCAAGAAGATAACGTAGAAAATAAATCGAAGTTAATCAATGATCCGTTTATGCCGCGTTATCTCGCCCTCTATACACTTTCCCTAAACAGACAAACGGTTAAGGATGATACGGAAGCTAAAGAGAGTGACAAGGAATCGGACACAAAAGATGAAGCAGAAGGAGAGAACCCTAAATGAAAGGTGCAATCGAAAAGAAGCAGTTCCTAATATTCATCGCCATCGTATTGATTGTTTCGCTTTTGTTTACGGGTCTCTACTTTTGGCAAATCAGTCCGCTGAATACACAGATAACTACGAAGGAAACGGAGTTATCCAATCAGGAAAAACAGATGGAAGCATTGAATGCGGAACTTTCATCAACTGGAAGTACAAGCTTTGCTACTACAGTGGAACTGCAGAAGCAGCTGCCGGTTAAAGAAGCTGTCGATCAATTGGTGCTGAATTTAGAAAAAGCCGAAGTGATCTCGGGCAGTGCCATTACAACGATGGCTTTTGTTGATGGTGAGGTCACCTTAAGTGAAGAAGAAAGTGCCGCCGCTTTAGCAGCTGCGAATGCAAAGGCTGCGGAAGCTAGCGATGCAACAGCAGGAGGAACGAATGAACAAGCAGCAACAACAGAAGAGGAGCCTGCTAATGAAGAAGGGGACCCTTCAGCGGAGGTTGTAGATCTTCTCCCTCAAGGTGTCAAAAAAGTATCTGTTGCCATGACTGTGCAATCTCCTGCTTTTTTTGAAATGGAAGCTTTTCTAGAATCTTTGCATTCGATGAAACGGATTCTTAAGGTTGATAATTTAACGTTCAACGGTTCTGAAGAGATTCATTCCATCGAACAAAGCAGTGATAAATTAGAGTACCAGCTGACGATCTCTGTCTTTTATGCACCAAACCTAAGTGATCTGCAAGATCAAATGCCGACCATTGAAGCACCGAAGCCGAGTAATAAGCGGGATCCATTTAATAATTCGCCGGTTGTGAAAGAGAAAGCGGAGAGCGGCGACGATGAGAGCTAAACGACTGACATTATCTGAACAGGGCTTAACGTTGATAGAACTATTGACCGTAATCGTGATTCTCGGAATCATTGCGGCGATTGCAGTGCCGGCTGTCGGCGGGCTTATCGAGAAAGCTAGGACTCAGTCATTTGTCTCTAATTCGTATGCGGTCAAGGATGCGGCAACCTATTATTTAAAAGACCAAGTGGCAAATGACCATGATGTAGGTAATCAAATCACTTATGAATTACTTGTTGAAGAGGGATTTTTGGATGAAATCAAAGACCCTGATACAGGAAAGCTCTGGGATGCCTCGGCTAACGAATCCTTTGTAAAGGTTGAGAAAGAAAAAGTGACGAGCATCTGTTTATATGGTGAAAAGCGCAAGCTGTGTTCGCGCATGGAGAACAAGCAGTTAATAGACGGACCTGCGCCCATCTCTGAATTAAATGTCGAACTGGTCACGCCTAAATAAATTGACGAAAGCTATTGATAACAAGACGACAAAAGTCTTGTTATTTTTTTTGTCTCTATGATAGGATGGACAAAATGACCGTGATGAGGAGGTTGTGAGATGGACAACCTGAATAATCCTAAAAAAATTACGATAAAGATAAATGGACAGGTCAAAACGTTTAAAGATGGAACGCTTGTTGATTCGAAACCAGCAGCGGCGGCTGAACCTGAAGAAAGCTTCGACTGGATTCTGCCTGAAGAGGACGAGGAGTCCGAGCGAAAGGTTCCGGAAATAAAAAAACCAAAACCTGGATTTTTTTCTTTCGGAAACGGTTGGATCACTCCGAACAAAAAGAAACCGATTGTTTTTTTACAAACGTATTTAATCCCGATTATTTGTGCGGTGATTATTGGGACAAGCTTAGGGTTTATCGTCTTAAAGACGATTGCAGGGACGGCCACTACCAGTGGTACACAGCCGTACGAAAGGGAAACTGTTCCAACTGAAAAGTCAGGTAAAATGGCAGATACAGGTAAGGAAAAGAAAGCAGCGGCAGCGGTAACTGAAATTAAAACGTATCTTGTTCAAGGCGGAATCTTTACAACGAAAGAAGCGGCGGCTGAGATTCAGCAGCAAGTGGCTGAAAAGAATGTACCTGCGGAGATTTTTAAGCAAGACGATCAGTTTGTGTTGTACCTGGGTGCTTCAAATACATTAGAAGAGAGCAAAAAGCTGGCTGTATTTTTAAAAACCTTTGGGGTAGATGTTTTTTGGAAAGAAGTGAACATTAAATCTGGTGCCAACGAGAAGGAACAAAAAATTCTTGGCGATATGGTGCCTGTTTATCAACAATTAACACAGGACTCTTCTGCACAACTCCTAGGATCCGACTCTAAGCTTAATCAAGAGAAAATCGATAAACAGCTAGCATCCCTTAAAACAGAGGTTAAGAACGCCTCTTCAGCCAGCTTATCAGATGCGTATAACCAGCTGACAGCAGCTGCTGAATTGCATCGGCAATACCAAAGCTCACAAGAAAAGACGCAGTTGCTCCAAACACAAGATAAATTGCTGATGTTTTTACAAAACTATCAAAAATAATCAGTTTTTTATTTTCCGGGAAATACAAAGAATAACCTCGAATAATGGCAAATCCTCCTCACGGTGTGAGGTTTTTTGTCTTTCAAATAGTTTTATAGATAGTTTTCGACATTATCGATGACAAAGATTGTTACTTTATCATCTATTTGGTACGATAAGAGAGTATCTCTCAATCATGACAATAAGGTAAGGTGGTTTCATGCATCCAGTGATTTTAGCATCTTCTTCACCACGAAGAAAAGAACTTCTGCAATTCCTTCAAATACCATTTACTACGGTCAACACCAATGTTGACGAAAGCGTTGCCTCTCACTTAGATCCAGAACAGGTAGTCAGAGAACTGGCGTTAAGAAAAGCAAAGGCGGCAGCAGTTGATTTTCCAGATTCCTGTGTTATTGGATCGGATACGGTTGTAGCCATTGATAACGAGATTCTTGGAAAACCTGTCGACCGCAATGATGCCTTCAGGATGTTGAAGCTCCTATCTGGACGTACACATTGTGTGTATACTGGAGTCGCCCTCGTACAGAACGACCGAATCACTGTGTTTGCAGAGCAAACGCATGTTACTTTTTGGGACCTACAGGAAGAAGAACTGAAGACTTATCTCGATAGCGGTGAACCTTTTGATAAGGCGGGCAGCTATGGCATTCAGGGGTATGGTTCATTATTCGTAAAAAAAATAGACGGTGATTATTTTACCGTAGTAGGTCTGCCTATTTCCCGGCTTGCCCGTGAATTAAAAGCGTTTAACCCTAATCCTGTAGAGTAGACGGCCATTCTTCCTTTTTTGTCCTGTGAAGGGAAGGAAGGATACAATGGAAGAAAAAATGTTAATCAGGGATACGCCAAAAGAAGAGCGTCCCCGTGAACGCTTTTTGCAGGAAGGACCGAAAAGTCTTTCAAACCAAGAATTGCTTGCGCTGTTGATACGAACGGGAACGAAGAATGAGTCTGTTATTCAACTATCAAGCCGCTTGATTCGTACATTTGAGGGACTTCGGCTCCTAAAGGATGCATCCATCGAGGAAATCACCGCTATTCATGGGATTGGCGAAGCAAAGGCGATTCAAATCCTTGCAGCGATTGAAATCGGTCGAAGAATCAACAGTTTAAATAATCAGGATCGGTACGTGATTCGTTCTCCGGAAGACTGTGCGAATTATTGTATGGATGAAATGCGTTTTTTATCACAGGAGCATTTCGTCTGCCTCTATCTCAATACGAAGAATCAAGTTCTTCATAAGCAAACCATTTTCATCGGCAGCCTTAACGCCTCAATTGTCCACCCCCGCGAGGTGTACAAAGAAGCATTTCGAAGGTCTGCCGCCTCTATCATTTGTCTCCATAACCATCCCTCGGGAGATCCACAGCCAAGCCGTGAAGATATTGAGGTAACCAAGCGTTTGGTTGAATGCGGGAAAATTATCGGCATTGAACTGCTTGACCATGTCATCATTGGAGATCAGAAATTTATCAGTTTAAAGGAAAAAGGTTATTTATGACACTACCAAAATATTTGACGATGCTGTATAATATTGTTTATGATTTTTGAAGGGATTGCTTTGAAATTCCGAGTTTTTTCTTATTAAAAATGATGATGCAAACAAAGGCCTTATTATAAAAGCAGATTGTCCATGAAAGGGAGATACCGCAATGTTTGGAATAGGTACTAGAGATTTGGGGATTGACTTAGGAACAGCAAATACGCTCGTTTATGTAAAAGGAAAAGGAATCGTTGTACGCGAACCTTCCGTTGTTGCTTTACAGACAGATACGAAGCAAATTGTAGCGGTTGGTAATGATGCGAGAAATATGATTGGACGTACTCCGGGGAATGTTGTAGCGCTTCGCCCGATGAAAGATGGAGTCATTGCTGATTATGAAACTACAGCGACTATGATGAAATATTACATGCAAGAAGCACAGAAAAAAGGCGTGTTCGGTAATAAGCCTTATGTAATGGTTTGTGTTCCTTCTGGAATTACAGCGGTTGAGCAGCGTGCTGTTATTGATGCAACAAGACAAGCAGGGGCACGTGATGCATACCCGATTGAAGAGCCTTTTGCAGCCGCAATTGGTGCGAATCTGCCTGTCTGGGAACCAACTGGCAGTATGGTCGTTGATATTGGCGGCGGTACAACAGAAGTAGCTATTATTTCTTTGGGCGGCATTGTAACAAGCCAATCAATTCGTATTGCTGGCGACGAAATGGATGAAGCAATTGTTATTTACATCCGTAAAAATTATAACTTGATGATTGGTGAACGAACTTCTGAAGCCATCAAAATGGAAATTGGCTCGGCTGGCGACACAGAAGGCATCGAAAACATGGAAATCCGTGGACGCGATCTTTTGACTGGATTACCAAAAACAATTGAAATCACAGCTAAAGAGATTTCAACAGCACTTAGAGATACAGTTTATGCCATCGTAGATTCAGTGAAAAACACTCTGGAAAAAACGCCGCCTGAACTTGCAGCGGATATTATGGATAGAGGAATTGTACTGACTGGCGGCGGAGCATTACTGCGCAATCTTGATAAAGTCATCAGTGAAGAAACAAGCATGCCGGTATTAATCGCCGAAAATCCACTTGACTGTGTAGCTATTGGAACAGGTAAAGCACTTGACCATATCCAATTATTTAAAACAAGAACAAAGGATTATTCTAGATAAATATAGGGTTTTAAGAAGGGACGGAACGTAATCGCTGGTTTTTTGCCTGCTATTCGTCCCTTTTTTCAGTAAGCAGTTTGTCCTGCTTTATATATCTTTCGGGGATTGGACTTTCCGGGCTGGGACATATCCAATCCGAAAAGCCCAATCCTTATTTATTACGTATCTGCGTCTTTGTATGAGACAAAGTTGGAAATGATAGAGGTGAAAATCGCCATGCCACAGTTTTTTTTCAATAAAAAGCTTATTCTTTTGCTGGTTAGTATCATTCTTCTCGTGGCATTAATTGGATTTTCCATGAGAGATCGAGATAAATTGACTTGGCCGGAGCAGTTTATACAGGATACGACAGGCTGGGCTCAAAATGTATTTAATAAACCGGTGTCAGCCGTCACTCGTTTCGTTGAGAACTTGGGTGATCTTCAGCATACATATGATGAAAACAAAAAGCTGAAAGCACGTTTAGATGAATATGTTCAGTTGAAAACTGAAGTACAGGAGTTATCCGAAGAAAATGAGGATCTGCGGAAAACGCTGGATAAAAAAGATAGTCTTCGTGAATACGAATCGATTCAGGCTACTGTCATCGGGCGTGATCCCGACCAAATGTGGCATGAATTAATTCGAATTAATAAAGGCAAGCTTCAAGGTGTAGAGAAAAATATGGCGGTTATTACGGCAGATGGGTTGATTGGGAAAGTGAAAACACCTGGTCAGTTTTCTTCTACTGTCGAATTACTGACATCGGTTGATACGACAAATCGTGTGTCTGCGATTGTTCAAGGTGATGACAAGGCATATGGCATTATTGAAGGATTTGATGAGGAAAAAGGGTTATTAATGCTGAAACGGATACCTTATGATAAGAAGATTAAGAAGAATTCTTATGTAATCACATCTGGTTATGGCGGAATCTTCCCGAGAGGTCTGCCGATTGGGAAAGTCGTCGATGTTAAGATTGATCAGAATGGTTTGAATCAAACAGCCTATGTACAGCCTTCCACTGATTTCTACGATATTAATAATGTCATGGTCCTTGAACGTAAAGTGGCAGGAAAAGAAGCAGAAATACAAGATGAGGGTCAGGAGTAATGAGAAAACTTATTATTCCTCTGCTCGCTTTGATTATTTTTATTGGAGAAAGCGTCTTGGCTAATGTTTTTTCTGGATACCTATACGGGGGAACAAGCTTCCTTATTCCAAGGATGACCGTTATTTTTATTGCCTTTTTGACTATTTATGGTTCGAGAAAGACGGCGTTTATGTATGCCTTTATTCTTGGTTTGTTGTATGATGTAGCATATACAGAGATTCTTGGCGTTTATACGTTTGCGTTCCCTGTCGCTGCCTACTTAATATCAAAGATTATGAAGATTCTACAATCGAATTTGTTGATTAGTGGATTAATTACACTCCTTTTCATCGCCGTCATCGAAGCGGCGGTTTATCAGTTAAACATACTTCTTGGTTTCACATCTGTGGATTTTCGTGATTTTTCCTTGCTACGTCTTGTACCGACACTGCTCTTGAATTTGGTGTTCATTGTGATCACTGCATATCCTTTAAGACGGACGATAGAAAGTTTAAGAGTCGATTCTGAAGGGGAATAATCGTAATCTACGTGTTTTCTTTCGGATAAAAAGGAAAATTCGCTGTCTGTGTCGAATTATACTTTCATTGAGGTGAAACAGGCGCCATGAATAAAAGAAGTCAGCAAAATGTTTTAATAAAGGGTACGAAAGATGGGCTCACACTGCATCTTGATGATGGGTGTTCGTTTTCAGAATTAATAAGGGAGCTGGAAACAAAGCTATCCTTAAATTATAGATTTCAGGAAAATGACCCACTGCTTGCCGTAAAGGTACATATAGGCAATCGTTATTTAACAGAGGCACAGAAGGAAGAAATTAAAGAATTAATTCGTAAGAAGAAAAAGCTAGTCGTCGATGAGATTGTGTCGAATGTGATGACATATGATGAAGCAAAGCAGTGGAAAGATGAAAATCAAATTGAAACTGTAGCGAAAGTCATCAGATCAGGACAGGTTTTTGAGGTGCCGGGTGATTTATTACTAATAGGTGATGTCAATCCTGGCGGGAAAGTGGTGGCCGGCGGAAACGTCTATATCATGGGAACGCTTAAGGGCATCGCACATGCAGGTGCACACGGCAATTCGAGAGCTGTTATTGCGGCTTCTGTTATGAAACCGTCACAGCTACGAATCTCAGAACTTGTTAGTCATGCACCGGAAGAATACACCAATGAAGGTCATGGCATGGAATGTGCATTTATCGATAATGATGAACACATCGTTGTTGAAAAACTCCATGTTTTAAAGAAACAAAGACCGAATTTAAATAGATTAGAAGGAGGACTCTAATCGTGGGAGAGGCCATAGTCATTACGTCGGGAAAGGGCGGTGTGGGAAAAACCACAACATCCGCTAACTTAGGTACATCATTGGCAATTCTCGGTAAAAGAGTTTGCTTGGTTGATACAGATATCGGACTTCGTAATTTAGATGTCGTTATGGGTCTTGAAAACAGAATCATTTATGATTTAGTCGATGTCATTGATGGACGCTGTAAAATTCACCAAGCACTTGTGAAGGACAAGCGGTTTGATGACTTATTGTATCTGCTTCCAGCAGCGCAAACGAGTGATAAAACGGCCGTTAATCCGGAGCAGATGAAGAAATTAATTGGTGAATTAAAGCAGGACTATGATTATGTCATCATCGATTGCCCAGCAGGTATCGAGCAAGGTTTTAAAAATGCGATTGCAGGAGCTGACAAGGCAGTTGTCGTAACCACACCTGAAACATCAGCTGTCCGTGATGCCGATCGTATCATCGGGTTGATTGAGAAAGAAGATCATATTGAATCTCCTAAACTCGTTATCAACAGAATTCGTAATCATATGCTAAAAAACGGAGAGATGCTGGATATTGACGAAATTACCACTCATCTTTCCATTGACTTGCTCGGAATCGTTGCCGATGATGATCAAGTTATCAAAGCCTCCAATCAGGGAGAGCCGATTGCCCTCGATCCGAACAACCGGGCGTCTATTGCGTACCGAAATATAGCCCGTCGAATCCTTGGTGAATCTGTGCCGCTCAACCCGCTTGAGGATCAGCCAAAAGGCTTTATGGCCAAGCTCAAGAAAATCTTTGCCGGTCAATAAATGTAGAACACCTCCAGTTATGCTGGAGGTGTTTTTTTCGTTGAAATTAGGTGACTGTTAAAGGACCAATTAGACTGATAAATTTTTGGCGGACCGATAAATGTGTTCGAGCATTAATTGCTGTTCGAGTTTCCCACGCCTCGCAAATTTGAAAGTCATAGTCTGGACAAGGGTGTCATATGCTGATTACAAAGGCTTGGGGAAGGGTGATGCTTGTTGGTAGACCGCAGGAAGGAGATACAAGATCGGATTGCAAAGCGGAGAAGGCTTGAGAGTAAGCTTGAGAGTAGCCGGACTGAGATTCCGTGGTCAGAGATGAAAGTGGATAATCAGGAGCAATATGGTTATGAGAGTGTCTCTTTTGAATCAGGTAATCGGGAAAAGGAGCATCCGTTGTTTAAGAAGGAATACTTTCTTTTTAAAATCTTAGGTGCAGCTTGTTTATTCTTAATTGTGGCTGTGCTGTTCAGGCATCCTTCTCCACAGTTTGAACCAGCGCGGAATGCTGTTTCTACGGCAATGAAACAGGAGTTCCAATTTGCAGCTGTGTCATCCTGGTATGAGGATACGTTTGGGAAGCCTATTGCCTTTTTACCATCTGATAACACGAATACGAATGTGGCAGAGAGTGATGGGCAATTTGCACAGCCTGTGTCTGGTAAGATCACTGAAAGTTTTGAAACCAATGGAGAGGGGATTATTCTTGAAACTGGCAGTAACTCCAAGGTAGAGGCACTGAATGGCGGATTAGTGATCTTTGCCGGGACGAAAGAGGGACTTGGGAAAACGATTGTCATTCAACATGTGGATAAATCGGAATCATGGTATGGCGAACTTGAAAACATCAATGTAACACTTTTTGAAACAGTGAAAAAGGGAGCGGAAATTGGACAAGTGACGGCAAGTCAAGATGGATCAAAAGGATCCTTTTATCTCGCCATTAAAAAGGATGATGCATTTATTGATCCTAAAAAGGTGATTTCCTTTGAATGAAAGTATTAAGCTTCTTCAGAAAATCAACATCCATCCGACGCTTTGGGTAGTTATGGGGATTGCGGTTGTCACCGCTCATTTCACACAAATTTTAATGCTTTTTTGCATTGTTTTTGTCCATGAAATGGGACATGCGGTGACAGCAAGTCATTTTAATTGGCGGATTAAAGCCATTCAGATTCTCCCATTCGGTGGTTCTGTGGAAACGGAGGAATATGGAAATAAGTCAATGAGGGAGGAACTTCTCGTCATTTTAGCTGGTCCCATCCAGCATCTTTGGCTCGTTGGTGTCGCTTATTTGATGTATTCATTTTCACTGGTTTCTTTTGAATTATATCAGCAATTTTTCTATATGAATTCAGCTGTCATGCTCTTCAATCTGCTGCCAATCTGGCCGCTGGACGGAGGGAAGCTACTCTTTTTGGGTCTTTCGCTAAAACGGTCCTTTATTGATGCTCATCGGTTAACGATCCTGTTGTCAACGGCGATTGCGGTTTTAGGTTTTTTCTATATCTTACTGACTGAACCATTGAATTTGAATGCTTGGATCATTGCTGGGTTTATTATTTTTACACTTGTGATGGAATGGAAGCAGCGATACTTTGCGTTTATTCGTTTTCTTCTCGAGCGTCATTATGGACGTAATAGTACACTTGAGATGCTTAAACCGATTAAGGTGGATCAAAGTGAAAAAATCATTGAAGTACTGGAACGTTTTCAAAGAGGGTGTAAGCATCCTGTAATTGTCTTGAAAGATGGACGGGAGAGCGGGGCACTGGATGAAAATGAGATTCTTCATGCTTATTTTTCCGACAAATTGACATCCGCTAGTATCGGTGAATTGTTATATTCCTATTAGATATGATATCCTTTCTTCAAATGGTTGCAGGATGGACTAACACAAGTCTGCTGTCCCCACATGAAGAAGGGGTTTTTTGTCATGAAAAAAATAATTGCTAGTCTAGTTACACGAGAAAAACGATATGCTTTGCTGGAAAATGAACGGGTTGTCAGGCTGGAAGTTGCACAGCCGCAACAAGAAAGTACAGTTGGAAATATTTACACAGGTAAAGTAACCAAGGTGATGCCGGGTATGGAGGCTGTATTTGTTGAATATGGAGCGGATAAAAATGGACTGTTACATCGAGATGAGCTTCCTGCCTTTCAACAAGATAAGAGTAAGAACCTGCCCGTTAAGGGGATTAGTTCATATATCCATCAGGGGCAAAAGCTGCTTGTTCAAGTCAGCCGCGATGAATCGGGAACCAAGGGAGCAAAATTAAGTGCAATGATTGAGCTATCGAGCCCTTCACTGGTCTACATATACGGAAATGATTATCTTGGAGTATCCAAGAAATTCACGAATCACCGTTTACAAAGTTATTGGAGAAAAGCGGCATCTGAGCATAAGCAGGAGCTTGAAGGATTAATCGTCCGAACCTCCATGGAAAATCAAAGTGAAGACGACTTTGTAAAGCAGCTCCATGCCTTACGTGCTACCTATCAACATTTGGTGAAAACGGCCGATTCGGCTAAGAAACCTGGGCTGGTGTATGCACGTGATACATTCTTAGACATGTTAACTACTAAAATTGCCGCAATACCAACTGGCGAAATCATTATGGATCATTTCGAAAGCTGCCAAGAATTGAAAAAGCGTCTGGATGATCAGAATAGTGAATGGACGGTTACATATGATTCGGGTCCTGGTGATCTTTTCACTAAATATCATATCCAAACACAAGTTAGTGAATCACTGAATAAACAGGTACCATTGCCAAATGGCGGTTCATTAATCATAGAAGAAACGGAAGCCTTTACGATTATTGATGTCAATACAGGGAAATTTATCGGCAAAGCACAAAAAGAACAGACGCTGTTTGAAACGAATCTTGAAGCTGCAAATGAAGTAGTTCACCAAATCATATTACGTAATCTAGCTGGTATTATTCTAGTAGACTTTATTAATATGACAGAAGAGAAGCATCGTAAAGCAATTGTTGCAGCGATGACAAAGGAAATGAAACAGGACAATCGACATGTTCAAATTGTCGGGTTTACTGAGCTTGGGATTCTCCAGCTTACAAGGAAGCGTACATCCCCGTCACTCCAAGATAAGCTGACGAATCAATGTGAGGTATGCCAAGGGACAGGAAGAGTAGATAGTCCAGAAACGGTAGCATTCCGCCTTGAACGCGAGCTGTTTGAACATCGAAGAAGTGTAGATGAGGCGGTCTGGGTCGAGATGAATCAAGCTGTAGCCGACGTCTTACTTGGAGCCAAAGATTCAGGACGAGAATGGATTGAAGCATTGATTGGGAAGAAATTACTTGTTACCTATATAGAAGGATATCTAAACAGCTATACAATCAAACGTTTTGGATCATACAAAGAACTTAAACAAGCGAAATCTGTGCACGAATAAAAATCTAGGAATGAGATTGACAGAGGTTTTTATATGTGATAAAATTTTACTGTTATGTTTGTAGCACCCGTGCTACAACCGCTCAAATCAGGTTCCGAAGTTTTTACGGTTTCGTAAAACGCCTGTGCTTGGCGAGTCTGAGAGATCCAAGGAGGTGCAAGTATGTACGCAATTATTGAAACTGGACGGTAAACAAATTAAAGTAGCAGCTGGCGAAACGGTTTATATTGAAAAATTAAACCTTGAAGCAGGCGAAACTGTTACATTTGACAAAGTTTTATTCGTAGGCGGCGAAGACGTGAAAGTTGGAGCTCCTCTAGTTGAAGGCGCTACTGTAACAGGTACTGTTGAAAAACAAGGGAAGCAAAAGAAAATCACTGTATTCCGTTACAAAGCGAAGAAGAACTATCATAGAAAGCTAGGTCATCGTCAACCTTATACTAAAGTCGTTATCGGCGAAATTAACGCATAAGGCTGAATATGATAAAGATAACTTTCGATGTCGCTCAAGGACGGATTCATTCCTTTACCTTAAGTGGACATGCTGATTTTGCTAAAAAAGGTTCTGATATCGTTTGTGCAGGGGTATCGGCAGTTACCTTCGGGGCTGTTAATGCAATTGAATCCTTAACGGATGTCATACCTGAGATTAAGCAGAGCGGACAAGGCGGCTACCTGAACTGTGTGATACCTGAAGATATTTCAGAATCGTCACGAGAAAAGGTTCAGCTGTTGTTGGACGGGATGCTTGTATCATTGCAGACTATCGAACATGATTATGGAAAATACATGAAAATTATCCTCAGACAATAGGAGGTGGAACATATGTTAAGATTAGATCTTCAGTTCTTTGCTTCCAAAAAGGGAGTAGGTTCTACAAGAAACGGACGTGACTCCCAATCGAAGCGTTTAGGCGCTAAGCGTGCGGATGGTCAATTCGTATCTGGTGGTTCTATCCTTTACCGTCAACGCGGTACTAAAATCTATCCTGGTGAAAACGTAGGACGCGGCGGAGATGACACACTATACGCGAAAGTGGATGGTGTTGTTAAATTCGAACGTTACGGTCGTGACCGTAAAAAAGTCAGCGTTTATCCAGCAGCACAAGAAGCATAATACAGCATCTTTTTAGAAGCTGGTTTATAGGGTCCGGCTCCTTCTATTGAACACAATATATTGCGGCAGCTCGTTCGTATGAATGTTTTGCTACATATGTGTGAAAAGGAAGGAGTCAGGGCTTTTCTTTTTTATTGTCTCCCAAAAACGTCTAAGCTCCTATTTTAATTTTTTACATCCTAGATGACTTTGCTCTGCCATCGTCCAAAGCACTCTTGTGCCGAAACGGGTCCTTTGGACGATGGCTTTCATGTTTTAGAGGGAGATTACTCTATTCTACCTTCTAGCTTTTTTTGATATACTAAAGAAATCATCTGACATGATAGAGCGTATGGAATGTTCTATTGAATGGTAGGAGTTAATGGAATGGATAATGAATGGACGACCGTGGAAATTCTACGCCACTCACGACATGATTGGCTCAATAAGATTCAGTTAATTAAAGGGAACCTGGAACTCGAGAGAAGTGATCGTGCACGGGCCATTATTGAAGAAATCATTATTGAATCTCAGCATGAAGCAAGGTTGTCCAATTTGAAAATGCCGCAATTCGGTGAACTTCTTATGACGGCAAATTGGCAGCCCTGTGCTTTCCGCTGTGAGTTCGAGGTCATCGACACTATAAAAGGCTGTTCGGATCTCGATGAAACGATAACAGCCTGGACACGTGAATTATTTACGATTTTGAATGAATCGCTGGATGGGTTTAGCGAAAATGTGCTTACCGTTTCTATCTTTGAAACAAATGCAAAGAATATTCGATTTACCTTTGACATAGAGGGAAGCCGCAAAGAAGATGATTCACTTATGCGTTTGCTTTCCCAGCCGCTGGATAAACTAGAGCGTGTGTCATCGGAATTTACTGAAACATGTGTCGTATTTACGTTGGATATGAAGATTTAAAGTGGTAAAAATATATGTAATGCATCAAGGTTACATACAGAAAACAAGGAAGTGATTGCATGTTTATCGATCAGGTCAAAGTATTGGTAAAAGGCGGAGACGGTGGGAACGGTATCGTTGCCTACCGCCGCGAAAAATATGTACCGATGGGCGGTCCAGCTGGCGGAGACGGCGGCAATGGCGCTAATGTTATTTTTGAAGTAGAAGAAGGACTTCGTACGTTAATGGATTTCCGTTACCAACGCCATTTTAAAGCACCACGCGGTGAACACGGTATGTCTAAAAACATGCACGGTAAAAATGCGAGTGATATGATTGTTAAAGTTCCACCGGGTACGGTTGTTACAGATGCGAATACCGGCGAAGTACTTGCCGATCTAATCGAACATGGCCAACGTGCTGTCGTAGCTAAGGGCGGACGCGGTGGACGCGGAAACTCTCGTTTCTCATCTCCGTCCAACCCAGCTCCGGAAATCGCTGAAAATGGTGAACCGGGACAAGAACGTGAAATCACAATGGAACTTAAGCTGCTTGCTGATGCTGGACTTGTCGGCTTCCCAAGTGTCGGAAAATCAACACTGCTTTCCGTTGTTTCTGCTGCACGACCTAAGATTGCTGATTATCATTTCACCACCATTGTCCCTAATCTAGGAATGGTTGAAACAGAAGATCACCGCAGTTTTGTTATGGCGGATTTACCTGGTCTGATTGAAGGAGCATCTGAAGGAGTAGGATTAGGTCATCAATTCCTCCGTCATATTGAACGTACGCGGGCAATTGTCCATGTAATTGATATGTCAGGGCTTGAAGGACGCGACCCTTACGAAGATTACCTGACCATTAACAATGAGCTGAATGAATACAACTTACGTTTACTTGAACGTCCACAGTTAATCGTAGCTAGTAAAATGGATATGCCGGATTCGGAAGAAAATCTGAAGGCTTTCCGTGAAAAATTAACGGATGACTTCCCTATTTTTCCAATTTCTTCTGTGAACCGTTCAGGACTACGTGAGCTTGTATATGCGATTGCAGATAAAATCGAACAAACACCAGAATTCCCTCTTGATCATGATGAAGCGGAAGATAACGGAATTCACCGTGTTCTTTACAAACATGTATCACAAAAAGACGAATTCGATGTTACCCGCGAACCAGATGGCTGCTTCGTAGTTTCTGGCTTTAAGATTGAACGTCTGTTCAAGATGACTGATTTCTCTCGTGATGAATCGGTGAAACGTTTTGCTCGTCAAATTCGTTCGTTCGGAGTAGATGAGGTTCTTCGTCAACGTGGAGCAAAAGACGGCGATATTGTCCGCATTCTCGAGTATGAGTTTGAATTTGTTGATTGATGAATAGATAATGGCGTTAGGTGCCAAGGTGAGGGATTGGAGTGCGCTCTATGGATAAGACCGATAAAAAGTTTTACCTGGTTCGAGAAGATGTGCTACCAGAAGCGATGAAGAAAACACTAGATGCGAAGGAACTGATAGAACGGGGAAGAGCAGAGTCGATCTGGGACGCCGTTCAGAAAGTGGATCTTAGCAGAAGTGCTTTCTATAAATACCGTGATACAGTTTTTCCGTTTCATACAATCGTTAAAGAACAGCTCGTTACCCTCTTTTTCTATCTGGAGGACCGATCAGGCACGCTTTCGGAGCTTTTACATGTAGTTGCCTCATCAGGATGTAATGTCCTGACTATCCACCAGACGATCCCTTTGCAGGGGCGTGCCAACGTTACGCTCTCGTTAAATACCGGCAGCATGAGTATGCCGGTTGATGAGTTAATGACACGCCTTCGTCAAATGGAGTTTGTTGAAAAAGTTGAAGTACTTGGCACAGGAGCTTAAATGAATGCCCCCCACCACTTATGGTGCGGGGCATTTTTTGTACAGTCTAATTATCTATTTTCCGCGAATTTTCAAACTTATTTATTGTAAAAGTGCTGAAAATAGCATAAGATAAACAGTAAATTTTCCGTGAGAGGAAGCGTCACACATGTATAAGCAAATTGCATTTCTGGGTCCTAAAGCAACATTCACGGATATAGCCGTAAGCCGTCTATTTCCTAACGATTATAAAGTGCCCCTTTCGACCATCCCGGATTGCCTGGATGCCGTAAATGACGGGGAAGTAGAAGTAGCGGTCGTTCCCATTGAAAACGCGCTTGAAGGATCTGTTAATATCACCATTGATTATTTATACCACGAAGCAAAGCTGCCCATTCGTGGAGATATTACCGCTCCTATTGAACAGCATTATATGATTCACCCGGACAATGATACACCGTCTTTTAAACCAGAGATTGTTTATTCTCATTCCCATGCCATCGCTCAGTGTCATAAGTTTCTCCATAAAGAGCTGAAGGGTGTACCCTATGAAAGCACAACATCGACTGCAGCCGCCGCTAAAATGGTCAGCGAAAATCCGGATAAAAAGATTGCTGCAATTGCTAATGAAATGGCAGCAGACGTGTATGGCTTGAAAATCGCTAAGAGACAAATCCATGATTACAGCCATAATCATACAAAATTTATTGTGGTCTCAAAACAAGAAGTTACCTTTGATGACCATTTAACAAGTGAACAAGGCTACAAAACGACGCTCATGGTAACACTCCCTGTCGATAGTTCCGGGGCACTCCATAAAGTGTTATCCGCCTTTGCTTGGCGTGGACTCAATTTAACGAAAATTGAATCAAGACCATTAAAAACTGGTCTAGGCAATTACTTTTTCATTATCGATATTGATAGGAAAATGGATGACATTCTTATTCCTGGTGCTATGTCCGAAATGGAGGCACTCGGCTGTAAAGTCAATGTTCTAGGCAGCTATCCAAGCTTTAAGGTGGGAAAGCCACAAATGGTTTAACCTAAATAGGCCCGTCTCCAATTTGGGGACAGGCCTTTTTAGGTTAAGTCAACTTATGTAGTCGATAAGAAATCCTGCCTCTTTTAAGGCAGCTTCGGCTTCGTCAAGATGTTGTTCAGAGTCCGCGGATAAGGTATGCAGATGGACGCCATTTGCTAAAACAGATAGATAAGAGGCATTACTATCGGCAATTCGCTGGATGAACTGACGCACCTCTCTACGGCTGCTGACCATGATGGAAGCAGTTAAATCCCCATACACAGGATGCTCAATTTTTACATCCTTAATCGTAATGCCAAGATCAACAAGTAAATTCAATTCCTGCTCCGTCTGTTCCGGAGAATGTGAGCAAGTGATAATCCGTTCATAATGCTTCGAATTGGACGGGGACATGTAAATATAGCCCTGACTGGTTGCGATAATCGGCTCATTTTTAGCTTTCAGCAAGGTAACATCACTAACAATCACTTGACGGCTCACATGCGTCATCCGTGACAACTCACTACCCGTCACAGGCTCTGGGCTCTCCCTCAAAATCTCTAGCAGCTTATTCCGTCGCTCTTCACCATAAAGCTTCCTCTGTTCACTCATAAATATCTCTCCTTCAACTCATTGCCCTCATTTTACCATAGCGCGCTGGAATCTTCAGACATGGAGTTATGATATTTTCAATAACCCTGTCATCTCAGAAAAGTTGTTGTTCCACATGCGATTTAAGGTGATTGGCTGGTTTCCGCACGCAAATTGGCCTGAAGCGCACATAAAACTTGTCAATTTCGCACAAACGGTGAGTTGAAGCTTATCAACAACAATATCGGAGCTATCTCTAGCAAGTAGAGTCCCCCTATTTCAACAACCCCATCATAGCGGGAAAAGTCGTTCCGCACAGGAATAGGACCGAAGCGCACAACAAATGGTGTGAAGCGCACTGAATAACTGGTTTCCGCACGCAAATTGGCCTGAAGCGCACATAAACTTGCCAATTTCGCACAAACGGTGAGTTGAAGCTTATCAACAACAATATCGGAGCTATCTCTAGCAAGCAAAGTCCCCCTATTTCAACCAACCCCATCATAACGGGAAAAGTCGTTCCGCACAGGAACAGGACCGAAGCGCACAACAAATGGTGTGAAGAGCACTGAATAACTGGTTTCCGCACGCAAATTGACCTGAAGCGCACATAAACTTGTCAATTTCGCACATACCTCGATTAGAGGCTTATTACTTCAATACGTAAACCCTTTGTAAATAGCTTTTCGTGAAATTTCTTTTATTCTTCAAAGGCTGTTTAAGGGCGTTTTAGCATAAATGGATTAGTTTTGGCATAAGTTTTCATGAAAAATGTTAGCACTTTGCCTAGTTCTTCATAGTATGTATGGACATATGCATAGGAGGGATCGTCAACGTGAAGATTCATATAGTCCAAAAAGGCGATACGCTTTGGAAAGTATCGAAAAAGTACGGCGTTAGCTTTGAGGAGCTGAAGCAATTAAATTCACAGCTAAGTAACCCGGACATGATGATGCCGGGAATGAAAATAAAGATCCCGGGTACATCCGGTAATGTAAAAAAAGAATCGGTTGCAAACCAAGGTGCAGTTATTAATTACGGCGTGAAGGAGGCACCAATACAACAGCCGATGCAACAACCCATGCAACAGCTGGTTAAGGAAGCACCGATTGTTCAGCAACCAGTAAAAGAGAAGCCAATTGTAAAGGAACAGATCATCGTAAAAGAAAAACCAATTGTTAAAGAAATGCCAATGCCTAAGCCAGTAGCTCCTGAAATTGATATTAATAATTATTATATGGTAAATATGACGAAGAATATGAATATACAGAAGCCGGTTAAAGAGGCGCCGAAGCCGGTTCAAAAACCAATTATTCCGCCGCCGATGCCTAAGATTCCACCGATCCCAGTTTTGGAGGAAAGTCCTGAGGAAGAAATTACAATTATACAAGAACAACAACAAGAAATTATAGTCCCGGAACAGGAGTATATTGCTCCAGAGCAAGAGTGTGTGCCAATTACACCAATCATGGCAGGTTCGGGATATTGTGAGCCAATTCCTCCTTGGGCATTTGGGCATGTTCAGAGTGCCGGAATTAGTCCGCAGGCAGTTTGGCCGTCGCCTGCAATGCAAGAAGTGCCATGCGAAAATGAGTTTAATCCATATCAACAGGCTCAGACATACCAACAGGGGCAGCAGTACCAGCAGCCTCAGTATTATCAATCTGAACAGTCCTATCAAGCGCCATCTTATCAACCAATGCAGAGTACAGCACAATATCAGATGGATGAATCTTCGTCTTCCTCGTCTTCATCGGGGAAAAATTATGGATTGTACAGTCAGATGGGTCAGCAGCAAATGCCAGGTTATTATCAACAAACTCAGATGCCCCAAGCTCAGATGCCGCAATATGGTCAAGCGGAGTCATCCAGTGAGTCTTCTGGTCTTGGAATGCACTATTATCAGCAAGCCATGGCACAACTGCCGCTAACTCAAGGATATTATGGAAAGCAGCCACAACAAGAAAGCTCAGATTGTGGATGTGGTAAAAAAACGCCAAAGGGACCACAACCTAGTTATGCAATGAAGATGAAACCTGGCAACCAGTCTTATTATCCACAGCAAGGAAATCTTCATGGAAATTTCACAGAAGTTGAATACGAGAGTGTAGACATTATGACAAATCCCGTATATGGAGGCAAAGGCCAGCCAGGGTACGGCCAGCAAGGCACGCAATACGGACAGCAAGCAGGAACACAACAAGGGATGCAAAATGATGGCCAGCAACCGGGAACTCAGCAAGGCACGCAATATGGCCAGCAACCGGGAATTCAGCAAGGGATGCAATACGGACCACAAGCAGGAACACAACAAGGGATGCAATATGGCCAGCAACCGGGAATTCAGCAAGGGATGCAATACGGACAGCAAGCAGGACCACAACAAGGCACACAGGGGATA